>CALJDR010000069.1 GCA_938023515.1 uncultured Flavobacteriales bacterium
GTATAAGAGACAGGTCTTTTCCATCCCGGAGCAGCGCGAATCCGGCCAATAATCAACTATAAATGAAATGAAAGTGAAAGTCGAAAAAATAACCGTCGCGGGGAAAGCCAAAATCCCCACCACGGTATCGTAAAGTCCGGTCGAACCGGCATGAATGCTCTTTTTGTTTTTCATTTGGCTGCGTCGATCTGTTCGAATGACCCCGCAAATGTAAAAACGTTTTTCTGAAAAACAAATAAAATTTATCGTTTATCGATAAATTTTTATCGCATAAAGGCAAAATCGTATCTTGGGATATATACAAGGCCTTCTCTTTTTACTAAAAAAATTGTGCTGGGATTTTTCCAGCACAACCTTTGAATCTTTATAGAACCCCGGCGATTATCTTTGATAAGCAGCCGTGATCTCGGCAATGTATACCCGGTGCAGGCCTCCGTGGGCCGCATCGTAAAACTTCCCGAGAATGGATCGATCCAGAAATTTTGCCTCCTCCAGATCGGATACATACAATTTTTTACATTCCAGGATCAGCCGGGCTTGGGAAAAGGTCACGCTCCCGTTGGAGGCCGGAATGGGAGTCAGTCCCGCTTCGGATATCTTGTCGGAATCCCGGCCGGATTTCGTGCCGAGCAGGGAAAGTTCCTTTCGGAATTTAGGATCGAAAAAAGAAAGGGTAAAGCCCTCTTCCCGCTCTGTAAATCCATACGTGTAACGCTCATGACGCACAAAAACGAATACCACCGGACGATTCCACAGATGGCCGACCCCGCCCCAAGAGGCGGTCATGGTATTAAAACTTCCGGGGGTGCCGGCCGTGACGAGCATCCAGTCGTCGCCGATTAGCTTTATGGGATTATCCGTTATTTCTTTCGGGTCGATCTTTTTCATAGCTCAAATTCGTTTTAGTTTATCTATTCTATTTCCACGGGGATCGGATACCTGACTAAAAACTCAATTGGTGCTTGTTAACATATATTACTTCAAAGCAGCCCCGGTCGGCCATCGTCACATAGCCCACTATATCTTTCTCCAACTCGATAAGCGTGATATTGGAACATTTTTTACCCGTCAACGGGACCTCCTCAAGAAGTTTTCCCTGGGGGGAGAAAATAGCGACCGTTCCTTTCTCATGCCGGGTGAGCCACAACCTCCCGTTGCTGTCGCAGCGCATCCCGTCCATCCCGAAATCGTCGAAATGTTGGAAAAGGCGTTTATTCTCCACCGTTCCGTCGGCCTTGATATCGTATACCCAAACGTTTCGCTGGGCAGATTCATTCACATACAGGCGGCGTCCGTCCGGGCTCACTTCGATGCCGTTGGTCGTACCCATATCCCCTTCCAGGAGTTCCATTTTCCCGTCCGGGCGGACGATCCACAGCTGCCCTTTCGAGTTTTTCCAGTCCGGGTCTGCCGCATAGATAATGCCTGTCACCGGCGAAATAGCCAGGTCGTTGGGCTGGTTCATCGCGGCGTTATGCGCGAACACCTCAGGTGTATTTTGGCCTTTTTTTATCCGCAGGATATTGTGGCCGGTATAGTCGGCAATATACATATTCCCCCCGCGGTCGAACACGATCCCATTCCCGATCGATCCTTCGGGAAGGGTGGCGAAAAGGGAGGCTTTCCCGTCTTTCACAATACCGATCGTTCCCTGCCGGCCGAAGTTGCAGGCATAGATATTGCCTTGTTCATCGTGCGCAGCCCCCTCTATCCCGGTGGTAAAAGTCCACTCCGGAAGCAGGTCTTCGCTTTCACTCTGGGCGGCCAGCGGGAAGACGGCCAACGCCCATACCAGTAAAAATACTTTCTTCATTTTCTTATGCATTATTTTGCGGGCCGACGGCCCGGCAGATTATTGAATATCTTTTACAAAAGCGATTATGATCCGGGCAAACTCTTTGTTCAGAGGCAGCGTCGGGTCCATATATGTCTTTATCACCTGCGCCTGCATATCCATTGTATCAGTCGTTTTGAGCACGTGGTTCATCCCGGCGATCACCGCCTTGCGGGCGGAAGGATTGGCCGCAGACAAACTGTCGGCATCGGCCACCGTGACCTGGATATCTTTGTCTCCCTGCACGATGAGTACCGGGCATTCCACTCTGGAAATAAGTACGGCCGGGTCGTGCCGGAAACAGGAAATAAGGAACGGCTGTACCGACGGGCGGAACAAAACGTTGAACGGCGCCATCACGTTTTCGACCGTTTTGCCCGCCTTGAGGGAATCGACGATTGGATTGACAAAAACCAGCGCCTGCGACGATTGCCGGCCTATCTGCTCTTTGAGCAGCTTGTCCATACTGCGCCCGGAACCGGCCACGGAAATGAACCCTTCGATCCCGGGATTATTTTGCGCAGCGGCCAGACCGATCAGGGAGCCTTCCGAATGCCCCAGCACGACGATCTTTGAGAAGCGTCTGTCCCCTGCATACCTATCCACCCAACCGTTCAGATCGTCCACATAGTCGTCGAATATCAGTTCTTCTTCTTTCAAATTTTCGATCCGGCTGGCAGCTATACCCCGCTTGTCGTACCGCAGGGAAGCGATACCTGCTGCTGCCAGACTATCTGCCGTCATACGCAGGCTGTTATTTTCCATTTGGGGATTGTTACCGTTGCGGTCGGTCGGGCCGCTGCCCGCCACGATGATTACCAAAGGGACGGCCCCGTTCACCCCTTCCGGCAAAAGCAGGCTTCCCTGTATCTGGACCTTATCGCTGACCTTCAGCGTCACATTTTCCTCCGTAGGAGCGGCCTGAAGAACTATACAACAGACCATGGCAAAAAAAGCGAATAGTTTTCTCATAGGAGTATATTGGTTGGTATTCCTGCAAATAGAGCGAAAGCCGAGCACCATTCAAGCTTATATGGAAATGGCCGGGGCACATCCTGTCTTGTACAAATGTAGCATTTTCCGCCGTGCCTTTCTGTTTTTCCCGGGACAAATGTGTAACTTTGCCTGGATAACCCTCCATAGGAGCCTGAAAATGAAAAGAATTTTATTACTGATACTGGCCTGCGCCGCGCTGTTCTCGTGTTCGAAATCCGGGGACGGAGATCCTGCCGTACGTACTGTCCTGGTGTATATCGCCGGGGCCAACGACCTGAATACTTACGCCAACCAAAACCTACAGGCCATGGTGAGGGGATACAAGTCAGTGGGCGGTAATAACAACCTGATCGTCTATTTCGACAATGGATCCGGCACTCCCCGCCTGTTCCGCGTGACCAAAGACGGCGCACAGACCGTCAAAGAATATCCGGGCGTCAATTCCACGACGGCCGAAAACCTCAATACCGTCATCCTGGATGTATTGAACGATTTTCCGGCCGGCAGTTACGGGCTTATCCTGTGGTCGCATGCCAACGGCTGGACTCCCAAGGGATTTCCCTTGGCTGTAAAATCGCTAACTCTGGCTGCTGCTGCCTATCCTCCCACGCGTACTTTCGGCAACCAATCTTTTAATTCCCAGAATTACCAGATTGAGATCCCCGATCTGGCGGCTGCCATACCTTCGGGAATATTCGATTTCCTGATTACCGACGCCTGCCTGATGGGCGGAGTGGAGACAGTCTACGCCCTGCGCGCCAAAGCCTCTTACATCATCACTTACCCTACAGAAGTCATTGCGGACGGGCTGCCTTACGAACGGATCACGCCCGACCTTGTGGCTTCCGGCCCGGTAGAGACCCTCTGCAAAAACATCAGCATCAAATTCTTCGATTACTATAACGAACAGAACGGACTGTACCGTTCGGCCTCGGTGGCTTTGATAAAGACCAGCCGGATGGACGAGCTGGCCTCTGCCGTACGGGGAGCCGTGAAGGGGAATGCTTCAGTCGCGTCACTGCCATTGGGAAATGTGCAGCACTATGACTTATATAGCCGCCCGTTCATGTACGACCTGGATGATTTTATAAAACAGGTCGCCACAACAGAACAATACACCGCTTTCCGCGCTGCACTGGACAAGACCATCCTGTATGAGGCGCATACACCCTATTTTTTCAGCCTGCCGCTGAATCGATGCTGCGGGCTTTCCTCGTACATCCCTTCCGATACGTACGCCCAGTACAACTCGTATTACTACGATACAGACTGGTACAAGGCCTGCTATCTGTGATCTTGTGATCCCCCCGGTCGGTAAAAACGGCCTTTTCATCCTTTAAATCCCCTCCCCGGTCTATTCTTTTTGTCCGCTGGGAAAGTGCGTCCGTATGTTTGCTGCGTAAAACCGGCAAAACATGAACGCAAAAAGAACTATATTGCTTCTTCTTACCCTCCCGCTGTCGCTGTACGCTTACTGCCAGGGCGAAGTTCCGCAGGCCAAAGAGTGGACCCTCGAGGAGTGCATCCAATACGCCCGGGAGAAAAACCTGGACGTCCAAAACGCAGAAGTCAATCTCTCCTCTGCCCAAACGGACATCAAACAAGCCTCCGCCAACCGCCTGCCGTCCCTTTCGGCCTCTATTTCGCAGGGGCTCTCCCATGCCCGCCGGGATACGGAAAGCCACGCGAATGCGTATGTATACACCGGGAATTACCAGTTGTCTTCGTCCATGACCCTGTACAACGGGGGCAAGCTCAACAACACCCTCTCGCAGAAAAAGACCGACGCCGACGCCCGTTCCTACGACGTGGACAAAACGCGCAACAGCATAGAGATCCGCGTGACGCAGGCCTACCTCCAAATCCTTTATGCCCGCGAATCGGTAAAAATAAACCAGACAACCGTCGAAACCTCGCTCTCTCAGGTGGAGCGCGCCAAAAAACTGTACGAGGCCGGCTCCATCGCCCTGAGCGACTGCGCCCAGATCGAATCGCAATACGCCTCGGACAAATACCAACTCGTCTCCGCCCGGAACACCCTGGCCAAAAGCATCCTCGACCTCAAACAATTGCTGGAACTCGAGGCCGGATACGATTTCCAGGTCTATTTCCCGGAGATCGGCGACGATCAGGTATCCCAGGATATCCCTTCGTCGATAGCCGTCTATCACGCGGCCCTCGAGACGATGCCGGAAGTGAAAAGCGCCTTCCTCGGGGTCGAATCGGCCAAGATCGGCGAAAAGATCGCCAAAGCATCGGCCATCCCTTCAGTGTCGCTCAGTGCCGGGATCGGTACTGGGCACAACACCACCTCGAGCGACGCGTTCGCCCGCCAGCTCGACCGGAGCCTGAGCGAGAACGTGGGTTTGTCCATTTCCATCCCCATCTTCAACAACCGTTCCGCGAAAACCGCGCTTGAAAAAGCCCGACTGCAAAGCCTCTCGGCCAACATCTCCCTGCAGAGCACCAAAAAGGACCTGCTGACCACCGTCGAATCCCTGTGGCAGGATGCCGTATCGGCGCAAAGCCGGTATGAAGCCGCAGGAGAAAAACTCAAGGCGGCCCAGACCAGTTACGACCTCGTCTCCACGCAGTTCGAAAAAGGAATGAAGAATACTGTCGAACTCCTTCAGGAGAAGAGCAATTACCTCTCGGCCCGGATGGAGACCGTACAGGCCAAATACGAAGCAGTCCTGTCCATCAAACTGCTCAATTTCTACCAGAACAAACCGATCGAATTATAATACCCCATACGGCAATGAATACAATCCTTAAAACCACCCTTCTCCTCGCCCCGATGCTGGTTCTGGCCGGCTGTTCGGAAAGCAAAGCGGCCCGGGAATACAACACCATGACCCTGTCCGAGAGTTCGCTTTCCACCACCGTGACAGCTACCGGCACCATCGAACCCATCAACCAGGTATCGGTCGGCGCGCAGGTATCCGGTATTATCTCCAACATCTACGTAGATTATAATTCGGTGGTCAAACAAGGCCAGCTCCTGGCCCAGATAGACACCTCGCTCATGGCCGCCGAACTCCGCTCGGCCGAAGCCAGCCTCGAATCCTCCAAAGCCGAATACGAATATCAGGATAAGAACTTCGCCCGCCAGAAAAGCCTCTGGGAGCAAAAGCTCATTTCCGACACGGATTACGAACAGGCCAAATACAATTACGACCGGTCGCTCAGTTCGTACAACAAATCGAAGGCCGACATCGTCAAGGCACGCAAGAATCTGGGGTATACCACCATTAACTCTCCCATCGACGGGGTCGTGATGTCCCGCGCGGTAGAGGAAGGCCAGACTGTGGCTTCGAGCTTCAACACCCCGGAACTTTTCACCATCGCCAACGATCTGCGCAAAATGCGGGTAATCGCCGACGTGGACGAAGCGGAGATCGGCGAAGTCAAACAAGGCCAGCGCGCGGTATTCACCGTGGATGCTTTCCCGGACGACTCATTCGAAGGCGAAGTCACCCAGGTACGTATCCAGCCGACCACCGAATCCAATGTAGTGACCTACGAGGTAGTCGTGGATGCCCCCAACCCCGACCTGAAACTCCTGCCCGGTCTCACGGCCAACGTCACGATCTACACGCTGGATAAACAGGGCGTACTGGCCGTGCCCACCCGGGCCCTGCGTTTCAACCCGGACGGCGCCGCAGCATCCTCCGCTGCGGGCAATCCCGAAGAAAAACACCTGTGGATCAAGGAAAAGAACGGCCTGAAAAAAGTAGCGGTGACCACCGGGGTAACCGACGGCATCTCCACCGAAATACTCTCCGGGGTCAAGACCGGCGACGAAGTGGTAGTCTCTATCCGGACGAAAAACGCGCAAGCCGCCCCCCAGGAGGCCCAGGGAGAGACGAACCCCTTCATGCCGACCCCTCCCGGAGGCAACCGGAACAAAAAATAAACCGCACCAAGCCATGAAAAAGAACATCATCAGCCTTCAGGATATCCGGCGGGATTTCCAGGTCGGTTCCGAAACCGTCCATGCCTTGCGCGGGGTGTTGTTCGACATATCCGAAGGGGAGTTCGTCACCATCATGGGCACCAGCGGTTCCGGAAAATCCACCCTGCTCAATATCCTGGGCTGCCTGGACACCCCTACCTCGGGCGAATACTTTCTGGACGGAGTGTCCGTGCGGCAGATGAGCAAGAACGCCCGCGCCACCTTGCGCAACCGCAAGATCGGTTTCGTCTTCCAGTCGTACAACCTGCTGCCCAAGACTTCCGCACTGGAGAACGTCGAACTGCCTCTGTTGTACAACCCCGACATATCGGAATCCCAGCGCCGCCGCAAAGCGACCGAAGCCCTCGAGGCCGTCGGACTGGCCGACCGCCTGCACCACCGCTCGAACCAGATGTCCGGCGGACAGCAGCAGCGCGTGGCCATCGCCCGGGCCCTGGTGAACGACCCTGTCCTCATCCTGGCCGACGAAGCGACCGGAAACCTCGATACCCGTACTTCGTTCGAGATACTCCGCATCCTGCAGGGACTCCATGCACAGGGACGGACCATCATCTTCGTCACGCACAACCCCGAACTCTCGCAGTTCTCCAGCCGGAACATCGTCCTGCGAGACGGACACATCACCGAAGACAGAACGAACCCCTCGATCGCATCAGCGGCCGAGGCGCTGAAAACCCTTCCGAAAGAGGAAGACTAAAGGTCCCACGACATGAATTACAAAAACCTCATACGCATCGCCCTGCGGGCCCTTTCGGGCAACAAGTTCCGGGGATTCCTCACCATGCTGGGCATCATCATCGGTGTGGCGTCGGTCATCGCTATGCTGGCTATCGGCCAGGGTTCCAAACGGAGCATCCGGGAACAGATCGCCGAAATGGGTTCCAATATGATCATGATTCACCCCGGAGCGGATATGCGGGGCGGGGTACGGCTCGACCCCTCGGCCATGCAGTCGCTCAAGATAAAGGACTACGCCGACATCGCCACCCAGACCTCCTATATAGATAAAACCTCTCCTTCGGTCAGTTCCTCCGGGCAGGTCATCTACGGGGCCAAGAACGCCCGTACGTCTGTATACGGAGTGAGTCCCGAATACCTGGACATCCGCAAATATTCGGTAGGCGACGGCGATATGTTCACCGAAACCGACATCCGCAATGCAGCCAAAGTGTGCATCGTTGGCCAGACCGTGGTGGACAACCTTTTCCCGGCCGGGACCAACCCCATCGGAAAGGTCATCCGTTTCAACAAAATCCCTTTCCGCATCATCGGCGTGCTGACCGCCAAAGGGTACAATTCGATGGGCATGGACCAGGACGACCTCATCCTGGCCCCCTATACCGCCGTGCAGAAGCGCATCCTGGCCATCACCTACCTGCAATCTATCTATGCTTCGGCCATTACCGAGGAGGATACGGACAACGCCATGGCCGAGATCAGCGAGATCCTGCGCACCAACCACAAAATAAAAGCCGGGGCGGACGACGATTTCAACATCCGATCCCAGGCCGAACTGAGCAGCATGATGAGCTCCACATCCAACATGATGACCATCCTTCTGGCCTGTATCGCCGGTATCTCGCTCCTGGTGGGCGGGATCGGGATCATGAACATCATGTACGTTTCGGTGACCGAACGCACCCGGGAGATCGGCCTGCGGATGTCCATCGGGGCCAAAGGGCGGCATATCATGCTCCAATTCCTCATCGAGGCCGTGATCATCAGCATCATGGGCGGCATCATCGGCGTGCTGCTGGGCGTAGGGGCCTCGATGGCCATCAAGTTCATCGCCGGCTGGCCCGTTTATATACAGCCCTGGTCGGTGATCCTCTCCTTCGCCGTCTGCTCGCTCACCGGTATTTTCTTCGGATGGTACCCGGCCCGCAAAGCCGCCTCACTGGACCCGATCGAGGCCATCCGGTACGAATGATAATTACATGAATGATAAATAATAGTGCTTTTTTTCATAGTTATTTTGTGTGCTTTTAGATTGTTTTTCAGTCGACCGGCCGCGACTGTAGTCGCGGCCGGTTATTTTTAAACCCGGATGTTTTCCGGAAAACCTAAAAACAGTAACTTAGCCTGCATCAACCAAAATGGACACAATGCCTAAAAAACGCGGCGACCGGTTCCTGCTGTATGCCGGACATATCATTGCCTGGGGTATCCTGTTCGCATTTCCCCTGGCCCTTCGCTGGCAAAGCAGCGCAGGGATCACCCTGGGATGGTACTTAGGGTACGTGTTCACGCCCCTGTCTTTCCTGGCGGTGTTCTATGCCAACTATGGCCTGTTCATCCCCCGCCTGATGTTCCAGAAACGCTGGGGCCTGTTCATCGCGCTCAACGTCGTGCTGATCCTGATCCTATGGTATGCCGGGCACCTCTGGCGGTCGTTCCACCTGGAAATGTTCGGCGACTTCCGGGAAGGCCCTCCCCGGGAAGGGTTCATTCCCCCTATCTTATTTATGGCCCGGGACTTTATGCTCAACCTGCTCACCGTCGCTTTGGCGGTGGCCATCAAGATGACCTCCCGCTGGCAGCAGAGCGAAAACCAGCGCAACGAGGCCGAACGCCGCCGCAGCGAAGCCGAGCTGAGCAACCTGAAAAACCAGCTCAACCCGCACTTTTTGTTCAACACGCTGAACAATATCTATGCCTTGATCGAAGTCGACTCCGCCAAAGCCCAGAACGCCGTGCATGAACTCTCGCGCCTGCTCCGTTACGTCTTATACGAGGGCGGCCCGGCAGTCGTGCCGCTGGAAAAGGAACTCGATTTCCTGCGCAATTATATCGCCCTGATGTCCCTGCGCACGGGCAGCCACGTATCCCAGCATATATCCCTGGGAAGCGACGACCCTTCGGCCGTCACCGCCCCGCTCATCTTCATTTCCCTGGTGGAAAACGCGTTCAAGCACGGGGTGAGCCCCAGCGAAAAATCGTTCATCGAGATTGCCATCAAGACCGAAAACGGGCGCATCGTCTGCCGGACGGTCAACAGCAATTTCCCCAAGACCGATTCGGACCGCAGTGGATCGGGCATCGGCATCCAGAACCTCGAACGACGCCTGAAACTCATCTACGGGAGCGATTACACGTTCTCGCACGGAGTCGTGGACGGTTTGTACCGGTGTGAACTGTCCATCCCCTCAAATCCCCGCGCCCGATGACCCTCTCTACCCTGATCGTCGACGACGAGCCGCTGGCCCTGGACCTGATGGAACGCTACGTAGAGCGTACCCCATTCCTGCGCCTGGCCGGGAAATGTTCCGGCGGGGCCGAAGCCCTGCAAGTTCTGGCCGAACAACACATCGACGTAGCCTTCATGGACATCCAGATGCCCGGCATGAACGGGCTGGAACTTTCGCGTCTCACCGGGGATACCACCCGGGTGATCTTTACCACCGCCTTCCAGCAATATGCTATCGACGGGTTCAAGGCCGATGCGATCGACTACCTGCTCAAACCCATCGACTACAACGAATTCCTGCGCGCCGCCAACAAAGCCCTGCGCTGGTTTTCCCTGGCTCGTCCGGCAGACAGCGAAGCGGAAAGCTCCCATGCCAAGACCCATTTGCTCGTGCGGGCCGACTACCGGCAACTGCGGATAGCCGCCAAGGACATCCTGTATATCGAAGGGCTGAAAGACTACGTCAAAATATTTACCGCCGATTCGCCTAAACCCATCGTCACCCAGATGAGCCTGAAAAGCCTCGAAGAATTTTTGCCCCCTGAGGAGTTCATGCGTATCCACCGCTCGTATATCGTACGCCTGGATGCGGTAAAGGTCATCGAACGGGGGCGCATCGTATTCGGGAAAATTTACGTTCCGGTGTCCGACGCCTACCGCGAAACCTTCTTCCGGGCGATAGAGGGCAAACCTATACAGCAATAGACAAAAACAATCCCCGCGCCTTGCCCTTGCGGAGGAAAATGGGTATTTTTGTATACAGAAAAGAAATACCACTAAAACATACCACCGACATCATGGAAAACGCTGTTGAAAAAGTAAGGATACTCATCGTAGGTTCCGGCCCCGCCGGTTATACGGCTGCCATTTACGCGGCCCGTGCAGACTGCACGCCGGTACTGTACACCGGGATAGAAATGGGCGGCCAGCTCACCAAAACGACCGACGTGGAGAACTTCCCCGGCTTTCCCAAAGGAGTGGACGGCAACCTGCTGATGGCCCAGATCGAGGAACAGGCGCGCCGTTTCGGCACCGATATCCGCATGGGCGTGGTGACAGAAGTAAAGTTATCCCACAAAAAAGGAGAGCCCCATCTGGTAACTATCGACGGCGAGAAGAAGATCGAGGCCCAGGCCCTGATCATCGCCACCGGCGCCACGGCCAAATGGCTCGGACTGCCGTCGGAGGAAAAACTGAAAGGGTACGGCGTATCCGCCTGTGCCACCTGCGACGGGTTCTTCTTCCGCAACAAGGCTGTAGCCGTAGTGGGAGGAGGCGATTCCGCCCTGGAAGAGGCCAACTACCTCTCCAAAATATGCACGAAGGTTTACCTCATCGTCCGCCGCGACGCATTCCGCGCCTCGAAGGCCATGCAGGCCCGCGTAAAAGCCAACAAGAATATCGAGATCCTGTGGAACAGCCGGATCGACGAGATATACGGCGACCAGGGCGTAGAGGGCATCCGCGTGAAAAGCAACATCGACGATTCCGCACGGGACATCCAGCTCGAGGGTGTTTTCGTAGCCATCGGACACCATCCCCGCACCGAAGTCTTTGCCGGCCAGTTGGAACTGGACCCGGAAGGCTATATCGTGACCAAAGGCGACACCTCGCACACCAGCGTGCCGGGCGTCTTTGCCGCCGGGGACGTACAGGACAACCGCTACCGCCAGGCAATCACCTCGGCCGGTTCGGGCTGCAAAGCAGCTATGGACGCAGAAAAGTATCTGGTTGAATTATAATTGAACGCTTCATAAGACAGAAACACCCGCAGGCCTGCCTGCGGGTGTTTCTTTTTTATCAGTCGGTCGTAAGCTTACAAAGGCCCCATCGCATAGACCACAGACACGACGGCCGCATCCGAAAAGCGCTCCGGCGAATCCAGCCGGACTGTATACCGGAAATCTTCTACCGGCGGCAAGAAATCGAAATCCGTACCTACAATCCCGGCATTATCCTTTTGCAAATGCGTCAACAGGGTATCCGCTCCGGCCGCCACATCGTCCCCGAACTCCCGGCACCACAGCCCCGCCACCCGGGTATCTCCCAGTACACGGGTGTATAGTTCGCGGTCGGACATTTCCGCCGGGACGCCATTATAGCTCCATTTAAATACGAAACTGAAGTACTCACATCCGCCCTGTCCGATTTCCAACACCGCATGATCGTCGTATTGGCACATTTCATAACTTCGATTGGGCACTACCCGCACGAACGAGTAGCCGGACTGCGCGAAAGGGGTACTTTCCGAGAGCATCGGAACTGCCAGGCCGCGGACACAGGACGAATCGTACGGCCCTTCGGCCGGAGACAACCGCTGCCCGACATTGCGCCGCTCCAACGAATCGAGCGAAACAAGCGTCTGTTCCCCTTGACCGTTACCGGCGGGGCCGCTCCCTTTGCACGCCGCCGCGAGGACGAGCAGACAGCAGAACAACAGTTTCTTCATTTTTTCGTTTTAGAATATGATATGAAAGCATCCGTTCTCGTCCAACACCTGCGATACTTTCGGCCGTACCGCCCGCAGGAATTCTTCGGGATGCGGCAGATGGCTCTTCGACACATCGGCTACATTGCCCCTGTCGCTGCAGTGTTTGGACACATTTTCAGGGCCAAGATAGACAATCTTCCGTTCCATCGTGCCGACAATTTCTTCTTTTTTCCGGCCTTCGGCCGATAATTTCTCATATACGGCTATTACTTCCCGCCCCGGCGTGCGGTAAGTCCTCTTTTGCTCCTGGACACCGTTTCGCTCGATATTCTCAAACATGATCCGCGCCTGGTCATGCGGGGTGCGGCATGTACTGGTCACCACGATCCTGTAATTTCCCGATTCTTCGCCCGTCTTTTTCAGGATCGATACATACGCGCCGGAAAGGGCTCCTTTTTGTACGGTTACTTCCGCCGTCTTTCTTTCGTTTTCTTTCATTGTTTTAAAACCCAAATTTCATTCCTTAATATAGTCAAAAAAGAAACACAAAACAAGCGGAACATATAGGAAATTAAACTAAATTTGTAATCGTTTTAGCAAAGGAGTCCAGAAACCGTAAACGGGGCGGAGCCGAAAAGCCATACGAGTAGGAAAAAACAAATTCACGCTATGAACTATTTTATCGGGGTTCTTAAAAAGTATGCCGTATTTACCGGCCGGGCCGACAGGAGCGAATTCTGGTGGTTTTTCCTGTACAGCCTCCTCATTTCGATCGTCCTGAACGTAGTAACCCGGACGATCCATTTCCAGCTATTGTACAGCCTGTGGGGGCTGGCCATCCTGCTGCCTTCCATCGGGGTGGGTATCCGCCGGATGCACGACATCGGAAAATGCGGCTGGTTCATCCTCATCCCGCTGTACAACCTTTACCTCTGGGCCCAGCCCGGCGAGAACACCGCCAACAAATACGGCGAAGCGCCCGCCAAGTAAAGGAAATTCTGTTTGAAACGACAAGCGGCTGCTGGATATCCAGCAGCCGCTTTTATTATGTACAAGGTTCGGATCATTTTTCCAATCCGCCCATCGCTTTTTCCATCTTGTCCACAATCAGGTCGTTGCGCAGGTTGCCCACCGAACCGATATGGGTATGGACGACCTTTTTGTCGGGCGAGAAAGTCCCGTCCTGTATCTCTTTCCCCACTTTTTTATATGCGTCGCGGAAAGGCATCCCGGAAACGACCAGCCGGTTGACCTCTTCCACGCTGAAAACGTATTTGTACCGCTCGTCCTCGAGCAGATTTTCGGTTACCCGGATATTTTCCAGCATGAATACCGCCATATCCAGACAACTCTTCAAGGTCGATACTGCCGGCACGAAGCATTCTTTGAGCAATTGCAGGTCGCGCTGGTAACCCGAAGGCAAATTGTTCTGGATCAGGATCAGTTCATTGGGAAGCGCCTGGACCGTATTGCACTTGGCACGTATCAATTCGAACACGTCGGGATTCTTCTTGTGCGGCATGATGCTCGACCCGGTGGTAAGCTCGTCCGGAAACGATACGAACCCGAAATTCTGGCTCATATACAGACAAACGTCCATCGCCATCTTGGACAATGTTCCCCCGACGGAAGCCATCGCAAAAGCGGCCGTTTTTTCCAGTTTCCCCCGGCCCATCTGCGCCGCCACGGAATTGACCTTCATCTGGGAAAAGCCCAGTTCGCGCGTAGTCACCTCCCGGTCTATCGGGAACGACGATCCGTATCCGGCCGCCGAACCCAACGGATTCTGGTCGGCCACGCGATAGGCCGCGTTCAGCATATACACATCGTCCACCAGGCTCTCGGCATATGCGCCGAACCACAGCCCGAACGACGAAGGCATGGCCACCTGCAAATGGGTATATCCCGGCAGCAGGACATCCTTGTATTTCTCGGACAAGGCGATCAGCAGGTCAAAAAGCCGCTTTACCCCATCGCGGATATGCAGCAGTTCGTCCCGCACATACAGGTGCATATCGACCAATACCTGGTCGTTGCGCGAACGGGCGGTATGGATTTTTTTGCCCGTATCGCCCAGCCGCCCGGTGAGCATGAACTCTATTTTGGAATGCACATCCTCGAACTCGTCTTCGATCCGGAAACCTCCCTTGTCGATCTCTTTCCCGATCGCATCGAGTTCCCGCGTCACATCTTCCAGTTCCTTGTCCGTCAGTACACCGATCTTGTGCAGCATCACCGCCTGAGCCTTGTTGCCCAGCACATCGTAACGGGCCAGTACTTCGTCCAGCGCCCGGTCGTTCCCCACGGTAAAGACGTCTATTTTTTTATCTATGGAATATCCTTTGTCCCAGAGTTTCATATCTTTAGATTCTTCTTATCTTTTTCGTAACCAATTCGTTGAACACCACATCCCACTCGCTTTCTTTCCGTCAACCGAGCAGGAGCAGTTTTTCCAAAAGTTCGCCGTATATCCGGATACCCAGCTCCAGTTCGGCTACCTCCACGTATTCGTCCGCCGTATGGGAACGCGCCGACTCCCCGGGCCCGATCTTAAGCGAAGGGCAACTAAGCAGCGCCTGATCCGACAGGGTCGGCGATCCGAAAGGCTCCAGCCCCAATCCCAACCCGGCGCGCACCAGAGGATGGTCCATCGGGATGGAAGAAGGCCGCCTTTTGAGCGAACGCGGCACGGCTTCCGAACTTATCAGCCCCCTCAGCGTGCCCATCACCTGATCGTTGGTATAGGCATCGGTCGTACGGATATCCACGGTAAACGTGCATTTGTCCGGTATTACGTTATGCTGCGACCCGGCATTGACCATCGTCACGGTCATCTTCACTTTTCCCAGCATTTCGGACACCCGGGGGAATTCGTATTCGGCAATAGCCTCGATATCCTTCACCGCCTTGTATATCGCATTATCCCCTTCTTCCCGGGCCGCATGTCCGCTCCGTCCGTGTGCCGTACAATCCACCACGATAAGGGATTTTTCCGCCACGGCCATCCGCATACCCGTAGGCTCGCCCACGATCGCACAGTCGGGGACGGGTATTTCCTGCAACAGCGCCCCAATACCGTTTTCGCCGGAACACTCTTCTTCGGCTACGGCGGCCAATATCAGGTTGTATCGTAAATTTTCCTTGTCGTAAAAAGAGGCAAACGCTTCGATAAGCGCCACCAACGGGGCCCCGGCATCGTTACTCCCCAACCCGAATAATTTTCCGTCTTCGAGCGCCGCCACATGGGGATCGCGCGTATATCCGGACGCCGGCCGTACCGTATCGTGGTGCGAGCACAGCAGGATCGTCGGTTTCCCGGCCTCGAAATGCAGGTTCGCCGCCCACACGTTGTTACGCACCCGGGAGGCTTTTATTCCCCGGGAGGCCAAGTGCGACCCGATATAATCCGCCGTACCCTCTTCCTGCCGGGAATAGGACGGTATTTCCACCAAACGGGAAAGATTTTCCAAGGCACGGGCCAGCGATTGTTCGAGCGGCTTCATCATACGGCAAAAATAACTAAAAATATGTGGGCTTGTCCCTATCGGCCAGATTATCCGAAGAAAAACGGCGTATTTTTTCGTTCAGCGCCTCAAAAAACGCCGGCAAACGCATCACAGACGCCCCACCCCGGAAGAGTTCCCCGGGCACGAACACCGTAAGGGCATGTTCCGTATGGTTCCCCAGCCGGATCGCATCTTCGTCGGTAAACTCCTGCGGAGAGTCGGGCAAGAGGATCAACTGCACGTCCGACAGACGGAGCGTCGACAGGTCGGCCCGGACGATTTCCCGGGCGGCATCCCCATAAATATTTTCCAGTTTGTTCCGGCGGAGCAATTCCTGTACCAAGCCCATTCCCCCGGCCATTCCGTAAGGATCTTTCTCTCCGAAAAATGCCGTCCTTACCGGCCCCACACCGGCCAAACTTTCTTCCAGCCGGGAAAAACCGTATTCTGCCTTGGTAACGACCTTTTCCGCCTCCGCTGCCCGGCCTATGGCCCGGCCTATTTCCCGGATATTATCATAGACCGCCGAAAGGGCGCCTCCTCCTACGGCAATAACCTCTGCCCCCACTCCGGCAAGGCTCTCTATCCTATCCAGGGCAGTCCCTTGCGGAACCAGCACGATATCCGGACGGTACTGCGCGAGCTCCGCCACATCCGCATCCTCCCGTATTTTGGGCAACAGCTGTCTCTTATACACATCTGACGCTGCCGACGATACTCCTTGTGTA
>CALJDR010000070.1 GCA_938023515.1 uncultured Flavobacteriales bacterium
ACAAGGAGTATCGTCGGCAGCGTCAGATGTGTATAAGAGACAGGAAGCTTTCCTGTACGGGATGATGCAGCTCCAGCGCAAAGTGAAGGCCGAACGCTATTTCGGCAAGAAGGGCGCCGGCGCACAGGAGGAAAAGCCCGCAAACCTGGAAGAAGATAAGGACTGATAGTCTGTAACGTATTATAAAGTCAAGTTTATGAGCGCAATACAAGAAAAAATAACAGCCGTAGCCCCCGAGGCAATATACAAGGAAGGCCAACACCCCACGTTTACCGTGCCGGCCGACAAGCTGCGGGAAGTGGCACTTATGCTCAAGGGCGAGGCCGATATGCAGTTCGACTATCTGGTGAGCCTTACCGGGGTGGACGAAGGGCCCGAAACAGGGCTCGGCGTAGTGTATCACCTCACCTCTTCGGTGCACAACCACTGGGTGGTGCTCAAGGCGTTCACGACCGACCGCGAAAATCCCGTTCTCCCTACGGTGAGCGATATCTGGGGAACGGCCGAGCTGAACGAACGCGAAGCATACGATTTCCTGGGCATCAAGTTCGCCGGGCATAAGGATATGCGCCGCCTGTACCTCCGCCGGGATTTCGTCGGGTATCCGCTGCGCAAGGATTACGATCCGGCGACCAACAGCGAGCTCAATCTCTGTGTGGAAGACGGGCTGGACGAGACTGTCGGCATCGTCGTGGAACAGGACGGCACGCTCAAAGAAGAGCCCCATACTATTTTCACGAAAGAAGAATACGTGGTCAACATCGGCCCCCAGCACCCGGCTACGCACGGGGTACTCCATTTCCGGGTATCGCTGGACGGAGAGATCATCAACAAGATAGACCTGAACTGCGGATACATACACCGCGGCATCGAAAAACTGAGCGAGACGAAAACGTATCCGCAGACGCTGGCTTTCACCGACCGTCTGGATTACCTTTCGGCGCACATGAACCGCCACGCCCTGTGCAATTGCATCGAGAAGGCGATGGGTATCGAGGTGTCCGACCGTGTGAAGTACATCCGTACCATTATGGACGAACTTCAGCGTATCGACTCGCACCTTTTGTTCTTTGCGACATTCTGTATGGACTTCGGCGCGCTGACCCCGTTCTTCTATGGTTTCCGCGACCGCGAGTACATTCTCGATATTTTCGAGGCCACTACCGGCGGGCGCCTGATACAGAATTACAACACGATAGGCGGCGTACAGGCCGACCTTCACCCTGATTTTGTAAAAGAGGTCAAGAAATTCCTCAAATATCTGCCCACCGTGCTTCCCGATTACCATGCCGTATTTACCGGCAACATCATCGCCGAACAGCGTATGAAAGGTATCGGTATCCTTCCGCGCGACATGGCAATATCGTACGGCGTGTCCGGCCCTTCGGGCCGTGCTTCCGGCTGGGCCTGCGACGTGCGCAAGACCGATCCGTACGCGATGTACGACAAGGTGGAATTCAAGCAGATCCTGCGCGACGACTGCGACGTATGGGGCCGTTACATCGCCCGTATGGACGAGATCAACGAATCCCTGCATATCATCGAGCAGCTGATCGACAATATTCCGGAAGGCGACATCCAGGTCAAGACCAAACCGGTGATTAAACTGCCCGAAGGAGAATACTATTCCCATGTGGAGGCTGCACGCGGAGATTTCGGTGTGTATATCGAATCCCGTGGGGACAAATACCCCTACCGTATGAAGTTCCGTGCGACGGGGCTCCCGCAGATATCGGTGATAGACGCGTTGTCCCGCGGACACAAGATTGCCGATCTGATAGCCATCGGGGCTTCGCTGGACTACATCGTTCCGGATATCGACCGGTAATACAGAATCAAAGGAAACAAACAAACATAAAGCGATATGTTCGATTTTTCAATAGTGACTGGCTGGATAGATTCCACGCTCCGCTCGGCGATGCCTTCGTGGGCGGCCCTGGCCATTGAATTTATCCTTATCGGTGCGGCCATCCTGGCGTTGTATGCCGTGATCGCCCTGATACTGATCTACATGGAGCGCCGCGTGTGCGGTAAGTTCCAGTGCCGTATTGGGCCGAACCGCGTAGGACCTATGGGAACCATCCAGAGTGTGGCCGACATGATCAAGATGCTCATCAAGGAGCTCATCTTCATCGACCGTTCCGACCGCTTCCTGTTCATCCTGGCGCCGTTCATCGTCATCCTGGCATCGGTGCTGGCTTTCGCCTGCCTGCCTTTCGGCCGGGGTCTCCAGGTGCTGGACTTCAACATAGGTATCTTCTTCCTGCTGTCCGTTTCGGCCATCGGGGTGTTGGGTATCCTGTTGGCGGGCTGGTCTTCCAATAACAAATTCTCCCTGATCGGGGCTATGCGAAGCGGTGCGCAGATGATCAGCTACGAGCTGTCCATCAGTATCTCCGTGCTGACGATGGTCATGTTCGCCGGCTCGATGCAGCTTTCCACGATCGTTTACGAGCAGGCCGACGGCTGGTTCCTGTTCAAAGGACATATCCCGGCCATTATCGCTTTCATCATTTACCTGATCGCCGGTAACGCCGAAACCAACCGCGGGCCGTTCGACTTGCCCGAGGCCGAGAGCGAGCTTACCGCCGGATACCATACCGAATATTCCGGTATCCAGTTCGGGTTCTTCTACCTGGCCGAATACCTCAACCTGTTCATCGTAGCCGGAGTGGCCACCACGATCTTCCTGGGAGGCTGGATGCCGCTGCATATCAGCGGGCTGGACGGGTTCAACGCCGTGATGGACTACATACCGTCGGTGGTATGGTTCTTCGGAAAGACCTTCTTCATGATATTCGTGCTGATGTGGTTCAAGTGGACGTTCCCGCGCCTGCGTGTCGACCAGATACTGGCCCTCGAGTGGAAATACCTGCTGCCGATAGGTCTTGTCAACCTGATGTTGATGACCCTTGTGGTGATATTCGGTTTGCATTTCTAATATAGATAAAGACAGAGAAGAAATGGGTTTCACTAGCTACATAAAATCTATCTGCAAGGGAATAGGCTCGCTTTGCACGGGCCTAAAGACCACGATGAAGGTCTTCCTGCAAAAAAATACGACCGACCAATACCCGGAAAACCGGGCTACGCTCCATATCGCCAAACGTTTCCGCGGCGAACTCTACATGCCCCTGAAGGAGGACGGCTCCAGCCGTTGCATCGGCTGCGGGATCTGCGAGAACGCCTGCCCCAACGGGACGATCACCGTCAAAACCAAGATGGAGATCAATCCGGCTACCGGCAAACCGAAAAAAGTGCTGGACGAATACATATACGACCTGGGAAGTTGCACTTTCTGCCAGCTTTGCGTGACCAGCTGCCCGTACAGCGCGATCGATTTCCGCAATGAATTCGAAAATGCGGTGTTCAACCGCCAGAAGCTTATCATGCGCCTCGACCCCATCCTCGAGCCCAAGCCCCACGAGGCTGAGGTTCCTGCCGCCGATGCCAAACCGGCCGAGCCTGTAAAACAGGAGGCACCTGCCGCTGCGGAAGCTAAGGCCGAAGCGCCCGCCGCCGAAGCGAAACCGGAAGCCCCGGCCCCCGCCCAGGAGGGAAAAACAGAAGAAAAACAACCGGAAAATAACTGATGACAATGGAAATAACACCCGGATTAATCGTATTTGCCGTCCTGGCTCTGATCATAGTCGTGTTCTCCATCCTGACGGTCACATCCCGCCGCATCCTGCGGGCGGTTACCTACCTGCTGTTCGTGCTTTTCGCCACGGCAGGCCTGTACTTCCAATTGGACTATCAGTTCCTGGGGGCCGTTCAGCTGACTATTTACGCCGGCGGTATTATCGTACTGTACGTATTCTCCATCCTGCTGACCAGCGGAGTGGGCGATAAAACAGCCAAGCCGGAATTGAAAAGGGTCGTCCCCGGACTCCTGGCCGCCCTCGGCGGACTGGTGATATGCGGCTGGCTGATATTTGCCCAGCAGTTCTCTCCGGCGGAAATATCGAGCGTGGACCCCGACATGAAACTGATCGGCGCCACCCTGATGAGTCCGTACAAATACGGATACCTGCTGCCTTTCGAGGTGATAAGCGTCTTCCTTCTGGCCTGCATCATAGGCGGAATATTAATAGCTAGAAAACGATAGGACAATGGAAATACCAATGGAACTTTACCTGCTCGTAGGCGCCGTGATGTTCTTCGCGGGCGTGTACGGCTTTATCACGCGCCGCAACCTGTTAGCGATGCTCGTCTCGCTCGAGCTTATCCTCAATGCGGTGAACATAAACTTCGTGGTGTTCAACCGCTATCTGTATCCCGAGGCGCTGGAAGGGTTCTTCTTCACCATGTTCGTCATCGGTGTGGCAGCCGGGGAAACGGCCGTGGCAATAGCTATCATAATCAACGTCTACCGGAATATTAAGAATATCCAGTCGGACGGCATAGACACGATGAAATATTAGCCCTAAAACAGCGAAATAAAAAATGGAATACTCGATATACGTATTACTGATTCCGATGGCGATGTTCCTGCTGATCGGACTGCTTCAGGGAAAACTCAAAGGGCGCACCGCCGGCTATATCGGCACTGCGGCTATGGCCGTGACCACGCTGATCGCCTATTGGGTGGCTTTCCAGTACTTCTTCGTGGACGGGAAGGCCGACGGGGTCTACCAAAAGGTCACGGAATACAACTGGGTCTGGCTCCAGTTCACCGAACGCCTGCACATAGACCTGGGCGTACTGCTCGACCCTATCTCGTGCATGATGCTGGTGGTGATCACCACCGTATCGCTGATGGTGCACCTCTATAGCCTGGGGTATATGAAAGGAGAGAAAGGATTCGCCCGTTACTACGCATTTCTTTCGCTGTTCTCCTTCTCGATGCTCGGGCTGGTGGTAGCGACCAATATCTTCCAGATGTACATATTCTGGGAGCTGGTGGGCGTATCGTCCTACCTGCTCATCGGATTTTACTATACGAAGCCGGCGGCCATCGCCGCTTCGAAAAAGGCGTTCATCGTTACCCGTTTCGCCGACCTGGGATTCCTCATCGGTATTCTGGTGCTTTCGTTCTACGCCCAGTCCTTCAACTTCGTCGACCTGACCGCTCCCGGCGGCACGGCCCTGGCTTCGGCTGCAGGCGCCGGCTTCCTGGGCATATCGGCGGCCGCATGGGGATTGAGTTTGATCTTTATCGGCGGTGCCGGTAAATCGGCGATGTTCCCGCTGCACATCTGGCTGCCCGATGCAATGGAAGGTCCGACCCCTGTTTCGGCCCTTATCCACGCGGCGACGATGGTCGTGGCCGGCGTGTTCCTGGTAGCGCGCATGTTCCCGCTGTATATCGCGGCGGCCCCCGAGGTGCTCACCTATATCGCCTATGTAGGGGCATTTACATCGCTCTTTGCGGCGACTATCGCCTGCTTCCAGACGGACATCAAACGAGTCCTGGCGTTCTCGACCATCTCCCAGATCGGTTTTATGATCGTGGCCCTGGGCGTTTCCGGCATGAACGGGCACGACAGCCTGGGTTACACGGCCGGTATGTGGCACCTGTTCACCCACGCTATGTTCAAGGCCCTGCTCTTCCTGGGTGCCGGTTCGGTGATCCATGCCGTACACTCCAATGAAATGCAAAATATGGGCGGCCTGCGCAAGCATATGCCCATCACCCATATCACGTTCGTGATCGCGTGTCTGGCTATCGCCGGCATCCCTCCTTTCTCCGGTTTCTTCTCCAAGGACGAGATACTGGTGGCTACCTATATGTTCAGCCCCTGGATGTTCGGCTGGATGTACTTTACGGCCGGTCTTACCGCATTCTATATGTTCCGCCTGTACTTCCGGATATTCTGGAGCACCCCGACGGACCTTTCCCACCATACTCCCCACGAATCTCCCGCGGTGATGACCATCCCGCTGATATTCCTGGCGTTGGTGACCTGTGGGGCCGGGTTCATACCTTTCGGCGATTTTGTAACGGCCGACGGGGAAACCCTGCACATCCATACGGATTGGCCCATCGCGCTGGCCAGCATCGGCGTAGCTGTGCTGGGGATCGGTATAGCGGCTTTCAAGTTCTTCAAGGAACATGAGAAGCCGGTGCCCGATGTGGCTACCATGGGGGCTTTCGCCCGGGCAGCCTACCACCGTTTCTATATCGACGAGGTGTATATGTTCATCACCAAGAAGATCATCTTCAACGGGATCTCCAAAGGGATCGCCTGGTTCGACCGCCATGTGGTGGACGGTTTCATGAACTTTTTGGCTTGGGGTACGAACCGTGTTTCGTACGACATCCGGGGCTTCCAGTCCGGACAGGTACAGCAATACGCGTACGTATTTGTCCTGGGGGCACTTTTGCTGGCGGTAATAGCCATACTGATATAACGGAATAAAGAATCGGATAAAAAATACATATTATGAATTTCCTCTCCCTTTTTGTTATCATACCGGTGCTGATGCTTTTGGCGCTGTTGGTATGCCGTAACATTAAACAGGTGCATGCCGTTTCGGTGGTGGGCGCAAGCGCCGTACTGGCTACGGCCATTTACCTGGTGGTGGTGTTCCTTTCCGATCGTGCGGCAGGAAACGATGCCCAGATGCTGTATACCGACAGTATTATGTGGTTCGCTCCGCTGAATATCCACTACGCGATCGGCGTGGACGGTATTTCGGTGGTGATGCTGTTGCTTTCGGCCATCATTCTCTTTACGGGCGTGTTCGCCTCGTGGTCGATCAAGGAGCAGACGAAAGAATACTACATGTGGCTGGTGTTGCTTACCCTGGGAGTGCTCGGGTTCTTTATTTCGATAGACTTGTTCACCATGTTCATGTTCTACGAGATCGCCCTGATCCCGATGTACCTGCTGATAGGTCTCTGGGGTTCCGGCGGCAAGGAATACGCCGCGATGAAGCTTACCCTGATGCTGATGGGCGGTTCCGCTTTCCTGCTGATAGGTATCCTGGGTATCTACTTCCATTCGGCCCCCGAAGGAGGACAATATACGATGAACATTCTGGAAATATCGCAATACACCATCCCGATGTCTGCCCAGCGGCTGTTTTTCCCGCTGACTTTCGTAGGGTTCGGAGTGCTGGGAGCTATGTTCCCGTTCCACACATGGAGCCCTGACGGTCACGCTTCGGCGCCTACCGCCGTTTCCATGATGCACGCCGGAGTACTGATGAAACTGGGGGGTTACGGATGCTTCCGGGTGGCCATGTTCCTGATGCCCGAGGCGGCCAATGAAATGGCCTGGATATTCCTGATACTTACCGGTATCAGCGTGGTGTACGGCGCGTTCGGCGCGATCATGCAGACCGACCTGAAATACATCAACGCCTATTCTTCGGTGAGCCACTGCGGGCTGGTGCTTTTCGCCATCCTGATGATCAACCAGACGGCTATGACCGGTGCGGTGCTCCAGATGCTTTCGCACGGACTGATGACCGCCCTGTTCTTTGCCCTTATCGGTATGATCTACGGACGGACGCATACGCGCGATATCCGGGAGATGAGCGGGTTGATGAAAGTCATGCCCTTCCTATCGGTGTGTTACGTAATAGCGGGTCTCGCGTCGCTCGGATTGCCCGGACTTTCGGGATTCGTAGCCGAAATGACCATCTTCGTGGGTTCGTGGGAACATCCCGACATGTTCCACCGAGTATTTACGGTAATTGCCTGCTGTTCGATCGTGATCACGGCGGTGTATATCCTGCGCGTAGTGGGCAAGATACTTTACGGCAATGTGGAGAACAAACACCATCTCACGCTCACCGATGCTGTATGGCATGAGCGCCTGCCGGTCATCACCCTGATCGTGGTGATCGCCGGGATCGGTATGGCTCCGCTCTGGATATCGGACATGATCAGCAGCGGGGTAGCCCCGATCATCGGACAGTTGATAAAATAAGGATAATCTATATCGGAAAATACAATGGATTTCAACAGTATACTTACGCTCCTCAGACCGGAAATCTCGCTGCTGGCGGTCATCGTCATCCTGCTGATGTACGACTTGTGCGCAGGGCCCGTCGGCCGGAAATACTTCCAGCCCGTAGCTTATGTGCTGATGTTGGCGCATATCGTCGGGAGCTTTTTCCTGGTGCCTGAAGGGCAGCTTTTCGGGGGCATGGTCGAGACTTCCCCGATGGGTTCGATGGTCAAGGCGATCCTGAGCATCGGCACCCTGCTGGTGTTCCTGCAAGTGAACGGGGCGCTCAGGAAAGAGGACAGCGCCTTTAAAATGGGCGAATTCTATGTGCTGACGCTTTGCACGCTGTTCGGCATGTACATCATGATATCCTCCGGAAATTTCCTGATGCTTTACCTCGGGCTCGAAACAGCTTCTGTTCCGCTGGCTTGCCTGGTGGCATTCGACAAGTACAAACACAATTCGGCCGAAGCCGGTGCGAAGTTCATTCTGACTGCTGCCCTTTCGTCCGGGATTATGCTTTACGGGATATCGATGCTTTACGGTACCTGCGGTACCCTGTATTTTGCCGATGTTCCTTACCTGATGAATATGTCCGCCATGCAGATCGCCGGAATGGTATTCTTTATGGCCGGTATGGCGTTCAAAATATCGCTCGTGCCTTTCCACCTGTGGACGGCCGACGTGTATCAGGGGGCTCCTTCCTCGGTAACGGCCTATCTGTCGGTCGTGTCCAAAGGTTCGGCGGCGTTCGTGCTGATGGTGGTATTGTTCAAGGTATTCGCTCCGCTGGCCTATATCTGGAAAGACCTTTTGTACGGACTGATCATCGTCACGATCACGGTGGGCAACCTCTTTGCGATCCGTCAAAACAATATCAAACGATTCTTCGCGTTCTCGTCTATATCGCAGGCGGGATATATCATGCTTGGCGTGATAGCCGGGACTTCACAGGGTATGTCCGCGCTGGTGTACTACATCCTGATCTACGTGCTGTCCAACCTGGCTGCTTTTGGCGTGATCTCCGCGATCGATACCAAGACGGGGAAAGTCAATATCTCGGATTATGACGGGCTTTACTCGACCAATCCGCGCCTGGCCATCGTAATGATGTTCGCTCTGTTCTCTTTGGGCGGTATTCCTCCGTTTGCCGGCTTCTTCTCGAAGTTCTTTATCTTCGCGGCGGCGGCCTCGCAGGGTTACTATATTCTGGTGCTTATCGCGTTGATAAACACCGTGATATCGCTGTACTACTACCTGTTGGTGGTCAAGGCGATGTTCATCAAGAAAAGCGACAATCCGATCCCTTATTTCCGTTCCGACAGCCCGATGGCGATAAGCCTGGTGATCTGTATGGTCGGTGTATTCCTGGCAGGGCTTGTCAGCTGCATCTACTCCGGCCTCGACGCGCTGGGATTCGGCATGTGATACGGGCCGTTTTAAGGCTTGAAAAATTCAAAAAGCAGCGGATGGATTTCCGCTGCTTTTTTTTGCCTTAAAATCGAAATAAACGGGCAAAAAACGTATTTTTGTCCTCCAAGTAAAACTGTAAAACACGCGCCATGGTATTTTTCATCGTTCTGGTCATCGTTCTCTATTTCATATTCCGGAATATGTCCGTGAAAGTATCCGGCTTTTCTGGACAAAGCGCTTTTACATACGATCAGATAGATGTCCGCATCCTGGCATTGTCTTCGGCGGTGATCAAGGCCGACGGAGTGGTAAATCCGGCGGAGATCAATTTTGTCCGCCAGCAGTTCATCGCCCAGTTCGGGCAGGCCCGCGCCGAACGGGCATTTGCCAATTTCAAGACTTTCGAAGGGAAAAATTCGGTGGAGCATATCTGCCGGGAATTGATGTTCTCGATGAGCTATGTCTCGCGGCAAAGTGTGCTGGCATTCCTGTTTCAGGTGGCAGCCTCGGACGGGACTATTTCCGACAACGAAGTCCGGGCGATTGCCCAGATGGCAGGATGGATGGGTGTAGCCCAGCAACATTTTTATCACATTTACTCGGCTTTTGCGCAAGGGGCCTATCAGGGTTATGGAAGTACCGGAAGGCCGACAGGAGCTTCCTCCGGGCGATCGGCATATGAAGTGCTCGACGTGGCGGAAACGGCTACTGTAGAAGAAATAAAACAGTCCTACCGGATTCTGGCCAAAAAATACCATCCCGACCGGCTGGTCAAATATCCGCCTGAAGAACAAAAGATCGCCAAAGATAAGTTCATAGAGATCCAGGATGCCTACGAAAGGATTAAACGCGAACGCGGTTTTTAAAAGTAAAAAAAACGAAGGTATTTTGCGGGCACGCGAAATAATTTTTACCTTTGCTGCCCGTAGAAGGAGAGATGGCAGCTGTCTCTTATACACATCTGACGCTGCCGACGATACTCC
>CALJDR010000071.1 GCA_938023515.1 uncultured Flavobacteriales bacterium
CAGCGTCAGATGTGTATAAGAGACAGATGAATAACATCGTATTTTCCGCTGTAAGGGCTGCGGTTGGGATGTTTTTTATCGGCTCGTCCGGGGCGATGCGCAGGATGTTTAAATCCGGTTCGGCAGCGGTGAGGTAGCCCGACAGCCTTTCGAGCAGCCGGTCCTGGTTTTCGGGGAAAAAGCGCCGTTTTTTGCGCAGGCATTCGGTCATCAGGGTATATACGAACGGGGAATGCACGAAGTATTCGCTGCGTGCGGCAGAGAGGTAATACATGTACGACCAGAGGTAAGAAAATCCCATATTGTCCGTTCTTGTTTTGCGGCCTGGTAAAATGCCGCAAAAAATCGTCTCAAAGTTAAAAATACTTCCGCGAGTATTGGCTATATTTACACCGTAAAAAATTCTTCTTCGATGCCGATGGATACCCTTATCAAACAAGCTTTAATCGTAGACCCTACCAGCGAATTCAACGGACAGACAAAAGACATTCTCATTTCCGGGACCACGATCCGGGAAATAGCCGACGATATTCCCTCGGACGGAAAAAAGTACCACATCGTCGATGAGAAAGGACTTTGCGTATCCCCTGGCTGGATGGATACGGCCTGCCGGTTCGGCGAACCCTTTTACGAAGAGGCGGAAACGCTGGAAAGCGGGGCCCGTGCCGCCGTGCGCGGCGGATTTACGGCTGTGGCGCTCGCTTCGCCCCGCAGCTGCCCGACGGACAGCCGGCAGAAAGTGGAATTCTTCACCGAAAAAGAAGCCCAGCTTCCTATTCATATCCACCCTGTCGGGACGGCGACCAAGGCCGGCGAAGGAAAGGCGATGGCCGAAACCTATGACATGATGCAGGGCGGCGCCGTAGCCTTCTGGGACGGCCGGCAAATCGCAAACAACCTGATCGAACAACTCGTACTCGAATACAACGGCTCGCTTGGCGCCCTGACGGTGACTACCCCGGTAGACCGGGAGGTGATGCACTGCGGCGTAGCCCATGAAGGGGTGGTGAGCACTACGCTCGGCCTGCACGGAATCCCGGACATCGCCGAGGACATCGCCGTAGCGCGGGATATTTTCCTGGCCGAATACACCAAAGCCCCGCTGCATATTGCCTGCGTGACGACCCCGGGTGCCGTGCGAATGGTGCGCGAGGCGCAGAAGAAAGGTGTGGATGTCTCGTGCAGCGTGACCCCCCACCATTTGCTGTTGGACGACGAATACCTCCGGGATTTTGATACGCGGTATAAAGTCCTCCCTCCCCTGCGGACGAAAAAACATATCGCGGCGCTGGTAAAAGGCATGAAAGAAGGGACGATCGGCTGCATAGCTTCCGACCATACCCCGGTAGACATCGAAGACAAGAAATGCGAATTCGAGCATGCTGCTTACGGTACGGTAGGCCTGCAAACGGCTTTCGGGGCTGCATGGAAAGCCCTTTCCGGCCAGATCGACCTGCAAAAAATGATAGAACTCATCAGTATCAACCCGCGCCGGCGTTTCGGTGTGGAAGTTCCGAGCATCATCGAGGGCGGCCTGGCGGAAATGACCCTGTTCGATCCATCCGCACGGTGGACGTTCGCCAAGGATATGATAGAATCCAAGTCGCAGAATTCAGCTTTCATCGGCTGCGAACTCCTCGGACAGCCGTTCGCCGTATATGTAAAAGGGAAGTTGGTGATATAACCTAAATCTGTTCTGACGAAAAAATGCCCTGTGACGGCTCCATACATATTTCTTTTCCCCACGGGCTGAAAGATGCCGTGCGGATTGCCGTCTCCGGCTCCAAAAGCCAGTCGAACCGGCTGCTCCTGCTGCGGGCAGTGACCGGCGCTTCTTTTTCCCTTGAAAACCTTTCCGATTCCGACGATACCCGCGCCATGGCCTCCGTGCTGGACAGTACGGACAGCGTGGTGGATATAGGCCATGCCGGTACGGCGATGCGCTTCGGCACGGCATTTCTGGCTGCCCGACCGGGCCGGGAGGTGACCCTCACCGGGTCTTCCCGGATGAAAGAGCGCCCGATAGCCCCGCTGGTGGAAGCGCTCCGTTCGCTCGGGGCCGATATCCGCTACGGGGAGAAGGAAGGATACCCCCCATTGGAAATACGGGGTAAAAAACTAACGGGCGGCGACTGTTCGATAGACAGTTCCGTGTCCAGCCAGTTCATTACAGCCCTGATGCTGGTCGCTCCGTCGTTTGAAAAAGGCATGAGGCTGCACTTGGAAGGCAAAAGCGTGTCGCGGCCTTATATAGAACTCACGGCTTCCGTCCTGCGCAGCGTAGGGTTGGATTGTACGGTAGGTGAAAAAGAGATTGTCGTTCCGCCCGGCTTGCGGACGGCAGCGGATCGGGTGACGGTGGAATCGGATTGGAGTTCCGCTTCGTACTATTTTTCCATGGCGGCCATCGGCCGCAAAAAGATTGCCGTTTCTTCCTATTTTCCCCATAGCGCCCAGGGCGATAGCCGCCTGACGGAGATTTACCGAAATTTCGGGGTCGAGGCCCGTTTCCAGGGAAACGAACTTTTGCTGGAGCCCGTCGAAGGGTTTGTTGCACCGGGACATATCGATCTCGACATGGAAAATACCCCGGATGTGGCGCAGAGTGTGGCTGTCACGATGGCCGCCTTGCAGATAAAAGGGACGCTTACCGGCTTGGGGACCCTCCGGGTGAAGGAGACCGACCGGATCGCCGCCCTTTCGGGGGAACTGGCCAAATTCGGGGTAGGATGCTCCTCGACGGCCGATACGCTGACGATCGAGTCTTTTTCGTCCCGGCAGGCGGATATTTGCCTGGAGACCTACCAGGACCACCGGATGGCGATGGCCTTTGCCCCGCTGGCGCTCGGTGGTTCGTTTGCGGTATGCGATCCCGGTGTGGTAGCTAAGTCTTACCCGCGGTTCTGGGACGACCTTCAGACGCTGGGCCTTTTCATCGCCCGTTAAAATATTCCCACGGGAGGCTTTTGCCCCGCGGATATTCTTTGTCCGAATAAAATAAAAACTATCACATACCATGAAACGCATTTCATTGCTTCTTTTATTGTTGGCAGGTATAAGTGCCTCCCTGTTTTCCCAGCCGGCCAAAAGGTTCGATTATCCGTCCCTGGACGAAAAAGGACGCCAGCGGGTGGATTCCCTCATTCAGACGATGAGCCTGGAAGAAAAAGTAGGGCAGATGTTCGTTCCGGCGGTTTTCCTGAAAAACCCGACGCAGTTGCAGCGGGCGCTTTATCTGGTGGAAAACTGCCATATCGGCGGGGTGTCCATCTACCAGAACACTCCGGAAGACGTGGCTCGCTTTATCAATACGGCTCAAAGCAAAACGAAGATACCGCTCCTGACGGCGATGAATCTGGAACGCGGACTGGCCATGCGGCTCGATTCGGCGTTCAACTATCCCTGGCCGCTGACGATGGGGGCCGTACAGGACGACGACCTGGTACAGGAGGTCGGACGCCGGATAGGTATGGGATGTGTCCGGATGGGAGTGAACTACAATTTTGCCCCGGCAGCCGATGTAAATACCGATCCGCAGAATCCTATCATCGGGGTCCGCTCGTTCGGCAGCGATGCCCACCGGGTGGCGGATAAGGTCGTGGCGTTCGTCCGGGGCCTGCAAAGCACGGGCGTGCTGGCCAGCGTGAAACATTTCCCAGGGCATGGGGATACGAAAACGGACAGCCACAAGGCTCTTCCGGAGATAACCTCTTCGGCACGCCATCTGGAAGAGGTGGAACTTTTCCCCTTTGAAAAGGCCTGTGAAGACGGAGTAGCCAGCGTGATGACCGGCCACCTGTATGTGCCGGCCCTGGACAATGAAGATCAAAAACCCTCCAGCCTTTCTGAAAAGATGATAGAAGGGATCATCCGCCGGGCTTGGGATTACGACGGGTTGGTGATTACCGATGCGATGAACATGAAAGGAGTAGCCGCCCGCTATAAGACTGGACAGGCGGAGATCGAGGCCGTAAAGGCCGGAAATGACCTGCTGCTGTATTCCGAAGACCCGGAAACGGCTTACCGGGCGCTTTTGGCGGCTGTACAGAGCGGGGAGATATCCCGCCAGCGGATAGACCGGAGCCTTCGCCGCATACTGGCTGCCAAATGCGCGGCAGGGCTGTTGGATGGTGTGACGCCGGTGGACACGGTCGGCCTGCGGCCGGACCTGGGAACGGTACGGGATTCCGCCCTCTGTCTGAGCGTAATGGAAAGTGCGGTGACCCTTCTGAAAAATGCCGGCCATGCGCTCCCGTTAGTAGATGTATCCGATACGGTATTTTACCTGCCTTTAGGCGCAGGAGACTCCGATTATAAGGAACGCTATATGGGCCTTTATGCCCCCTTGAAGGTTTTAGACAGAGATATATCTGCTTCACGAGCCCTTCAACTTGCCCAAGGACATCCCTTGGTGGTGGGATACCATGGGGGCGATGAGGTCGGGTTTACCCCGAAGGAAGTTCCTGAAAGGACGCGCGAAGTGATAGATTCCCTTTCGGCAGCCCCGGGGGCTGTATTTGTGATGCTGGACAATCCGTATACGCTCCTGCAGTTCGACGGATGGAAAAAATATCCGTCGGTGCTATTGGCTTATCAAAACCTATGGGCGGCTCAGGTCGCTTCGGCTGAGGCAGTGTTCGGGGCTCTTTCTCCGAAAGGAAAGTTGCCGGTTACTCTCGACGAGGACTATCGCCGGGGCGACGGGGAAAGTTTCAGGAACCTGCGCCGGTTGAAATTCGGGTTTACCCCGCAGGAAGGGATCGACCCCGGGAAATTAGCACCGGTGGATTCCCTTTTAGCCGATATGGTATCGGCCGGGGCTGCGCCCGGCGGCCGACTGCTGGTAGCCCGGGGCGGCCGGGTGGTGATAGACCGGAGTTTCGGTACGACGATGTACGACGATCCGTTGTCCGTTCCTGTCGGCCCCGATATGGTGTACGACCTGGCCTCGGTGACTAAAATATCGGCGACACTTCCCCTTATCATGAAATTGTACGACCGGGGCAAAATCAGCTTTTCCTCCCGCCTGGGCGACGTCGTACCGGCATACAAAGGCTCCGACAAGGAAAAGATCACGATGAAGGAACTGCTGACCCATAACGGAGGGCTGCCTGCCGGGCTTCCTTTTTATGCCTATACGCTGGACAAAAATACCAAGGAACCGAGTTCGTTCTTTTATTCGGACCGGGTGAGCAGGCAATATCCGCTGGAGGTAGCTACAGGTCTCTATATGCGTGCTTCTTATCCCGATACGGTTACGATGCGTATCCGCAAAAGTCCTCTCAAACCGAAAAAAATGCTCTACAGCGACCTCGATTTTTACGTGCTGCGCGAGGTGGCGGATCGTTTCTATCCCCAAGGCATCGAACAGGCCGTGCAGGAAGAATTTTACAAGCCTCTGGGTGCGACCGATATGGGATTCCTTCCCCTGAAACATATCGCGGCGGAGCGTATCGCTCCTTCGGTGAACGATACGTGGTTCCGTAAGCAGCTTCTGCGCGGGTACGTACATGACAGCGGAGCGGCCCTGATGGGGGGCGTATCGGGGCATGCGGGTAATTTCTCCACGGCGTACGATCTGGCCAAATACGGGCAGATGCTCCTTCAAAGGGGATATTACGGCGGGGTGCGTTTCCTGAAAGGGAGTACGGTCGACCGTTTTACCCGCTATGCGTACGGTACGGCGGACAATAGTCGCTCACCGGGATTCGTGAAAAAGGAAATAGGGGCCAAGCCCGACAATTACGACGCTTTCCTCTCGGACGAAGCTTATTGGCATACCGGTTTTACAGGTACATTGCTTCTGGTTGAGCCGGAGGAAGACTTGGTGTATGTACTGCTAACCAACCGGACATACCGGGAAAAGAAGGCGAATGCGTTTTCGAACAGCAGTTACCGCTTCAAGATACTTCAGGCGATACTCGATGCCATAGAAGGCAGGGAAGAGGAAAAATAAATCTTCAGGCTGGAAGAGCGTAAAATAAAATCGGGGGCACGTGAGTGCCCCCGATTTTTATCATGGGATATATTTATTTTACTTCCCAGGTCTCTCCCTGCAACAGCAGTTCCATCAGGCAGTGGTCTTTCTTCTTGGCGGATACTTCCTCCAACTGGTGTTCCACGTCGTGGTCGTAAGTCGGTGCGTCTACCGAACGGATCACGCCCAAAGCTACCGGCATATCGCTGCCCGGTGCGCAGCCCATCATGGCCAGCATGAAATGGAGCGTGTTGTCCGGGGTTGTAGCGTCGTGTACCAGCACGTCGTCCATCGTATAACCGTCCTGTCCGATCGTCACAGCCTTGAGCTTGAGCCCGTCCAGAACGATGCCTTTATCTTTATTGGCGCCGAACACCATTTTTTCTCCCTGGCGGAGGGTGACGGTACGGTCGGCACGGACGGACTTATCGGTGATGGGGTTATGAACGCCGTCGTTGAATATCACGCAGTTCTGAAGGACCTCTACCACGGAAGCCCCGTGATGCTTGGCCGCAGCGACCATCGCATCCTTGGTGGTGTTCAGTTCCACGTCTATCGAACGGGCGAAGAACTGTCCGCGGGCGCCCAGGGTGAGCTCGGCCGGGATGAACGGGTCTTCCACTGTTCCGTAAGGGGACGATTTGGAGACGAAGCCGCGCTCCGAGGTCGGGGAATACTGGCCTTTGGTCAGCCCGTAGATCTTGTTGTTCAGCAATATGATGTTGATGTCCACGTTACGGCGTACCGAGTGGATGAAATGGTTGCCTCCGATAGCCATACAGTCGCCGTCGCCGGTGATCTGCCATACGGAAAGGTGCGGATTGGCTACCTTTACGCCGGTAGCGATCGCAGCGCCGCGGCCGTGGATGGTGTGGAACCCGTACGTGCCCATGTAGTAGGGCAGGCGGGACGAGCATCCGATACCCGAGATCACCGCCGTGTCTTTCGGGGCGATGTCCAGTTCGGCCATGGCCTTCTGGAGGGTGTTCACTACGGCATGGTCGCCGCAGCCCGGGCACCAACGTACGTATTGGTCGCTCTTAAAATCTTTCGCTGTATAATGTTGATTTTCGCACATTGTCTTATTCCTCCAGAAGTTTAGTGAAACATTCGGTGAGTTCCTCTACTTTGAACGGCTGGCCCTGTACCTTGTTGAGTTTGTTCAGGTGGCAAAGCCCGTCGATCTTCATGCGCAGGTAACCAGCCAGCTGGCCGTCGTTCAATTCGCATACCACGACTTTCTTGTACTTTTTGAGCACCTCTTCGGTGTTCTTGGGCAGCGGGTTGAGGTAGCTGAAATGCACCAGGGCCACTTTTTTGCCGGCGGCGTTCATTTCTTCCACCGCTTCGAGCATGTGCCCCAGCGTACCGCCCCAGGATACGGCCAAAAGGTCGGCGGAGGGGTCGCCCATTATTTTCAGGTCGGGCACGTCGGCCACGACGTTCTCTATCTTGGCCTTGCGGGCGTCCACCATTTTCTGGTGGTTGACCGGGTCGGTCGAAATAGCCGAGGTATTATAATCTTTTTCCAGTCCTCCCAGGCGGTGCATGAAGCCTTCCATACCCGGCACGGCCCAGTAGCGGACCATCGTCTTTTCATCGCGCAGGTAGGGTTTCCAGCCTTTTTCGAGCATCTCCGGTTTCACGTAGTTCGGTTTGATGTCCGGGAATTCGTCCGGGTTGGGGATGCGCCAGGCCGACGAACCGTTGGCGATGAACGCGTCGGTAAGCAGGATGACAGGGGTCATATGTTCCAGAGCGATCTTGGATGCCTTGAAAGCCATGTCGAAGCAGTCGGTCGGAGTGGCGGCGGCAAGTACGACTACCGGCGATTCCCCGTTGCGGCCGAACAGGGCCTGGAGAAGGTCGGTCTGCTCGCTCTTGGTCGGCAGTCCGGTCGAAGGGCCTCCGCGCTGTACGTCCACGATGACCAGCGGCAGTTCGGCCATCACGGCCAGTCCGATGGCCTCGCTCTTCAGGGCCAGTCCCGGTCCCGAAGTGGTAGTGGCGGCCAGATTGCCGGCGAAAGAAGCGCCGATCGAGGTGCAGATACCGGCGATCTCGTCCTCCGCCTGCACGGTCTTCACGTTGAGTTCTTTCAGTTTGGCCAACTCGTGCAGGATGTCCGTAGCCGGAGTGATGGGGTAACTGCCCAGGAAAAGGGGCAGTTTCGCTTTTTCGGCAGCGGCTACCAGGCCGAGGGCCGTCGCTTTGTTGCCGTTGATATCGGTGTATATGCCCGGTTTGGTCACCTGGCCTTCTATGCGGAAGGTCGATACCGAAGCGTGGATATTATTTCCGTAGTTGTATCCGTCGGTCAGCACTTTGACGTTGGCTTCCAGTACGGACGGTTTTTTGCCGAATTTGTTCTGCAGCATGTGGATGGCGCGCTCCAGCGGGCGGTCGAACAGCCAGCAGATAAGCCCCAGGGCAAACATGTTCTTGCTCTTCAGGGCGGCTTTGGCGTCCAGCCCGGTACCTTCCACGGCGTGTTTCACCATCGAGGTCATCGGGACGGGAACCTGCTGCACACTGCCCAGGCCGAGTTCCGTGAACGGATCGTCCGTGGTGAAGAGGGCCTTTTCCAGGTCGCTCTTGAGGAACGAGTCCGTATCGAAAACGACAACGGCGTTCTTTTTGATGTTCTTGACGTTCACTTTCAGGGCGGCGGGGTTCATCGCCACCAGGACGTCGGCTTTGTCGCCCGGGGTGTATACACCTTTACCCAGGTGTACCTGGAATCCCGATACTCCGCTCAGGGTTCCCTTCGGGGCGCGGACTTCGGCCGGGTAGTCCGGGAATGTGGATATCCCGTTCCCGATAAAGGCCGAAAGGTTGGAAAAGAGGTTGCCTACCAGCTGCATGCCGTCCCCGGAGTCCCCGGAGAAACGGATGACCACTTTGTCCAGTTGTTTGACTTTGGTCGTTTCTAACATATCGTGTTTGAAATCGTTTTGTGGCCCAATGGGCCGTTGCGTGTGTTTGTATGTTTAGTAGTAAGTACTTATGGCAGGTTGCGCATAAACGATGGCAAATAAACGAAAAAAAAGCCGGGAAGCCAAGCTAAATAAGTTATTCTTTTCCCTCTTCCAGCTGTTCGACTTCCACCCCGGCCGAGCGCAGAAAATCCAGTCCTTCGGTGTCCGAATACCCTTGCTTGTAGACCACCCGCTTTATCCCCGCCTGGTGGATCAGTTTGCTGCATTCGCGGCAGGGGGACATCGTGACGTACAGGGTCGCCCCGTCGCACGATTGGGTGGAGGCGGCTATTTTGAGGATCGCATTGGCCTCGGCGTGCAGGACATACCATTTGGTGCGGTACTCTTCATCCTCGCATTCGTTCTCGAAACCGGTGGGGGTGCCGTTGTACCCGTCGGAAATGATCTTACGGTCCTTGACGATCAGCGCGCCCACCTTTTTGCGGTTGCAATGCGAGAGTTCGGCCCATACCGAGGCCATCCGCATATAGGCGCTGTCGAATTTTTTCTGTTTCTCTTTGTTGTTCGGACTCATATTTCAAAGGGCATGCAGCCCATAGGGTTCCTGTTTGGGGGGGGGATCCGTGTGAATCCCCTTTCCGGTCAGCGGACCGTAAAAGGGAAATAGCGGATCAGATAGGGGATCATCACCCCGATAGCGATCGCCGAAACGACCATGACAAAATCCCGGCGGTTCACGCCGAAAAATAAGGCCAGGGACGATATGCATAGAATGATCAGGGCCAGTATCAGCACTCCGACGGCAAACCCGAGACAGAAAGCCACCAAAGGAATGGCTGCCGAATAGCCGGCACCCAGGGACAAGCCGTGTGTCAGGGCGAAAAGGATAGCCATGGCGTATCCTGTTTTTTCCAGTACGGCCGATGGTTTGCTGCCAGCCCCGAAGATGTTGAAAACAGCCAGCCCGGTAACCAGGGCCGGGAATACAAAGTCGGCGATCTGCGGGCGCACGTAAAATATATCGGCGGCGGACAGGGCCATTCCTATCAGGTTGGCCGCGAAAATGAACAGGACCAGCAGAATCCCCCGGCGGTAATCGGACAGGGTGCGTACGATAAAGAGCACCAGCAGGAACATGGGCAGGGAAAGTGTATTCCAGTCGGCCACGTGCCAGGCTCCTGTAGAAAAATAGCTGGGAAAAAGGTCCATTTTTTTAGCGTGGAAAAGTTGTTTTTGCTGTTGCGAAGATAGGGTAAACGAGCGGATTGGCCAATGTTTCCCCCGGATTTAATTTTCCGCCCGGGCGTAAAAAAGCGAGCCGCGCTCCCGGCTTTGCCCGGGTGGTGCGGCTCGCATGGTTATGATGCGTAAAAAGTTTTCTTACAGTCCGGCTTTTCCGGTGGCCAGCAAGATGGCCGCCACCACGGAACATGCCGCGATGAGGATCGCCAGCCAGAGTTCGCCTTTCGTGAATGCTTTCTCGCCAGGTGCCATATTCTGCTTACGGGCCACTATGTAGAAGTAGAGACCGGCCAGGTAGAAAATGGACGTGATGAGCAGTAACAGCAGGCCTCCCGCATAGATCAGCCACAAACAAAAGACGGAGGACAACAGGCCGACAAGCCGGTATCCCATGATCGTATTTTTGTTGGTGGTGTTCAGCTCGCCTTTCATAAACGTGGCTTTCAGCATGTAAAGCCCGCAGAAGAAATAAGCCGGAAGGATCATGACCCCGGTGATATCGATAGCCGCATCGTATACCGATTTGGCCATGGCCACCATGATCATGAATACCTGCATGATAACGCTGGATATCAGCAGTGCGTAGATAGGGGTTTCCTGTTTGTTCTCTTTCAGGAAGGACTTCGGCAGGATCTTCACCTGTGCGGCGGTATAAGGTACCTGGGCACAGAGAAGGGTCCATGCGATCCATCCTCCGAGCACCGACACGATGACGCTGAGCACTACGAAGGTATAAGCCCAGTCGCCTACCGCGGCCCTCAGGACGTATGCCACCGAGGGGTCGTCCAGTTTGGCCAGTTCGGGCTGGTGCATGATGCCGTACGAAAGGATGCTTATCAGGGCGTAAAGTACGAGTGCCAGCAGGAATCCGATGATCCCGGCCTTGCCCACATCCCGGCTGTTCTTCGCGCGGGCGGACATCACTACGGCGCCCTCCACACCGATGAAACACCACAGGGTGACGAGCATCGTACTCTTGATCTGTGTTCCTAACGATCCCAGGGACGGAGTATTACCCCAGAAATCCCACGAGAGGGCGCCTACCTTGAAGTAGACGAAAAGGATCACAACGATCAGGAGCAGGGATGCGAACTTCACGATGGTCACTGCTGTATTCATCGCAGCGGCGGCTTTTACGCCCATGGCCACGATAAAATACATCGCCCAGATGAAGAACGATCCGAATAAGACCGTTTGCCATCCGTGGTGCAATAGTACGGGGAAGAACTCGCCGAAAGAGTCGTTCAGCATCACGGCAAAGGCCACGTTACCCATGGCCGCCGAGAGCCAGTACCCCCAAGCGATGTTGAATCCCACGTAACTACCGAAGCCTTCCTTGGCATACTGGTAAATGCCGGCGTTCAGGTCAGGCCGGGCATCGGACAGCATCTTGAAGGTCATTACCAGGAACAGTACTCCTACGGCGGCGATACCCCACGAGATAAGGGTAGCCCCGAGCCCCGCCCCCTGCGCCATATTCTGGGAGATATTGAAGATACCTCCTCCGATTATGGAGCCGAAGACGATGGCTATCAGGCCACCCAGTCCTAGTTTTTTCGAGGCGGATGCCATGGCTTACTTATTTAGCTAGCGGTGCGTATCCGAAGTTCAGGAAACCGATGGCCGTCAGGCAGTATCCGAATGGATTGTCGGCCGAAAGGTTGATGAAGTCGTGGAACAGTTCCTTCTCCCCGTCCTGTTCCATGCCGCGCATCGACAGTTCGTGGTTCAGGGATTTGGTCAGCCACAGCTGGGCTTCGGCGGCAGCGATGGCGTCGTCGATTTTGGAATCGTAGAACTGCACGTATTCGGCTGCGAAACCGCCGACGAATTTGCCGTTCTTTTTAGCCCATACCAGACCGATACCGGTAGCGATAGCCTTGTGCTCGGAGTAGTTGGCTCCGTGTCCGGCCATGATCACTTCCAGCACGGCACCGTGATGGAACTGGTCTTTTACGTCGGGACGGTAAGGCAGGTAAGGGAATTTGGTGTTCACTTCCGGGGTGATGGATACCAGGTTGCCGCGCAGTTCGGGAGGCAATACCGAAGTATAGGGTATCACGTTGAAGTTTTCTATGCCGGCCTGGTTCAGTGCCAGGTCATAAGCGAAAGTTTCGTACGGCTGTGGCGGTATGCCATCGTTAAAAGCTCCGGTTCCTCCAGTTACGAATCCGAAAATCGGATAGCGGGTTCCTCTTAATTCGTCCATGATTTTAATTTTTTTAGTTAATGTTTAAGGTTTTAATTATGATAAGTGCCACATCCTGTGGTCTTTTTCCAATGGTTGTCCGGGTGTTGGGCGGCGCCGATGTATGAGGATAACAATTCCTGCCTACAACAATAGCTGATGTATCGGCGGTGTTACCGTGCCCCAAAAACAGGCGCGGGACATCCGGGTATTTGCGAAAAGAAAGGGTACTTTGATTTAGGTTGAGAAGATGGCCCCTTTTTTTGCTGGGGAAGGCTTCTGGTTTTAGGTGGGTTAGTACCAATCGTTCATGATCGCAACACAAATATAACGATTTTTTCGGGTAGGCAAGGGGACGATTGGAAAATTAAGTCTTTCTTAACTTTCGTAAACCAAAATACTGCAAAAAATTCTTATGTCCGGATGAAAGTTATTTTAACCGAGCAAAGATTTTGCTGGCGATAAGGAGGTGGGAGTAGGGGGAAAAACTAGTTTGCGGGCTGTGTCGGAGGCTCTATCGGATGGGTGAAAACGAAGCGGGCACCTCCCGTATAGGAAGGGTCCACCCAGATGTTTCCTCCGAATTTCAGGACGATCTGTTTGCAGATGGACAGCCCCAGACCTGTTCCCTGTTTGAATTCGTTGAGCTTTTCAAAGCGGTCGAACACTTTGTCCTGCATCTGGGGAGGGATACCACACCCTGAATCCGCCACACTGAACTGTACGAGATTTTTATCGGGCAGTACTTCGTAGGCTACGGTAATGGCGCCGTGTTCGGTGAATTTCCCGGCGTTAGTCATCAGGTTGATCAACACTTGGGACAACCGTTGGGCATCCGTTTTCAGCATATAGGGTTCGACGGATGCCTGGAAAATGCATTCGACGCCTTCCTTGCGGATATAGCCGGTAGTTTGGATCACCTGTTGGCAAAGGGCGGAGATATCCTCTTGGGAATAACTGAACTTCATTTTACCCGTTTCCAACTTCGAAATATCGAGAATGTCATTGATCAGCGTGAGGAGCATATTGGAGTTCTTCTCGATAATCGTATTGTATTCCGCCCGGTCTTCGGGGGCCAGGTCGTTGTCGCCTAATAAAGCTGAGAACCCTACGATGGCGTTCAGCGGGGTGCGGATCTCATGGCTCATATTGGCCAGGAATGCGGATTTGAGATTGTCGGATTCCTCCGCTTTTTCTTTGGCTACGATGAGCTCCTCCTCCCGGTGTTCCAGGGCGGTTTTCAGCCGGTTGTTGCGCCGGTAAAAATAGATTAGGATACTCAGAAAGAGCGACATGATGATCAGGGCGGCGATAGTGGCCATGATCACGTTCTCGTATGTCCGCAGCTTGGCCTCGGTACTGTCCTCGATCGTGCTGTTCTTCGGGAGCTTGTATTCGTCGATGTCGAATTCGTTCATTTTCCGGCGATCGAACCGGTAATGGTTGCCCATTTCCGTAAAATGGACCGCATCCTTCTCTTCCCGGTAATAATTGGTGATCTGCCGCACGATGTTTGCCGCTTCGTTCTCGTAATTCGGAACGTATCCGCCGATGGCAATGCTGCCGATGCCGGAGCCGGACAGGGAAAAGACCGGAAGGGAAGGATTGTTGGCGATCAGCTGATTGATGGCCCCGTAGAGCATATATTGCCCTTCGTTGCCCACCCGCCAGGTGCCTATCAATAATGCCGAATTGGATGTCAGTGCCCCGATTTGTTGGATAGCCCGTTCCTCGCCGTTTCGCCCGTCGACCAGGATGAGGTTCAATTCCGGGTATTTTTTCATTTCCTCTCTGACATAAGCCTGTAAGGAAATGCCGCCGTATGTATTGTCGGATACGAAAGCGACGTTCTTTAACGAAGGATAGAGAGAAAGGATCAGGTCTATGTTTTTAGAGATGTCGTAGTAGTTCAGAGCCCCCCCTCCCAATCCCCGTTGTTCGGCCAGTGCTT
>CALJDR010000072.1 GCA_938023515.1 uncultured Flavobacteriales bacterium
AGCGTCAGATGTGTATAAGAGACAGCGGTACGGCCGGTTTGCCATAGACTTTTGTCAGGGCGTCGGCAGCGGCCCGGTAGGCTTTCCCGGAAACGGGGGTAACATATGGATACGCCCCTTGGGTAGGGGTTACTTCCACTGTGACGCCTGCCGGGGCGAGCGATTTAAAATAATCCACGAACATCCTGTTCACTTTTTCCGGATCCTGGTCCGGGACCAGGCGGATGGATATTTTGGCATGGGCTTCGGCGGGCAGGATGGTCTTGGCTCCCTCGCCGGTGTAACCGCCCCAGATGCCGTTCACATCCAGTGCCGGGCGGATAGTGGCGCGTTCCCGGGTATTGTAACCCTCTTCTCCGGCGACTTCCTGGACACCCACATTATTTTTATAACGCTCCATGTCGAAGGGAAGTTTGTCCATTTCGGCACGTTCCTGCGGACTTACTTCCACTACGTCGTCGTAAAAATGGGGAATGGTGATCCGTTTTTTATCGTCGTGCAGGGCGGTGATCATTTGGCACAGGACGGTGCAGGGGTTGACTACGGCGCCACCGAAGTGCCCTGAATGCAGGTCGCGTGAAGGCCCTTTGACTGTGATCTCGAAATACGACAACCCGCGCAGCCCGGTCATCACGGACGGCTGTTCCTTTCCGGCCATCGTCGTATCGGATACCAATACGACATCGCAGGCCAGCAGGTCGGCGTGGTCGTGCACGAAAGCGTCGAGGTGGGACGATCCGGCCTCTTCTTCGCCTTCGATGAGGAACTTAATATTGCAGGGCAGTGTCCCGGCTTTCATCAGGTATTCGAAAGCCAGCACGTGCATGTACATCTGGCCTTTATCGTCGTTGGCCCCCCGGGCGAAGATGGCTCCTTCGGGATGGAGGGCGGTCTTTTTGATTACAGGCTCGAACGGCGGGGTTTCCCAGAGCTCCAGCGGGACGACGGGTTGTACGTCGTAATGCCCGTACACCAGGACGGTCGGTTTGTCCTTTCCGAGGATCTTCTCTGCAAATACGGCCGGATGGCCGCCTGTCTCCATGACTTCGGCACGATCCGCACCGGCGGAGATGAATTTGTCGGCCAAAACTTTAGCCATAGTGTACATATCTTTCTGATGGGCGCTCACGGCCGAAATGGAGGGGATGCGCAGGATGGCGAACAGTTCGTTGAGCATGCGGGATTTTTCCTTTTCGATGTATTGTTTTATATCTTCCATGAAATCTGAGAGTAAGTTATATTTATATCAATGCAAGAATGGTATTGGCATCCTTATTATTATCTATTCGTCGAAGGGAAATGTTTGAATTGGCAATTTTCGAGATGGTAATATGGGGATATAGGGCTATCGCATTTTTGATTTTTTGTTTACTCCCTCCCAAAGTACAAGCACAAATTGCTTTACCGCACCCTTTGCTCTGTAAATGCAATATATGATTTTTTACAGAGCAAGGGCCTATGGCATAATCTCCTTGGGTAACGATGCCTACTTTGAATTTTCCTTGTAAAATGTCCAGAAAATCATTGTTGGCTAAATCGATGAAATTTCCTGGGATTTGTGTATAGCCTGTCTGCAATAATAATTGATAAACGATATTCAAAGTTTCAGTTTTGCCTATGTGAGGATCGCCTTCCAAAACTATTAAGTCCATAAATTCTTGTTTATTAAATTGTCCAAATCTGTGAGGATGCGAAGAAATCAAACAAATTTATAAAAAAATGTCATGATTGGTATGTTCTTCTTGCCTAATTTTGTAACTTCAAAAAGTGTGTAGGCATTCTATGGAGGAAGGAAATATTCTCGAAGTACGCGGATTGGGCATCGGCACCGTGAAAGATGGGGCCGCCCGCCAGTTGGTGGAAGATGTGAGCTTTTCCCTGAAAAAAGGAAAGGTGCTGGGCATCGTAGGCGAATCCGGCAGCGGGAAATCCATTACCTGCTATGCCATTACCGGCCTTCTGAACCCCAACCTGAAGATATCCGGCGGAGAAATCCTTTTTCGCCAGGGGGACGAGGTACTCGATCTGGCGACGTTGCCCGAAAAACGTTTCCGCAAGTTGCGGGGCGAGCGGATTACGATGATTTTTCAGGAGCCGATGAGCGCGCTGAATCCCGTGCAGCGGTGTGGCGCCCAAGTGGAAGAGGTACTGAAGATACATACCAAAATGACCGCTTCCCAGCGGAAAGCCGAGGTGCTCAAGCTTTTCGGCCAGGTAAAGCTCCCCGATCCCGAACGTATTTACAATTCCTATCCCCACCAGATATCCGGCGGACAAAAACAGCGTGTGGTCATCGCGATGGCCATTGCCTGCAAACCGGACGTGATTATCGCCGACGAGCCGACCACGGCGCTCGACGTGACGGTACAGAAAGAGATCGTCAACCTGTTGTCCGAGATAAGCCGTACGACCGAAATGGCCATTATCTTTATTACCCACGACTTGGCCCTTATTTCCGAGATCGCCGACGAGGTATTAGTAATGTACCACGGCCGGGTCGAAGAGAAAGGAACAAAAAAAGAAATATTTTCCAATCCGCAATCCCCCTACACCAAAGGTTTGCTGGCCTGCCGCCCCAAATTGGGGCAGAAAGTCAACCGGTTGCCGGTCGTAGCGGATTTTATGGACGGCAAAATGCCGGAAGGGGCCCCTTTGACTGAAGACCAGATCATTGCCCGGGAGGCAGAAGTAGAACAACGTGCTCCGCTGTTGCGGATACGCGGAGTGTCCAAATGGTTCCGCAGCGACCGGAGCCGCGACATTACCCGGGCGGTACAGGATGTAAATCTCGACATATATAAAGGGGAGACGCTGGGTTTGGTCGGTGAAAGCGGATGCGGTAAAAGCACCCTTTCCCGGGCCATACTCATGCTCGACCCTCCGAGCGAGGGAGAGGTGTTTTACCGGGGTAAGGATATAACCAAACTCTCTCCCAAAGAACTGATGAGTCTCCGCCGGGATATACAGATCATTTTCCAGGACCCGTTTGCTTCTCTGAATCCCATGCTCAGCGTCGGAGAGGCCCTTATCGAACCGATGCGGGTGCACGGAATACTGGATAACGACCAACAGCGTAAGGAACATATTGCAGAACTGCTGAAAAAAGTGGGATTGTCCCCCGATGTATCTTCCCGCTATCCTCACCAGTTTTCGGGCGGCCAGCGCCAACGCATCGGGATCGCGAGGGCCTTGGTGCTCAAACCCTCCTTTATTATATGTGACGAATCCGTTTCGGCTCTCGACGTATCGGTACAGGCGCAGGTACTCAATCTGCTCAACGACCTGAAAGACGATTACGGGTTTACCTACCTCTTTATATCCCATGACTTAAGCGTGGTACAGTATATGTCCGACCACTTGGCCGTCATGCAGGGGGGGCAGATCGTAGAATACGGGCGCACCGATGTAGTTTATAAAAATCCACAATCGCCCTACACGCAGCGCCTTATGGATGCCATTCCGCAGGTTACCTTGGAATAAAGAAAATTTTCAAAAAAAATTTGGTGGGAAGCATTTTTTGACCGTATCTTTGTCGTCCTGCTCTGCTGAAAAACCAGGAGTTTTTGTGGAAAATGCAGGTTTTCAAATGAGTGAAAATTTTATCGAAAATTTCGTCAAAAACATTTGGAAAGGGTAGAAAAAAGGTATTATCTTTGCAC
>CALJDR010000073.1 GCA_938023515.1 uncultured Flavobacteriales bacterium
TCGTCGGCAGCGTCAGATGTGTATAAGAGACAGGGATTTTCACTGTCCGAAAAACGGATGATTCCCGAACGGACCAATACAGCCAGCGCCGCCCGTATTTCAGCCGGGTCTTTGCCGCAGAACCGGTAAAAATCGTCCGGAGGGAACAGGGCGTCCCCCGCGGGCAATTCGCCTTCCCCGATATGCAAAAAGGCGCATAACGACCGGTATACGGCCAGTACGTGCCGGGCATCCGGGGTGCTCCCACTCAGGCGTTTCATTGTGGAGACAGCCTTTCGGTCGTACAGGACGATCGCTTTGCCGGGGAGTCCGTCGCGGCCTACCCGTCCGGCCTGTTGAAAATAATCTTCCGGGGAGGGGGGGATGTAACGGTGTACGATGGTACGCACGTCGGCTTTGTCTATTCCCATGCCAAAGGCGTTGGTGGCTACCATAACCCTTTTTTCGCCGCCCATCCATTGGGAAAGCGCCCGGGAGCGCACAGCTGCGGCCAGCCCGGCGTGATATTGTGTGGCGGATATTCCGTTTTTTTCCAGCAGGTGAGCGGTTGCGAGGACTTCGGCCCGCGTACCGCAATAGACGATGGCTGTACCGGTGTCCTGCCGGAGGATATTCAGCAAATCTTCCGTACAGGAATTGCTTTCGGTAGCCCGGTAGGTCAGGTTCGCCCGGCGAAGGGATTCAAGGACTATCTCAAAATCGGATCCGAAAGATAAGCTTTGGCAGATGTCCGTAGCGGTCTTCCGGGTGGCGGTGGCCGTCAGGGCGATAACGGGCGCGGAAAAAAGTTTCCGGAGCCCGGCGATGTTACGATAGGCCGGGCGGAAGTCGTGACCCCATTCCGAGATGCAATGGGCTTCGTCAACGGCGATGAGCGAGACGTTCATGTAACGGGCCGCCTGCTCGAAATTTTCCGTAGCGATGCGCTCGGGAGTAATGTATAGGATACGGATATTTCCTCCTGACGCCTGGTCCAGCCGGGATTGTATTTCCGGATAAGGCAAGGTGCTATTGATGTAGGCGGCCGGAATGCCTTTTTTAGTCAAAGCTTTCACTTGGTCTTCCATCAGGGCGATGAGCGGCGATACGACGAGCGTCACCCCGGGCAGCAATAAGGCGGGTATCTGGTAGCACACCGATTTACCGCCTCCGGTGGGCAGGATGGCCAGCGTATCCCGCCCTTCCATGACCGCTCCGATAGCCTTCTGCTGGGCCGGCCGCAGGGCATCGTGCCCCCAGTACCGGCGAAGGATGTCATTTGCAGTATTCATGGCAGTAGATTCAGCCTGCTTTTTTCAAACAGGAAAGAGGTCGTGGGGTTATGCCCCCGTTATTTTCAGTTGGGTAAAGACGATGAGATAATACCGGAGTGTTTTTCCGGCGGCTGAGGTGATCAGGGTGCCGAACCATGAACTTCGTAGAGATCCCAGCGCGATCATCACCACGTCGCCGATGACGGGCATAAAACCCAAAAATCCCAAAAGGTATCCGTACCGGTGGGCATAGGGATACATCCGGTCGAGTTTCTCGGGTTTTACCCCGAACCATCCGCAGACTTTTTTGATTTCGAAAAAATACCCGAGGAAATAGCTCGTCATGCCCCCCAGCGTATTGCCTATCGAGGCTGCCCAGAGGGCTGTCCACGGGTCGACACCGGCTGCGATAACGCCTATCAAGACGATCTCCGAGGCCATCGGCAGGATGGTGGCTGCCAAAAAGGAAGCGATGAACAGCCCCCAGGCGCCGTATTCGACCAGGAAATCCATCATAGACGAGCGAGGAAGTCTACGGTTTTCTTTTCGATGCCTTCGGTGCTCTCCCCGGTGAATTTTTCACCCATGATATGCTCGTACAGTTCGATGTAACGGGCCGAGATACCGGCCACTACTTCGGGGGTCATTTCGGGAATCTTCTGCCCGGCCTGTCCCTGGAACCCTTCCGCCATCAGCCATTCGCGCACGAACTCTTTGGACAGTTGTTTCTGGGGTTCGCCTTTCGCCTGGCGGTCGGCATATCCGTCCGCATAGAAATAGCGGGAAGAGTCCGGGGTGTGTATTTCGTCGATCAGGGTGATAACCCCGTTTACGTCTTTTCCGAATTCGTATTTAGTATCCACCAGGATGAGCCCGCGCGAAGCAGCCACTTCGGTTCCCCGTTCGAAAAGCCGGTACGTGTATTCTTCCAGGGCAGCGTAATCCTTTTCCCCGACGATACCACGGGAAAGGATGCTTTCGCGGGAGATGTCCTCATCGTGGGACCCTAAATCTTCCTTGGTCGTGGGAGTGATGATAGGATGGGGGAGTTTGTCGTTCTCTTTCAGTCCTTCGGGCAGCGTCACTCCGCAGAGAGTCCGGTGTCCGGCTTTGTATTCCCGCCAGGCATGTCCGGAGAGGTACCCCCGGATCACCATTTCCACTTTGAAAGGATCGCAGCGTTTGCCCACGGTCACGGCCGGGTGAGGGGTGCCGATGATCCAGTTGGGGATGATATCCCGGGTGAGCTCCATAAAGCGTGTGGCAATGAGGCTGAGGACCTGTCCTTTGTAGGGGATGGCTTCGGGCAGCACCACATCGAAGGCTGAGATGCGGTCGGTAGCGACCATGACCATGATATCGTTTTCGAGCGTATAGACGTCCCGTACTTTTCCGCGGTAAAGCGATTTTTGTCCCGGGAGGCGGAAGCCGGTCTCTTTCAAAGCGTTTGATGACATGTTATTCGATGGTTTTATAAGCTTTTATAATATCTTTTACCAAATGGTGGCGTATCACATCCTTTTCGTTCAGTTCCACCAGCGCGATGCCCTTTATGCCGGGGAGTATTTTCAGCACCTGTTCCAGTCCGGATTTCTGCCGGGGCGGCAGGTCCACCTGGCCCGGGTCGCCCGTGACGATGAACTTGGCATTGGGCCCCATACGGGTGAGGAACATTTTCATTTGCATGGGCGTGGTGTTTTGCGCTTCGTCGAGGATGACGAACGCATGATCCAGCGTCCGTCCGCGCATGTAGGCCAGCGGAGCGATCTGTATCACGCCTTTTTCGAGATGGGCGGATAGTTTTTCGGCCGGGATCATATCGCGCAGGGCATCGTACAGGGGCTGGAGGTAAGGGTCGAGTTTTTCCTTTACGTCGCCGGGGAGGAAACCCAGGTTCTCGCCCGCTTCAACAGCGGGGCGGGTGAGGATGATGCGTTTGACTTCCTTATCGCGCAGGGCCCGTACGGCCAGTGCTACGCCGGTGTAAGTTTTTCCCGTTCCGGCCGGGCCGACAGCAAAAAGCAGGTCGTGATCGTCGATCAAATCAACCATTTTCTGCTGGTTGGCACTATGGGCCTTTATCGGCTGTCCTGAGGAACCGTGGAGGATCACTCCGTCTTTTGCCTGCCGGGCTTTTTCCTGGTCGGTGTCGCTTTCCAGAATACGTTCGATAGCGATGCGGGGCAGGGCGTTGTACCGGTGAAGATAAGAGCAGAGACGGTCCACTTTCTTTTCGAACTGGTCCAGCACTTCATCCTCGCCCATGGCGATGAGCTCGTTTCCCCGGCCGATGATCTTCAGTTTGGGGAAATAGGACGAGAGGATGCGGAGCTTGTTGTTGTTCTCGCCGAAAAATTCGGCGGGCGATACTTCCTGTAAGGTAATGGTGCGCTGGTTTTCTTGGCTCAATGTCTGGTTCCGGGGAAAAGGTGGTCCGTATTTTTGTTTCCCACAAAAATACCAAAAGTTGTCTTAAGAACGGCAAAAGAATGCCTAAGTGTGGCAAAAAGTTGAAAGCTTTCACCATAAGCGGCCCTGGGTGGTTTCGGCTGCGGATTATTCGGGGATTTGCCTATATTTGCATAACATAGGATGCGCTTCGGCAATTCGAAAGCAAGTTTTCATGGCTCTCAGCTTTCACTATATTTGCATAATATAGGCTGCGCCTCGGCAATCTAATGAGAGCAAACTCTCAACGATTGTGCTCGGCTTTTGCTATATTTGGAAAAATTTAAACGGAAAAACGATGAAGCTTATTTCATGGAATGTCAACGGCGTGCGCGCCGTAGTGAAAAAGGATTTTTACAGTTTCATAGACCGGGTCGATGCGGACGTGCTGTGCTTCCAGGAGACTAAGGCCGAACCGGGCCAGGTTCGCGAGGCCCTGCAAAGCATGCTCGGTTATACGATCTATGCCAATTCGGCCGACCGGAAAGGGTATTCCGGAACGGCTATAGCCGTAAAAGAAGTTCCTTTGAACGTGACGTACGACATAGGCCTGAAAGAACACGATGCCGAGGGGCGCGTCATTACAGCGGAATTCCCCGGATTTTATCTGGTAAACGTATATACGCCCAATTCCGGGGCCGAACTTCTGCGCCTGGGTTACCGGCAGGAGTGGGACCGTGCCTTTTACGATTTCCTGAAAGGGTTGGAAAAAAAGAAGCCGGTACTCGTTTGCGGAGATATGAACGTGGCGCATACCAGTATCGATCTGGCCAATCCGGCAGCCAACTACAATAAGTCCGCCGGCTATATGCAGGCGGAGATCGACGGGATGGACCGTTATTTACAGAACGGGCTGGTCGATACGTTCCGCTATTTCTATCCGGACAAAAAAGGCGAATACTCCTGGTGGAGCTATCGTGGCGGAGCCCGCAGCCGGAACGTGGGCTGGAGGATCGATTATTTCCTGGCGTCACAGGAGCTGATGCCCCGGGTGAAGGACGCGTTTATCCTGCAGGATGTGGCGGGTTCGGATCATTGTCCGGTCGGTGTCCGTCTGGAAGAGTAAAAAGAAAAAGGCGATGTATATAAAACGCCCGGCCAATTCGGCCGGGCATTTTTTGTGGGATGGGAAGATAAAAAAGAGCCCCGCCATTTGGCGGGGCTCTGCGGTCAAAGACCGTTAGTCATTATAGGTTGCGGAACTCAAGGTCTTTCTGGGCCTTGGCAGCCATGGCAGCGTCTTTCTGAGCGAGCTCAGCCAGGGTAGCCTTAGCTTTGGCGTTCTGTCCGTCGCGGGCATAAGCGATAGCTTTCAGGTAGAGCATCGAAGCGCAGTCGCAATCCATCTTGTCGAGGGTACTGATAGCGGCTTTCGGGTTGCCGTTGAGTACCTGAGCCAGGGCAGCGTTGAAAGTATCGTATCCTTTGGTCATGGCCACAGCCTGAGCATAGTTACCGGCCTTGATAGCCAGTACGCCCTGGTTGTAGGTAGCCTCGGGAGTGTCGGAAGCTTTGAAGAGCTCCAGAGCAGCGCCGTTGGCGTTCTCGTCGGCTTTCACTACACCGATGTTGTTCTTCGTTACGGCGTTGGCCTCTACGTTGTAAGCTTTCTCGAAGAGAGCTTTGGCAGCGGCTTTGTCGCCCTTCACCCACAGCAGGATAGCTTCGTTGTTGTATCCGCGGTAGTCGTTCGGGAACAGGGAAACCATGCTCTTGTAGAATGCGAGCTGCTCGTCGGCGTTCTGCGTCAGGGTAGCGGCGTGCATCAGTTCGTTGGCCGTCAGTTTGGACGGGTCATTCTTGGCCAGAGCCAGGATCTGAGCGTCGGTCTTACCGATGATGGTGTAGTTCACCTTGATCTCCGTACGACGGAGTTCGGGAAGGATCTGGTCGCGGATCTCGGCATAGGTGCTTTCGAGGCTCTTGAGGGTAGCTTCCTTGGTAGCAAGCAGAGGCTCGCCGTCCAGGGTGCGTTTGATCATCGCCTTGTCGGTCATGTTAGAATTGGCCAGCAGGTCGAAGAAACCATCCCAGTCGGCTCCTTCACCCTTTTCGCTGTAGAAAGAAGCGGCATTTTCGCCGGCGATTTTGTATTTCTTGATCTCTTTCTTGGCATAAGCCTCAACAGCTTTCGCACGGTCGATGGACAGGTTTTCGTTCAGGGTAGCTTCACCTTCAGGAGATGCGTGTCCGATGAAATCCACGGAGTTGATCACCAGGTTGGTATCCTTTACGGACTGTTTTACGAACTCGAGCAGGGCCAGGTATCCGGCATTCTTCAGCTGTGCGGGACGCACGTAAGAAGAGTTCACCAGGAAGTGGATCAGGGCGCTCTGCGAAGCCTGCGTGTCGCGTACGAAGTTGGTCGGAGCGACAACTGCTTTGAAGTCGTTCTTGACCATCGTTTCGGTAGCGATCACACCGTCGGCGATCTTGATGGCGCCGAGTTCTTTCATTTTATTACCCTTCAGACCTACTACGTTGACCACCAGTTCGGACTGTGCCATGTCGGGGTTGTAAGCCGTAGAATTCGAATAGGAAACGGATTTGCCTTCGGCGTAAGGGATCACGGTGTAGTTGCCGGGATATTTTTCGCCCTGGTAAACAACCGATTCGAATGCGGTCGTTCCGTTAGCATACATAAGGTTGGGGGTAAGTTCAAGAGCCGCTTTCCGGTTGAAAACCTGAGCGGGGAACTGGCCGTTGATGTCAAAGCTTACTTGTCCGCCTTTGACAACCAGAGGATCCGGAGTTACCGTGTAGTAATCCTGGGCCATGTCTTTCCAGCTGTTACAGCCCACCATCAGTAGGGCAGCGGATCCAGCCAGAGCCAATGTTTTTACACTTAGTTTTTTCATATTAATAAAAATTTTGATTGTTATTCTTTTGTATAGACAAAGTTACAAAATAATGCGTGCAATGTGCAATTTTAAGTAAATTTTAATTCACATTTTTTGTCTCACAGGCTTCTGGTACGTTCAGAGGGGTTTTCTGTAATATATGTGATTGACAATTATTGTATTACAGCAACTCAAAAAAGCCTGTAAAAAGGCTCTTTTAATATTTTTTTAGCTTTGCGTCGATGATAGCGTCTATTTTGGCGTTCTGCTGCTCGATAGTGAGGGCAGAGTTGTCGACCTCTACGGCATCGGGGGCTTTGACCAAAGGAGATATTTCCCGGTGCGAATCGGTGTAATCCCGGGCGGTGATGTTTTCAAGAACTTCGTCGAAGTTCACCTCCACGCCTTTGTTTTTTAGTTCCTTATAGCGGCGTTCGGCCCGTACGCGGGGATCGGAGACGATGAATAGTTTTACGTCCGCCTCCGGGAATACAACTGTACCGATGTCGCGGCCGTCCATGACGATACCATGGTCGCGGGAGACACCGCGCTGGAGCAACACCATCGCCATCCGGACTTCCGGAACAGTGGATACCAAGCTGACGTTCTCGGAGACTTCCATCGACCGGATTGCCTCTTCCACATCCTCGCCGTCCAACAAGGTATGGCCGTTCGGGGCAAAATCGATCTTGATCTTGTTCAGGTCGGCGATCAGGAGGTTCTTGAGGAATTCGCCCTGCGACAGGTAGTTCTTGCGCATGGCATAATAAGTCACGGCCCGGTACATGGCGCCGGTATCTATGTATAAAAGGCCGTACTTTTTGGCGATCGCCCGGGCGATGGAACTTTTTCCCGATCCGGACACGCCGTCTACGGCGATGATAGGTTTTCTATCCAATGTATTTCGGTTTTTCTGTTTTTCAGGACAGCAAATTTAGCAAAAAAATACGGCTGACGGGCAGTCCTTCCGGGGATTTTATCCACAAATTTGCAGGAATGAACAAATAAAAAAGCCCGTCTGGAAAGACGGGCTTTTGTTTTACCGCATAGAAAATTATTCTTCAGGCGCGTTGTATATCTTTTCGTAATATTCAGTGACCATGCGGGCCGAGTCGAAGAACGGCACCACATCGTTCATCGAGGCGAGCATCATTTGGGTCCACCCGTTGCGGTTCTCGTAATACATCGGGATGATCTTGTTCTCCAGGATGTCGAACATATTGTCCATGTCCCGCGTATCCTGCTCGTAAGGAGGAAGTTTGAAGTCCTGCGGAGGGATGATGAACGAATTGACGCCGTCCTTGGCAAATTCCGGGATCCATCCGTCGTAGGTGGAGAAATTGATGGCTCCGTTCATGGCGGCGGTCATGCCGGAAGTACCGGATGCTTCACGGGTGATGCGGGGATTGTTCAGCCAGATATCGGCTCCCAGTTTGAGTTTGCGGGAGAGCCACAGTTCGTAACCCACCAGTACAGCCATATTCTTGTAGTGTTTCGACATGTCCACCAGTTTATTGAACAGGCTGATGGCCCCGTAGTCGGACGGGTAGGGTTTGCCTGCCCAAATGATCTGCACGGGGGTTTTGGTATTTTCCAACAGGCGCCGGAAACGCTCCATATCCCGGGTAAGCAGGTCGGGGCGCTTGTATTCGGCAAAACGCCGGGCCCACACAATAGTGAGCGCCTGGGGGTCGAGGATAGTCCCGCACTGATCGGCCACGTAGTCGAAGAGACTCTTTTTCAGGGCGCTCTTCCGGGCGGTGAGCAGCAGTTCGTTGCCTGTCACCCGGGCCTGTTCCAGAATATAGTCGGTCCAGAAGGATTTGTTCTGGGCGTTGGTTACATGGGTGATAGGCGGGATGCCTTCGTTGTGTTCCCACATATGGCGGGATACTTCGCCGTGAAGTTTGGACACCCCGTTGGCAAGGTGGCTCATGCGCAGGGCGGCCAGCGAATGGTTGAATACGCCGTCTTTCACGCCGGATATTTCCCGGGCGGTGTCCAAAGGTACGTTGCCGAAGAAACTCAGATTGGCCAGCATATCGAACGGATGCTTTTCGTTTCCGGCTTCTTCCGGGGTGTGGGTGGTGAAGACCATATGTTTTTTAACGTCTTCCACATTGCCGTATTTCTCATACAGGGCAAAGGCGGCCGATACGCCATGGGCTTCGTTCAGGTGGATGATATCCGGCTCGTAACCCAGCTGTTCCAACAGTTTGATGCCTCCGCGTCCCAGTACGATGGAGGCGGCTACTTTGGCCTGCGGATCGGAATCGTACAGGCGGAAGGTGGTGGAACGGCCCAGAAAGTCGTTTTCTTCCAGGTCTGTGGTGAGAAGGAACAGGGGGGCGGTGCCGAATATCTTCGGATCCAGATAGTATGCTTTTACCCAGACCGGGGTATGGTTGATGTCCAGCGTGAACTTGATACCCGTATCGGTGAGGAATTTATAGATCTTTTCCTCGAAACTTACCTGCATCGTCTGGTCGGGATTGCGGCGCTGGTCGTAATAACCGTTCTTCCACAGGATGCCGATGCCGGTGAGGTTCTGTCGGAGTTGGTAGGCGCTGCGCATGTGCGAGCCAGCCAGGAAACCGAGGCCGCCGGAATATATCTTCAGACTTTGATCGATGGCGAATTCCATGGAAAAATAAGCCACGCTTTTTTCAAAACGGGGGTCTATTTCGTAAGGCGGGGTAAACGGTTGGGGTAATGTGTTTGCCATAATGGATTTTATGATTTGAGTTTTGATCCGGATTGATTTTTATGCAATGGAGCAAAGTTAGCTTTTTCCGGGATAAAAAAGCCTCAAATTTTCTTAAAACTAAGCCTTTATTTTTAAGGAATAATTGTTTTACCGGGCCGCCGGGGGGCAGGCTCCGATTTATTTTGAAAAAAGGGATAAACTATTGTTTTCGCGTGGGAAAAAGACTATTTTCGCTCCCGAAATCTGAATCACTATGCTTGCCAAAATGCGGTTTTCCGCCATATTCCTGCTGCTGAGTCTGTTCGGGCAAACCGATGCCTGGGCTGCTCCCGATGCAAAGGATAGTTTACTCCACGTTTTATCTACAGAAACTTCCGTCGACAAACAACTCGTCCTGTACCGGGACCTGGCAGATTTGACCTGCGAGATGCCCGACGAAAAGAAGTATTTGCGGTTGCTGTCCGAAAAAGCGCAGGCGGCCGGAAAAAACGATGTGGCGCTGGAGGCTTTGAGCGACCTTGTGATAGCTTATGTGATTTCGGACCAGCAGGATTCAGCCCGGTACTATTTTTCCCAAGTCGAGCGCTTGGCCCCTCCCGAGGATAGGGATATGTGGCTTTGTTACCTTTCGATGACCACATTCTATTTCGAGGTGCAGATAGGAAAAAATGACAAGGTTGTCGAAGAAAAACTAAAAGAATACCGCGCAAAAAAGGGGGATAAAGAAAGCCTTTACAGGCAGATAGAGACTGCATACAGCCTCGGAGTTAGCTTTTTGGCCCAGGACAAATACGCCGAAGCGGTGCCTTACCTGGCCGATGCGGTCGGGTTGGCCCGCAAACTGCCATTTAAAGAGGGGTTTCGGTATCAGAGTTTGACCATGCGCCGCCTGGCGAAGACTTATTCGCCTCTCAAGAAGAATGCACAGTCCATCGCTTTACTGGATGAGGTTATTCGTCTGCAGGAGCGCTATTTCGACCAGTACTATAAGGATACGCGCCCGTTCTATCCGATGGACGATTTTTATATCCTTATTTACACGACGATCCTGTTCAATGTAGAGTTCATGCCCCAGGAGCAGACCGAGTATTACCTGGACCGGTTGTTGGAATTGTGCAAAGATTCGGATAAGCCTTCCGATAAGTATAATTGCTTCCTTTCGATCGGCAATTACTACCTGATACGTGAGGATTGGAAAAATGGGCTTATCTACAATGACAGCCTCATAAAATACGCCTCCCAGCTTGCAGTCTATAATCTTCCTTCATTGTACAATACCAGTTCGCAGGTCTATGAGCAGATGGGCGATTATCAAAAGGCTTTGGAGTACCTCAAACTGTCCAACCATGTGCAGGATTCCCTCGAGACCGAAACATCCCGGCAAAAGCTGAAGGAACTCCAGGTCGAATACGGGATGGATAAGCTGTCCTACGAGAACGCCCAGTTGGAAATACGGAACAAGCGCCTGATGCTCATCGGCCTGCTGGTCGTGCTGACCTTGGTCATTTTGCTTTGCATTTACCTGTACCTGCATCTTCGGAAAGAGCGGCGGATGAAGGAAGAGATGGCCCGGCTGAAACTGCGGGCCGAGGAAAGCGAGAAACTGAAAACGGCCTTCATCAATTCGATGTGCCACGAGATACGTACTCCCCTAAACGCGATTGTCGGTTTTTCAGGCCTTTTGTTGGATGAAACCCTCGATGAAGACACCCGGCGGAGTTTCCCCCAAGAGATACGGGACAGCGCTTCGCTGCTCACCTCGCTGATCAATAACATGCTGGAGGTCTCCACGCTCGACGTTTCGGAGGAAAAACTGCCCCGTAAGCCGGCGGATATCATCGGTATATGCCGACAGGCAATGGATCATTTGTCCACCCGGGAAATCCCGGGCGTCGAATACCGGATGAATATGCCCGCCGGGTCTTTGATCGTGCCTACGCATGCCCGGTATCTGGCGCTGGTGCTGGAAAACCTGCTGGACAATGCCGCAAAATTTACCCGGCAGGGAAGTATCGTATTAAGCTGCCGCAAAGAGGGGGATAAACTGGTACTCGATGTGACGGACACCGGAAGCGGGATACCCCCGGAGAAACACGAAGAAGTGTTCGGGCGGTTCACCAAACTCGATACTTTCAGCAAAGGCAACGGGCTGGGGCTTTACGTATGCCAGCTCGTGATAAAACGGCTGTCGGGGGAAATATATATCGATCCCGATTATACGGGAGGCACCCGGATCGTGATCGTCCTGCCGGCCGAATAAAACGCCGATGCGCTACTGATACAAAAAAAGCCCGCCAAAATTGGCGGGCTTTTTTGCGGCAGGGAGCAGTGGGGTTACGCCCCTTTGTTTTCAAAGACCAATTTGTCCCCGTCGCCTTTTACGACGATCGTGTCTTTCGGTTCGACCTTCCCTTCGAGTATCTGGCGGGAAAGTTCGTTCATCAGGTCGCGCTGGATCACCCGTTTGATAGGCCGTGCGCCGAACTGCGGGTCGTAACCCTGGTCGGCCATCACGTTCAGGGCGCTGTCTTCGGCTTCCAGGCGGATATCGCGTTTGCCCAGCATCGAGGCCAGGCGGTGTATCTGGAGTTTGACGATGTCCTTCACATCCTCCCGGGTAAGCGGAGTGAACATGATGATCTCGTCGATCCGGTTGAGGAACTCCGGCCGTATCTGTTGTTTCAGTAGCTCGAATACCTGGAGCTTGGTCTTTTCGAGCAATTCCTCACTGGGTTTTTGCACGCCTTCGAGCGCTTCCATGATCAGGTGCGAACCCATGTTGGACGTCATGATGATGATCGTGTTCTTGAAGTCCACCGTGCGGCCTTTGTTGTCTGTCAGGCGTCCGTCGTCCAGTACCTGGAGCAGGATGTTGAACGTATCGGGGTGCGCTTTTTCGATCTCGTCGAACAGGACGACGCTGTACGGGTGGCGGCGTACCGCTTCGGTGAGCTGTCCGCCTTCGTCGTAGCCTACGTATCCCGGAGGCGCGCCGACCAACCGGCTGACGGAGTGTTTCTCCTGGTATTCGGACATGTCGATACGGATCATCGCCTTTTCGTCGTTGAACAACAGTTCGGCCAACGCTTTGGCCAGCTCGGTCTTACCCACGCCGGTAGTCCCCAGGAAAAGGAAGCTGCCGATGGGTTTCTGCGGGTCCTGAAGCCCGGCCCGGCTGCGGCGCACCGCGTCCGACACGGCCCGGATAGCCTCGTTCTGACCGATCACGCGGCGGTGAAGGTCTTCCTCCAGGTGGAGGAGTTTTTCGCGGTCGGAGGCCAGCATCTTTTTCACCGGGATGCCGGTCCATTTGGAAACGACCTCGGCGATGTCTTCGGCGTCCACTTCCTCTTTGATCAGGGCTTTGCCGTCGGCCTGCATCGTTTTGAACTCGTCGTTGAGGGCTTTCAGTTTTTCCTGCGCCTCTTTCAGGCTGCCGTAGCGGATCTCGGCCACCCGGCCGAAGTCGGCGGCGCGTTCGGCTTCTGAGGCTTCGAACTTGAGGTCCTCGATTTTTTTCATCGTGCCCTGGATGTCGTCGACCATCTGTTTTTCGAGGCGCCATTTGGCTTCCACGCCTTTGCGCTCCTCCTGCAGGTTGGCCAGTTCCTGACCCAGGGATTCGAGTTTGGCTTTATCCTTTTCGCGTTTGATGGCCGCGATCTCTATCTCGAGCTGCATGATGCGGCGGTCGAGGTTGTCCAGTTCTTCCGGTTTGGAGTTCATCTCCATCCGCAGGCGCGAGGCGGCCTCGTCGATCAGGTCGATGGCTTTGTCCGGCAGGAACCGGTCGGTAATGTATCGGGTGGAAAGCTCCACTGCGGCGATGATAGCGTCGTCCTTGATGCGGATATGGTGGTGCGCTTCGTATTTGTCCTTGATCCCGCGCAGGATGGATACCGTCGCCTCGTAGTCGGGCTCTTCGATCAGTACCTTCTGGAAACGGCGTTCGAGTGCCTTGTCCTTTTCGAAGTATTTCTGGTATTCGTTCAGGGTGGTGGCACCGATGGAGCGGAGCTCGCCGCGGGCCAGGGCGGGCTTGAGGATATTGGCGGCGTCCATGGCGCCTTCGCCTCCTCCGGCCCCTACCAGGGTGTGTATCTCGTCGATGAACAGGATGATGCTCCCTTCGGATTCGCTCACTTCTTTTACGACCGATTTAAGGCGTTCCTCGAATTCCCCTTTGTATTTGGCGCCGGCCACCAACGCGCCCATATCGAGCGAGTAGATGGTCTTGTCCAGCAGGTTCTGAGGCACGTCCCCGCTGACGATCCGGTGCGCCAGGCCTTCGGCTACGGCTGTTTTGCCCACGCCCGGTTCACCGATGAGGATAGGGTTGTTCTTGGTGCGGCGGGTGAGGATCTGCAGCACGCGCCGTATTTCTTCGTCGCGGCCGATGACGGGGTCCAGTTTGTTCTCGCGGGCCAGTTCGTTGAGGTTTTTGGCGTATTTTTCGAGGGACTGGTAGGTGTCCTCCTGGTTCTGTTTGGTCACCCGTTCCCCTTTGCGGAGTTCTTCGATGGCCGTTTTCAGGTCTTTTTCGCTGATGTTGTTCTGGCGGAACAGCTTGGCTGTTTCGTCCGAGCCTTTGAGCATGGCCAGGATCATGTGCTCCACCGTGACGAACTGGTCGCCCATCTGGGTGGCGATGCTCTGGGCATCGGTCAGCATTTTGGATGCATCGCGCGAGAGGTATACCTCGCCGCCCGATACTTTGGGGAGCGTATCGATGATGACTCCCACCTGGCGGCGGAAGTCTTCGGCGTTCACGCCGGTCTTGCCCAGCAGGAAAGGCAGTACGCTCTGGTCCGTATCGAAGATGCCCTCCAGGATGTGCACGTTCTCGATCTGGGGGTTCCCCTTATCGGTGGCGATCATCTGGGCCTTCTGGATAGCCTGCTGTGATTTAGTGGTAAAATTGTTGAAATCCATATGTCGTTTGGGTATTATTTTCGTATGTCTGTCAAGGAGCAAAGACCGTGCCGGGATGTAATTTATGACATTTTTTCAGGCTGTGCAAATCCATTGCCGGCGTTTTTGCGTCATTTTGTCCGGGGCCGAGGGCAGATGGGCGAAATATTATTCCGCGCGATGGTAGATTTAAAAGCTGAAATTCGTAAATTTGGCACTTTACTAACGTTCATAGTACCGAAACAAAATCAATCCCGCATAAGACAGGCCGATGAAGACCCTTGTAATCGTTACCCATCCGAACCTCGAAAAGTCCGTCATCAACAAAAGATGGGCGCAAGAACTGGAAAAACACCCTGCAAAATTTACCGTACACCGTCTGTACGAAGCCTATCCGGCCGGAAATATAGACGTGAAAAAGGAACAGGCGCTGGTGGAGGCCCACGGGGCCCTTTTGCTCCAGTTCCCCATCTACTGGTTTGGCTGCCCTTCGCTGCTCAAGAAATGGATGGACGAAGTGCTGGCTTTCGGCTGGGCTTTCGGCCCGCAGGCGGAGGCGGACAAAATGCGCGGCCGCAAGGTGGCGCTGGCCGTGTCGGCCGGAATCAAAAAAGAAGATTTCGGCTCCGAGGGCAAATACGGCCATTCGCTGGAGGAACTGCTGTGGCCGTTTGAAACATTGTGTCGGTATGTGGATGCCGAATACAGATCTTTCTATGCCCTGTACGGGGCAGAGGACGGAACGCCTGCCGAACTGCTGGAACGCAGCGCCCGGGAGTACGTGGATTTCGCCGCAGGAATCTAAAAAATGGGTATATTCTTTCTAAAAATCGATAAACAAACAAAATAAAACGTCATGAAGAGAGACAAGCTGATCTTTGACCTGATAGAGGACGAGCGCGAACGCCAGACAGATGGCATCGAGCTGATCGCCTCCGAAAACTACGTAAGCGACCAGGTGTTGGAAGCCATGGGTTCCATCCTGACCAACAAATACGCCGAGGGTTATCCCGGTGCGCGTTATTACGGGGGCTGTGAAGTGGTAGACCAGGTGGAGACTGTGGCTATCGACCGTGCCAAAGCTCTTTTCGGGGCCGAGTACGCCAACGTACAGCCGCATTCCGGCTCGCAGGCCAATGCGGCCGTGTATGCCGCATTCCTCCAGCCGGGCGACAAGATACTGGGCTTCGACCTCTCGCACGGCGGACACCTCACGCACGGTTCCCCGGTGAATTTCTCCGGCAAGCTGTACAAGACCTCTTTCTACGGAGTGGAAAAAGAAACGGGCCGTATAGACTACGATAAAGTGGCCGAGACTGCCCTGCGGGAAAAACCGAAAATGATCGTGGCCGGCGCTTCCGCCTATTCCCGCGACATGGACTTCAAACGTTTCCGTGAGATCGCCGATAGTGTGGGTGCTTTCCTGTTCGCCGATATTTCGCACCCGGCCGGTCTGATCGCCAAAGGGCTGCTGAGCGATCCGATCCCGCACTGCCACGTGGTATCCACCACGACACACAAGACCTTGCGCGGCCCCCGCGGAGGGATGATCCTGCTGGGTAAGGATTTTGAAAACCCGTTCGGCCTGAAGACCCCGAAAGGTCAGGTGCGGATGATGTCCTCGCTCGTCAATTCGGCCGTATTCCCGGGCAACCAGGGAGGCCCGCTGGAACACGTGATCGCCGCCAAGGCCGTTTCTTTCGGCGAAGCCCTCTCCGACGAGTTCTTCCGCTATGCGCTGGCCGTGCAGCAGAACGCCGCCGCTATGGCCAAGGCGTTTGTGGAGCGAGGTTACGACCTGGTTTCCGGCGGTACGGACAACCATATGATGCTCATCGACCTGCGCAACAAGGGTATTACCGGTAAAGATGCCGAGAACGCCTTGATAAAGGCCGACATCACGGTAAACAAAAACATGGTGCCTTTCGACGACAAATCCCCGTACGTCACCTCCGGTATCCGGGTGGGTTCGGCGGCGATCACGACCCGCGGACTGAAGGAAAAGGATATGGAAACGGTCGTAGCCCTGATCGACGAGGTGCTGATGAATATTTCTTCGGAGCGCAAGATCAAAAAGATCGGCGAGAAAGTTGCCGATTTCATGGGCGACCGCCCGCTTTTCAAACAGCGCCGCGCCTCCGCTAAATAATTACGAAAAAACACATACTGAATTATGATTACAGCGTTTTTACTCAATGCGGCCACTGCCGTGACGGACAGTCTCTCGCAGGCCGTGGCCAACGGACTGGCATCCGATATGCCGGTAGTGAAGACCCAGACCGTATGGGACATGATCGTCAGCGGAGGTTGGAGCGGGATCGTGATCATCGCGATGGAATTTGTCATGTCCATCCTGGCCGTATACATTTTCGTAGAGCGGTCTTCCCTGATCAAACGGGCGGCTAAGTACGATCCGCGTTTTACGGATACGATCCGGACTTTGGTTTCCGCCGGGAAACTGGGCGAGGCCAAAGCGGCCTGCGACCGGGAGAACACCGTGGAATCCCGCATCATGAAAAAAGGGATCAACAAGATCGGCAAACCGCTGGAGGATATATCCACCGCGATCGAGAATACCGGTAAACTGGAAATATACACCCTGGAGGGCAACATCAGCCGCCTGGCGATGATAGCCGGTATGGCGCCGATGCTCGGGTTCCTCGGGACGGTGGTCGGAATGGTCATCGCGTTCCAGTCGATGGCCAATGCCGGAGGACAGGTAGAAATAGGCGACCTTTCGGGCGGTATCTCCACGGCTATGACCACTACGGTGGCCGGGCTTATCGTGGGTATTATGGCCTTTATATTCTACAACTTGCTGGTAGGCCGCATCCAGAAAGTGGTCAACAGCATCGAGGTGACCGCTGCGGATTTTCTCGACCTGCTCAGCGAGCCGGCCGAATAAACTTCGTTTTGTATGTACGGAGGTATTTTAATTAACTAAAAGCCCGGAATATGAACCTACAAGGACGAAATAAGGTATCTGCGGAATTTTCGATGGCCTCGATGACGGACATCATCTTCCTGTTGTTGCTCTTTTTTATGCTTTCGGCGACGGTCATTACTTCGAACGCGATCGAAATCGTGCTGCCTAAGGCGGGAAGCCAGACGACCAAAAAGCAGATCGTATCTGTGACGGCTACTACCGACGGGCGGTATTATATCGATAAGGAACAGGTGAGTTACTCCGATATCGAACCCCGGTTGCAGCAGCTGGCCGCCCAGGAGGAGAACACGACGGTGCTGATCCGCGGGGAGAACACCATCGAACTCCAGAAAGTGACCGACCTGTTTGAAATAGCCCGTCGGAACGGGCTGACCCCGATATTGGGCGTACAACCGCCGAAGAACTGATAATCGAAGCGATGTCCGCCGGAACGTCACATTTGGATCCCGACCAGAGGAAGGGCATGGCCGTTACCATAGCGGTGCATGTGGTTATGCTCATTTGTATATTCCTGTTCGGGATCAAATATCTCGATCCCCCTCCGTTGGGCGGGATGATCGTGGCGTTCGGTATGGACGAGGACGGTTCGGGGTCCCCGGCCTACAACGAGCAGATACCGCGCAGCGAACCTCAGCCGTCGGCTTCTACCGTACCTTATGTGGAAGTGCCTGAAGAGGCGCTCGCCACCCAGACGGAGGACAGTCCGCTGGAAGTCAAGAAAAAGCCCGAAAAAGAAAAGAAAACCGAGCCCAAGAAACCGGACCCGGTCAAAAAGCCGGCAGAAAGCAAACCGGTGCCCGAAGCCCCGAAAGACCCTACACCCTCCAAAACCACCTCCCAGGCCCTGGCCAATATCCTGAATCCCGGCACCGACCAATCGAAAGGGGACGGGCAGGGGACAGGCTATAAAGGTTCCCCGGAAGGAAGCCTTTCCTCCAATAATTACGGGGTGGCCGGTATAGGAGGCGACGGAAATTACCGTCTGGCCGGGCGCAAAGCCCTGGCCAAACCGAAACCGGAATACACCGGCACCGACCAGGGACGCGTCGTAGTGCGGGTACAGGTAGACCGCGAAGGCAATGTGATATCGGCCAAATATTCCCTGCAAGGGACGGAAGTGACCGACCCGCAGCTGATCCGCAATGCCGAACAGGCGGCCCGCCAGACCAAGTGGCAGCCCAATCCGTCGGCCGAACCGGTGCAGGAAGGGGTGATTATTTACGAATTTTCCGTCAGAGGATGATCCGATCCCGAAAAGGACGAGTCCGCTGCGCGCAAAGAGAATGGATGTAACTACGAGAAAAATGGATTACAGGCAGGTGCTGGAGTGGATGTTCTCCGCGCTGCCCATGTTCCAGAAAATAGGCTCCGACGCCTACAAGCCGGGCCTCGAAAATACCGAACTTTTATTGGAGTATCTGGGAAATCCCCATCGGGGGCTGCGCTGTATCCATGTGGCCGGCACAAACGGGAAGGGGTCTACGTCCAGTATGCTGGCTTCCGTGCTGATGGAGGCCGGATACCGTACCGCGCTTTACACGTCGCCCCATCTGATCGATTTCCGGGAACGCATGCGGGTGGACGGCGCGATGATCCCGGAAGATTACGTGACGGGGTTTGTCAACGAACACTTCGATTTTTTTGTGGCCCATAGCTTTTCGTTCTTCGAAATGACCACGGCGATGGCTTTCTGCTGGTTCCGCAGCCAGGGAGTCGACGTAGCCGTGATCGAGACCGGATTGGGCGGAAGGCTGGATTCGACCAACGTAGTGATGCCGGAGCTGAGCATCATTACCAATATCGCCTTGGACCATACGGCTATCCTGGGGGAGACACGTCCGCTGATCGCCGCCGAAAAAGCGGGGATCATCAAACAGGGCGTACCGGTGCTTATCGGGGAGAACGACCCGGAAATAGAACCTGTCTTCCGGAAAAAAGCAATTCAGGAAAAAGCTCCATTATATTTTACCGATCCTAACATCCCATACCGGGATTACGATTGCCCGTTGGCAGGCGAATACCAGCGGTTCAATATCGCGACGGTGGTTTCGGCCTGTGCGCTGCTCAAAGGTGCGTTCGGGCTGACGGAAGACACAATCCGCTCCGGCATCCGCAATGTGGTGCGTAATACCCATTTACAGGGACGCTGGCAGGTGCTTTCCTCCCGGCCTTTGGTGGTTTGCGATACCGGGCACAATGTGAACGGCCTGTCGGAGATCGTCCGCCAGTTGGATAGTACGCCGAAAGAGCGCCTGCATATTGTTTTCGGGATGGTCAACGACAAAGACATAGGCGGGGTGCTGTCGCTTTTACCCCGCGATGCCCGGTATTATTTTGCGCAGGCTTCGGTGCGCCGGGCGCTGGACAGCCGGGAACTGGCCGTACAGGCAGCGCGGTTTTCCCTGAAAGGGGAGGCCTATCCCGATTGTGTATCCGCTTTCCGGGCGGCTGTCGGCGCTGCAGTTCCCGAGGATATGGTTTTTGTGGGAGGAAGTACTTTTGTGGTGGCCGATGTGCTGGCTTCAGGGGTGATCCCGGCGCAAGAATAGCCCTTTGCTTCTTATTTTTTCTATATCTGCCGCTTATAGGACTATCGACAGAAATTATCGGCCCGGACCCGAACAGGGCCTTTTTCCCGGATAAAATTCGTATCTTAGCTACTGCGACGAAGGGGCCAGACGGCCGTGCTCGAAGGCCGGAATGGTTTTGCCGACGGCGCAAATAACTGTAAACCAAAAATGTATTGATTATGGAAAAACTCTACACCGTTTCCGCTACCTCCCTGGGAGGACGTACCGGACATGTGAAGACCAGTGACGGGATACTCGACCTGGATCTGAAAGCGCCCAAGGAAATGGGCGGACCCGGGGGCGCCACAAACCCCGAAGCGCTTTTTGCAGCCGGCTACTCGGCCTGCTTCAACGGAGCGCTGAACCTGGCGGCCAAACTGAAAAGAGTCCGGGTGGGCGAAACACAAATAAAGATGACCATTACCTTGGGCAAGGACGATGCAGGTAATTTCCGGCTCGGAGCGCTGATCGAAGCGACGGTGCCGGGAGTGACGCAGGCACAGGCCGAAGAACTCGTCAAGGACGCCCACAACATATGTCCCTATTCCAGGGCTACCAAAGGAAATATCGATGTCGAAATCCGCGCGAAAGCGGAGTAAAGATCGCCATCGGAGGTTTAAAAACCGGCTTGCAGGCTTTATCCGGCCGCAAGCCGGTTTTTGTTTGCCTGTAAACACCTGTCCGGGAACATTTGTGAAAAAATATCCGGATTGTGTTTGGCGTTTTTAGAAATTTGCATACATTTGCACTCGTTTGTCAGCGGAGAGACATCCGCGCGCCGAACGACTTTGGGAGCATAGCTCAGCTGGTTCAGAGCGTCTGCCTTACAAGCAGAGGGTCGGGGGTTCGAATCCCTCTGCTCCCACACTTATTTAAACACGAAAAAGGCCTGTGATATTTCACAGGCCTTTTTTGTTTCGGTAAACGATCGGGATCACTGGGGGTATATGTCCAGCTCCCGCAAAATCTTCTCCGTCCGGTTGACACATTGTTCGATGTGGTCGTGGTTGGGATACTGGAGCAGGGATTTGCATTCTTCCAGCTCGTCGAGCTGTCCGGTGCACAGTTTGTCCCGGTGGTTCTTCAGTACTTCGGTAATGGCCGTCAGCACGTAGGCTGCGATCGTCCCGAGCCAGTAGGCGTATTCCCCGGCAGCTTCCGTCAGGTTTCCGGCTTCGGGGTTCCCCTGTCCGCAGGCACATTTTTTGTAGCCCAGGTAGGCACATTCCATTTTCCAGTATTTCTCGGCGTCAGCGCCGGGAATGTCGCATTTGTCGCACTGGTGAACCCTGCGGATGAGGAATTCGTATTTGAAAGGCATCATGTCTTCCATGTATTCTCCTATGTTTCTATACTTATTAATATAATACAAATTTTACGCCTCAAATATAGTGCATGTTAGGCCAATATTGTATCGCCGGCCAAAAAAATAACGGACTTTTAAGCATGATTTTTTTGCTGCCGATTGATTTTCCTTTTTGCAAATATCTGCCAGGCCTTTCTCCGGGTTTTAAAAATGGACGAACGCACACGTTTTTAGGAATTTATTGATAGAAAAAAGCGTTAAATTTCCGGATGTTCTGTCAAAAAAACTATCTTTGCGTCCGAAAGACAAACGATGGAACGACTGAACCGCTATAAAAAGGAGATTTTTTCCGGCCTGCTACTGCTGTTATTTCTTTGGTATCTGGGTGGGATATCCCTTTTCCAGCACTCCCACATCATCGACGGGCAGATCATCGTCCATTCGCATCCGTATACCGGTACGGCGGACGGCCCGGGGCATACCCATACCCCGACCCAACTGTTGTCCATCGCCCAGATGCCGCAGATGCTCGCTCCGGATGCGGGCGTTCCTCCTTTGCCGGCGGTCTTCTATTTCTTTGCCGCTGTCTGCCTGATATTTTTGAGTTTGCATCCGCAGCGGACAAAAGCTTTCCACTATACGCTTCGCGGGCCTCCCGCTTGTTGAACGATCCCATAGCCGGATTTCCGGCCTTTTCCCTGGTATGCAAAATGCGTACGAGGAACTGTTATTGTGATTGTTTAACGGGCAGGGTATAGGTATATATCCTGCAAAATACCAGACTTATGAGATTATTTTTTGCCGGGATACTCTACGTATTCCTTTTCCCTGCTTTGTCCTATGCGCAGGCGGACGGGGAACAACCCAAAAAAACACAGACGGATGCCAACCTGACCGGGCACGTACAGGACGCCCGGACAAAAGAACATATACCGTTCGTTTCGGTGGCAATACAAGGAGCTACAATAGGTACTTTTACGGATGCTACGGGCCATTATTTCCTGAAAAACCTGCCTGAAGGCGAATATACTTTGGTGGCCTCTTCGGTGGGGTACGGCCGCAGCGAACAGAAAATACGAGCCGTACGCAACCGGACGCAGGAAGTGAATTTCCTGCTCGAACCCCAGGCGATCGATATGGACGAGGTAGTGGTGACTGCCACCCGGAACGAAACGAACAAACGGCAGGCTTCGACGGTGGTCAATGTGGCTTCCGCCAAACTGTTCGAGAATACCGCTTCATGCAACCTGGCCCAGACGATGAATTTTCAGCCCGGGCTGCGGGTGGAGAACGATTGCAGCAACTGCGGTTCGACCCAGATCCGCATCAACGGGCTCGAAGGGCAGTACTCGCAGATCCTGCTGGACAGCCGGCCCATATTTAGTTCCCTGGCCACGGTATATGGCTTGGAGCAATTACCCGTATCGATGGTCGAGCGGGTGGAAGTGATCCGCGGCGGCGGGTCGGCCCTGTTCGGCTCCAATGCGATAGGCGGTGTGGTGAATATCATCACCAAAGAGCCCCTGCGCAACCTGGTGTCGATCGCCAATACGACCAATATCCTGAAAGGCGGTCGGTCGGATATCAACACGTCGTTCAACGGGGCTTTCGTCACGGACGATTACCGCGCGGGGGTTTATCTGTTCGGGATGGTGAAAAACCGCCAGTGGTACGACCGCAACGGGGACGGTTTTTCGGATATGCCCAAGATCAGTTCCGAAACGATAGGCTTCCGCGGGTATTACAAGACCAGCGCGTATTCCAAGATCACAGCTGAATACCACCATATCCACGAATTCCGCCGGGGCGGCAATAATTTCGACCTACCTCCGCACGAAGCGGATATCGCCGAACAGTTGGAGCACAGCATCGACGGGGGCGGCCTCCGGTTCGATTTCTCCACGCCGGACTACCGCCATCGCCTGGGGCTCTATACCTCGGGACAGGGGATCAACCGGAAGAGTTACTTCGGTACCGAGCAAAACCGGGATGCCTACGGGCGGACGACGGACCTCACGCTGGTGGCTGGGGGTCAGTATACGTATGCCTTCGAGAGACTGTTCTTCATGCCTTCGGAACTGACCGTCGGGGTGGAGTACAACCACAACGACCTGCACGACCAGATCATCCGGCTGAACCGCGACTTGAAACAGTCTACCAACATTATCGGCGGGTTCTTCCAGAACGAGTGGAAAAGCGAAAAGCTGTCCCTGCTGGTCGGCGCCCGTATCGACAAGCACAACCTGGTAAAGAACGTCGTTTTCAGCCCCCGGGCCAACGTGCGGTACAGCCCCACGGAGAACGTCGGACTACGGGTGAGCTATTCAAGCGGTTACCGTGCCCCGCAGGCATATAACGAAGACCTGCACGTAGATGCCGTATCGGGTGTGCTGTCCATTATCCGCCTCGATCCGGACCTCAAACCGGAATATTCCCATAGTTTCAGCGCTTCGGTGGATCTATACCGCAATTTTGGAAAATTGCAGACCAATCTGTTGATAGAGGGTTTCTATACTTCCCTCAAGGATGTGTTTACCCTGGTGCGTACCGACGAAACGGACGAGCAGGGGAACATCATCAAAGAGCGCCGCAATTCTTCCGGGGCCAAGATCATGGGCGTAAATCTGGAAGGAAGGATGGGTGTCCCTTCGGTATTCGACCTGCAGCTCGGTTTTACCGTCCAGCGCAGCCGGTACAATAAACCATTCGTCTGGGCGGAGGATTCCGACCTTCCCCCCCAGCGTAAGATGTTCCGCTCTCCCGATACGTACGGCTATTTTTCGGCCAGCTACGACGTGTTGAAGGATTTCAAGCTATCGCTCTTCGGGAATTATACCGGCAGTATGCTGGTACAGCATACATACGACGACGAAGCGATGGAAAAAGACACGCCTTCGTTTTTCGATATGGGGGCGCGCCTTTCATACGTCGTGCGCGCCTCGGGTAATTTATCCGTCGAATTCAGCGGCGGGATGAAAAATATCTTCGACAGCTACCAGAAGGACCTGGATTACGGTCCGCTCAAGGATGCGGCTTATATTTACGGGCCTTCGCTTCCCCGGACAGTATTCTTCGGGGTGAAGATGGCTTTGTGATTTTTATTTATAATATCTGAATGGAAAGGGGGCTGAATTTCAGCCCCCTTTTTCTGTTTTATTTTTTGCCGTTTTATGCATTCTTAAAAGCGCTTTTTCCGGCAAACGTGGAATATCCGCCGAGTTGCTGTTCGATGCGCAGGAATTGGTTGAATTTTTCGATGCGTTCTCCCCGGCATCCGCTGCCGGTCTTCAGGTGCCCGGCATTCGTGCCGACCGTCAGGTCGGCGATGAACGTGTCGGCCGTTTCCCCGCTGCGGTGAGAGATGAAGCAGTTGTACCCGTTCTTTCGGGCCAGGCCTATCGTTTCCAGGGTTTCGGTGACTGTGAATGGCCGGAGTATAAATATAAATTTCCTGCTCATAATTGGGTTCGATTTAGATGAAGCAGGAACTATCAGCTGCCCAGGCAGAGGTTTATGACAGGGAAGTCCCATTCCCTTTTCCCAAAGATAGAAAAATATTCCGGATAGGAAAACCTAAAATTATCTAAAACTCCTTATGCAGCATTGACCGGGCATAGGGCCAAATATTAACCGGGAGATGTTGGATAATCGGGTTTTTGGACTTACTTTTGTCTGTAAACAGGCCGCGAATGCGGCGAAAAACAAGATTGCCATGAAAAGCACCTGCAAGACCCCGATGGGCGAATTGGAGATCCATACGCTCGGCCATGCGAGCCTTCTGCTGCGTATCGGCAAATACGTGATCTACGTGGACCCGTACAGCGAAGTATGCGATTATACCGGTATGCCCAAGGCAGACCTGATATTGATTACCCACGACCATTACGATCATCTGGATCCTAAGGCGCTCAAACCGATCACTGCTGTTTCGACCACTGTGATCGGAAATCCCGATGTGGCCGAGCAGGTGAAAAATGCCATCAGCCTGCGAAACGGGGAGATGACCTCCTGGAACGGGATCGCCATCAAAGCGGTGCCTGCCTACAATACCACAGGGCGCAACCCGGCCGGAGAATTCTTCCACCCCAAGAGTGTGGGAAACGGTTATGTGCTGAATTTTGATGGTTTCAGGATGTATATCGCCGGCGATACGGAACTTATCCCGGAAATGTCCTCCTGCAAAGGCATCGACGTGGCCTTCCTTCCAAAAAACCTTCCCTATACGATGAGCGACGAAATGTTCGTGCAGGCTGCCCGTACCATCGCTCCGAAAATACTTTACCCTTACCATTATTCCGAGGTGGACGTCGACGCTTTGCGCAAAGCCCTGCCCGGAATGGAAGTAAGGCTCTGATATTAAAAACAGATGAAATTATCGCTGGATATTCCTATTCCCCGCCTGGAGCGCGGAGTTGATTATCATTCCTGTATCCTTCTGTTGGGTTCGTGCTTTGCCTCCAATGTGGGCGAGCGGTTCCTCCAAGCCCGGTTCGATGCGGATGTTAACCCCTTTGGAGTATTGTTCAACCCGTATTCCGTCTTCGACAGCATGGAACGGATTGTACGGCGGAAATATTTCACTTCGGCGGATTTTTTCGAGTCCGACGGCCGCTACCTGAGCCTGTCCCTGCACAGCGACCACAGCTATCCGGATGAGGAAACAGCGCTGCGGCAGGTGAACGGATTGGTGGATGCACTCCATGAAAAGGCAAAGGGACTTACCCATGTGTTCTATACGTTCGGTACGGCCGAGGTGTTCCGCTACCTGCCTACGGGGGAGATATGTGCGAACTGCCATAAGGTTTCCCAGAAATACTTCTCGAAGGAGCGGATGGCGGCGGAAGAAATCGTCGGGATGGCACGCCGGGTTGAATCCCTATTGCGGGCGATCAATCCGGATGTGATAGTGATCTATACGGTGAGCCCTGTGCGTTACCTGAGCGAAGGGGCATTGGGCAACAGTGCCAGCAAAGGGACGCTTTTCTGTGCGATAGAGGAGCTGGCAGATGGCCAAAAGAACGCCTACCTGCCGGCCTATGAGATCGTGATGGATGAACTGCGCGATTACCGTTTTTTCGGGGACGATATGGTGCATCCCAATGCATTGGCGGTGGAATACCTTTGGCAGAAGATGGGCAGCGTGCTGTTTTCTGCCGATACACGCCGTACGATGGAGCAGGTGATGGCGATCGTCCGGGATGCGGCCCATAAACCCTTTAATCCCGGAGGAGAGCAATATCGGCGGTTTTGCCGGGCCGCCCTCGATAAAATAACGGCCTTGAAAGAAAGATTTCCCGGGATGGATTTTTCCCGCGAGGAACATTTTTTTAGGGAAGGAGACAGGACATAGCGGCAGGGTATTCCTGGGCTGTTTTTGCTAAAATTTTCATAGATTGTAAATATAAGGCGCCGATTTAGTTAAAGATGTGCAAAAGGTATTTGCGAAATCAAAAATATTAGCCAATTTTGTGCCTTGCGAAAATAAAAACAATAGACGCGATGAGAAAAACATTCAAAAGCATTAAAACATTGGCCGTATCGGCTTTGTGTATCGTCCTGTTCGCCGGTTGCACGAAGGACGATTTCCTGAACAAGATATCCGATACGTACACGGTCCTTACTAATTCGAGTTCCAAGTTCTACAACAAGGAAGATGGTAAGGTGTGGGAAATACAGGAGGCCAATGGAAACGTGAAATATTATGTAAATCCGAATGTTTACATGATCTCCGGAATAGAGGATGCCAAGATCAGCGATGCTTCTGCCGAGTATGTACGGTTGATCAAAGAGCAGATGGATGCTTATGGATATATTTCTACGGACAATGAAGACGAAGCCGATATTCTGATCAATGCAGTCAATTTTCGCCTCCGGTATTCTGGAATTGTATGGGTTCCAGGGTCTTATATCGATCCGTATTATAATTTCTGGGGCGGTTATTATCCGTGGCTGTATCCTTTTTTGATATCTGTAGTGACCAATAAGGTGTTAATCGAGGCTGTCGATGCGGAATCTATGACGGCCTACCGCAGCTGGTATAACGATATTTGGAGACCGGCCAATCAGGGTAAATATCCTTCCATTAGCAATGTGCCGGAAGACAAACGTCCGCTGACCGTGTGGAAGTGTGATATCAACGGCGAGTTGAGCTATGAAAACAATTCGGCGAACGACTCTTATGTGTTCAACCTTATTCCGCAGGCTTTTAAGCAATCGCCTTATCTGGATATAAACTAACTGATAACCTAAGGTATTAAATCATAAAACCAGAATAAAATGATAAGTAAAAAATATATAGCTGTAGCAGCCCTGATGTTCTGCTTTGCCGTTCAGGTTTCTGCCCAGTCCGTCGTTATTGAAAGGACTGGACGGGCAGCCACTTCATACTATACGCCGGAGAGAGGAGTGATCGTAGAGTTCAATATGGGATATATCAAAGGTTTTGGCGACGCTAACAATTATACGAATTCGACGCCGCTTCCCTCTTACCATATTGCAGTGGGGTATGCACTCGATGAAAGGTGGAAAATAGCCTTGGCCTACCAGAAATCCTATCTTCAGCAGGATATGGGATTCAGGACTTTTGTCAACGGGTACGAATCTGTTTACGGGCATGCGGTACGAAATATGGATTTCGACAATGTCCTGCTCAGCGGAGATTATTCGTTCCCTGTATCAAAATGGGTACGTCCTTTCGTCGGACTCTCGATCGGTATGTCGTCGGTAAAGATGTACACGGATGTGTCCAATACCTATCGGTTTGAGGACTCCAAATGGATGTTTACGGTAGTGCCTGAAGCCGGTATCCGCGGATATTTCGATAAAAACCTTACGGTCGGATACAAAGCTTCGGTATCTTACAACCAATACTTTGGAAGTTTGGAGATCATCGACGGGGCCGTATCATCGCCATCGTACTTGCGGATCGGGGCAGGGGTTTTTGTGAAATTCCTTTAATGGATACGCTTATGAATTAAAGAATCCCGCCAAAAGGCGGGATTCTTTTTTTGTTTTTACGGAAAAACGATGGAAGAATCGGGAAATTTGCTGCGACAAAAAAGTGTTTTTTAAGACAAAATGCTTAAATTTGCAGGCTCATTGTACCGTTTATATAAAAAGGCAAGACGAAAAATGATCAAGATTACTTTCCCCGACGGGAGCGTAAAAGAATACCAGAGCGGGATTACCCCGTATGAAGTGGCCAAAAGCATCAGCGAAGGATTGGCCCGCAATATCATATCCGCATCGGCCAATGGCAAGACGGTGGAAACCACCACACCGCTGGGCGAAGATACGGCACTGGTACTGTATACCTGGGAGGATGAAGCCGGTAAACGCGCTTTCTGGCATTCTTCGGCCCACGTGCTTGCCCAGGCTATCCTGAAGTTCTATCCCGATGCCAAGCTGACGATAGGCCCAGCGATAGAGAACGGTTTTTACTATGACATCGATTTTGGTGACGAAAAGTTCACGGAGGCCGACTTCAAGAAAGTGGAGGACAAATTCCTCGAACTGGCCCGGGAAAAGAGCGATTTCCGTCTCCGAATGGCTTCCAAGGCCGAGGCTTTGGATTTCTATAAAAAAGAGAACAACCCCTATAAGGTCGAAATGATCGAGGCGCTGGAAGACGGGACGATCTCGTTCTGCGACCACAGCGATTTCACCGACCTCTGCCGGGGCGGACATATTCCCAATACGGGCCTTATCAAGGCTGTAAAGATACTTTCCGTAGCCGGAGCTTACTGGCGCGGGGACGAGAAAAATAAACAGCTTACCCGTGTGTATGCCATTTCTTTTCCGCAGGCGAAATTGCTTACGGAATATCTGGAGCGCATGGAAGAGGCAAAAAAACGTGACCACCGCAAGCTGGGTAAAGAACTCGAACTGTTCACCTTCTCACCGAAGGTGGGAGCCGGGCTCCCCTTGTGGCTGCCGAAAGGTACGGCCTTGCGCCGTCGTCTGGAAGACTTTTTGACCAAGGCCCAAAAGCGGGCCGGATATGAGATGGTGATGACCCCGCATATCGGCAGCAAGGAACTTTACGTTACTTCGGGTCATTTCGCCAAATACGGGAAAGACAGTTTCCAACCGATACATACGCCGGAAGAAGGAGAGGAATACTTGCTCAAGCCGATGAACTGTCCTCACCACTGTGAGATATACAACTCTCATCCGTGGTCGTACCGCGACCTGCCGAAACGCTATGCGGAATTCGGTACGGTGTACCGTTACGAACAGTCGGGAGAATTGCACGGACTGACGCGCGTACGCGGGTTCACGCAGGACGACGCACACCTTTTCTGCACGCCGGACCAGCTTTTGGAGGAATTCGAGAACGTGATAGATCTGGTGAAATACGTATTCGAATCCCTCGGGTTCGACGAATATACGGCACAGGTTTCGCTGCGCGATCCGAACAATCCGGATAAATACATCGGCAGCGATGAGAACTGGGAAAAGGCCGAGAGCGCCATTATCAAGGCCGCTAAAGACAAAGGGCTCAAAACGGTGGTGGAATACGGCGAAGCAGCGTTCTACGGGCCGAAACTGGACTTCATGGTGCGCGATGCGATAGGCCGCAAGTGGCAGTTGGGCACGATCCAGGTGGATTACAACCTGCCGGAGCGTTTCGGGCTTACCTATACCGGCGCGGATAACCAACCGCACCGTCCGGTGATGATACACCGGGCTCCTTTCGGTTCGATGGAACGTTTCATCGCTATTTTGCTGGAATCCACCGGAGGCATATTCCCGTTGTGGCTCACTCCCCAGCAGGGTGTAGTGCTGCCCATCAGCGACAAATACAACGACTATGCCAAGAAAGTGGCCGCCGAACTTGACGCAAAGGATGTACGGGTGGAAGTGGACCAGCGCAATGAAAAAATAGGAAAGAAGATCCGCGACGCGGAGATGCAGAAGATACCTTTCATGATCGTAGTGGGCGAAAAAGAGGAGGCCGACGGTACAATTTCCGTACGCCGACATACCAAAGGCGATTTAGGTACGATGACGGTGGATGCTCTGGCCGACTCAATCAACGAAGAAGTAAGCAAATCGATAAAACAATTCAAATAAGTCTAACTAAACATTTTTGAGCCATCGCTTTAAACAATAACAGAAGGCCTTTCAGGGGTAGGGTAGAACCCCAGGCCCCCCAGCACAATATCAATGGCCATATCCGCGCCAGGGAAGTGCGTTTGGTCGGAGAAAATATCGAACCGGGCGTATACACGCTTGAACAGGCCCAGCGTATAGCTGACGAACAAGGCGTAGACCTGGTCGAGATTTCTCCCACAGCCGATCCTCCCGTATGCCGGGTGGTGGATTACAGTAAATTCCTTTACGAGCAGAAGAAACGCCAGAAAGCGCTGAAAGCCAATGCGACCAAAGTGGTGCTGAAAGAGATCCGTTTTGGCCCGCAGACTGACGAGCATGACTACGAGTTTAAACGCAAGCATGCGATCCGTTTCCTCGAGGAAGGTTCCAAGATCAAGGCGTACGTGTTTTTCCGCGGGCGTTCGATCATTTACAAGGACCAAGGAGAAATCCTGTTGCTGCGTTTGGCTACCGATCTGGAAGAGTACGGAAAAGTGGATCAGATGCCCAAAGTGGAAGGCAAGCAGATGTTCATGCTGCTGTCTCCCAAGAAAAAGAAATAAGCGCTTACAACGGCGTTTGAAGATAAAACATCAGAGAGTTACTCAAAAACATTTCAAGTAATGCCTAAATTAAAGACAAAATCCAGTGCCAAAAAGCGTTTCAAGCTCACGGCCAGTGGAAAGATCAAGAGGAAACACGCTTTTAAAAGCCACATCCTGACCAAGAAAGAGACCAAGCGCAAGCACAACCTGACCAAATCCGGTCTGGTGGATGCGGCCGACATGAGCAGCCTGCGCAAGCAGCTTTGCCTGTAGTCCGGTCTTTTTTCCTAAAGATGGATAGGAAAGAAGGTTGTTTCCCCTGAACAGTTAAATACTGTCGGTTTTGCCGCCCGGCGTTCTCGGATGCTATAAGCGGCCAGTTATTAACCCTGCGGCGGGGCTCCTAAAGTGCGAAGGATGCGATATCCGAAGCCGCACGCCGCAAAAAAACAAATAAAATTATGTCAAGATCAGTAAATGTCGTAGCTGCGCGCGAGCGCCGCAAAAAAATCCTCAAACTCGCCAAAGGTAACTATGGCGCGAGGAAAAATGTATGGACGGTGGCTAAGAACACCGTTGAAAAAGGTTTGGTTTATGCTTACCGCGACCGTAAGCAGAAAAAGCGCAATTTCCGTGCCTTGTGGATTATCCGTATCAGCGCAGGCTGCCGTGCATACGGTGTGTCTTACTCGGTACTGATGGGCCGCCTGAAGAAAGCCGGCATCGAGCTCAACCGCAAGGTGCTTGCCGACCTGGCCCTGAACAATCCGGATGCGTTCAAAGCGATCGTAGAGAAAGTAAAATAAACCGTTCACCGAAACGAGAAAACTCCCCCGATGTTTTTATAACCGCCCTTTTTAAAAGGGCGGTTTTTTTGTTACTTTGTATCTATGCAAAAAATGTTGGAAATACTACCCGAAAACACGGCCCGCATGCTCTACGACCGCATAGCGGCCTTGTGGAAAGGGGCTCCATCACCCAGGGAAGTTCGTGCGGAACTCCGCTCGGTGTTCGAATATGCTGTCTTCTCGCTGTTGGAGGGGGATATGCGTACGTTCGGCACCCAATATTCGCGGATAGTCTATCTGTGCAGCAAATACGGTATGGAAGAAGAACTGTCGGCGGCCATGCTTGCATTTAACCGGATGATCGCGGCAGAGACGGAAGAGGCGGACGAACTTGAGAATTTACGTTTTCTGACTGCCCGGCTGCTTTTTATCCTGCATGGGTTTAGCGGGGCCGAGGCACAGGATGAAGTGCTTTCCGGATTTCAGGGGAAGGAATTTTCCTTTGCAATAAACAATAAAACGACAAGCTCGGATACGCTGTCCGGTGTGGTGACCGGCATTTCGGAGATCAGGGCCGAAAATGCCAAACGCTATTACGTACTCGAATTTCTGCCAGAAGACGGACTGGAGGATTTTACAGAACCAGTGCAGGTAACGGTAGCGGAAAGTTACCCGGGCGGGTATCTGCGCCGGGACCTTATGCGGTTCCGGGAGCTTTTGAAGCCTTATTCTTTTGTCCGTATCATCGGGGTGCGGGCAGGGAGTTCGTCGGGACTTTTTCATACGATATCTTCGTCGCTGGCTGTTTTGGAACCGGATTATCTGGTAGACGTAACGGATATCGCAGGCTGTTTCGGGGCGGATTCGGCCAATCCGAACATTTTTTTGATTTCCCGCCTTTCCCCCGAGCGGGATTCGGAGGCGATGTTCAAAGGCACGCTGATAAACGACCTGCTGGACGCTTACCTGAACGATGAGAAGGCCAGTCCCGATAGGGTATTCCGCAAAGCTTTGTCTAAAAACCTGCTGAAGGCTGCCCGTTACGGCGGACAGGCTGTCAAACGGATCTGGGATTCGGTGTTGGCGGAACATGGGGAGAATATCGCGGCCTTCGCCCGGAGCCTCCAGGATCAGCGGATCAGCGTGGAACCTTCGTTTATTTCAGCCCTGTACGGAATGCAGGGGCGATTGGACGTGCTGACCGAATATCCCGACGATCCGCTGCTCAAGAATATATACGAACTTAAAAGCGGCCGCGCCCCGGCCGGTACAGCTCTCTGGCGGGCGAACCAGATACAGGTGGCCTGCTACGATATGCTGCTTACCAGCGTATATGGCCCGCAGCGGAGAGGGACGTCGGCTTTGTTCTATTCTTCGGCCCGGCAGGCCCCGCTGCGGAATTTCCTGTCCTCTCCCTCGGACAGGGAAGCCATCGTATCCCTGCGCAACGAGATCGTTTCAATCGTATACAGGCTGGCGGAAGAAGACTATACTCCTTTGGAGGCCCTTTCCCCGGAGCGTTTCGGGGAGTGCCCGCCTTATCTGGAAGAAACGCTGAGCACCTATGCGGACTTTTACGGGAACCTTTCTCCCGTGAAGAAGAAATACTACCACCTGTTCCTGTCTTTTTCCCTGCGGGAGATGCTGGCCGCCAAAACGGGGGCTTTTATCAAGGCCGGCCGGGATGGGGCTTTGGGCCGGGGGTATTCTTCCCTATGGCGCGATACGGTGGAGAGGAAGCGGGACAATTTTGCCATTATCGACTGCCTGGAATTCGATTGGTACGACAAACGCGAACATCTGCTTCATTTCGCGATCCGGGAGCCCGTGGAACATACGATGCGTCCCGGCGATATGGTGGTACTTTATCCTTATGCCGATGGAAAGGGGGATGCCCTGAAGAACCGGATCGTGAAAGGAACTATCCGCCAGTTAGATGCCGGGCACCTTGTATTCAGCCCGCGGGGGACGCAGGCGGAAATCCCTTTTTTTCGAAGTTTCGACCGTTGGGCCTTGGAACACGATGTCATGGAAAAGGGATATTGGGCCGGGATATCGGGCTTGTTCCCGCTGCTTTCCGGCCGTTCTACGGTATCCGGGGCCGTGTTCGGTGCTTTGACGCCGCAAAGGGAAAATTTTCCGTACCATAGAGACGATAAACTGACCAAAAACCAGAACCAAGCCGTCCGGGACGCCCTCTCAGCCCGGGATTATTTCCTGTTGCAAGGGCCTCCGGGTACCGGGAAAACTTCCGGCGCGCTGATGGGGATCGTAAAAAATATTCTTTCGTCATCCCGGGACAATATTGCGGTCATGGCCTTTACCAACCGGGCCGTAGCTGAAATTGCCGAGAAACTCCGCAAAGGAGGGATCGAATACCTGCGCTTAGGACACGAATCCGCTTCCGGGGAGGATAAGACCCTTTCCGGTGCGGCCGAAGGATTGAAAGTAAACAGCATCCGGGATTTTATCGCTTCCCGTCGGGTTGTGCTGTCCACGGTGTCGGCCTACACATCCCGAATGGACGACCTGAAAGATATGTGGCGTCCTGATGTCGCGATCGTGGACGAAGCGTCTCAACTGACAGAGGTACAATTGGCAGGTGTGCTGTGCGCTTTCCGGAAATTTATCCTGATAGGCGACCAAAAGCAATTACCGGCCGTGACCGTGCAGGGCGAATCCTATACACAGGTAAAAGATAAAGATTTGTCGGCCCTTTCCCTGACCGACCTGCGCGGTTCGCTGTTCGAACGGTTGTGGAATTATTCCCAGGAAAAGAGCTATGCGGGAGTACGTGCGATGCTCGATACTCATTTTCGGATGCACGACGATATTGCCGCGCTGGTTAATCCTTTTTACGGCGGGATGCTTCGCAGCGGTTGCCCCCGGCAGCAGGAAAAGAGCCTGTTGCCGCGCCTGCATTTTGTCCCTTCGGCTTACGAACCGGTGTTCAAGCGCCATCAGGGGGAGGCAGCCCGGGTAGCGGAACTATTGGAAGAAATCAAGCGCCGGTACGGCAAAAAGTTCACGGCCGATACGGTTGGGGTGGTCACGCCCTGGCGGGCCCAGATAGGGGTAATAAAGAGTGCGATAGACGATGCGGAAATTCTGGAAAAAGTGACAATAGATACGGTCGAACGCTTCCAGGGTGGGGAAAAGGATATTATGATCGTTTCGATGGCCGTTTTCAACTCTTCCCAGATGGCATTGCTGGAATCGGTCGATGCAAACGGGGAAGTAGACCGCAAACTGAACGTAACCCTTTCCCGTGCCCGGGAAGAATTGATCCTGTTGGGATACGAACCGGCGCTTATGGCCAGTCCGTTCTATGCCCGGGTATTGGATGCTATCCGGTCGCCGGAAGAATATTAAGCACTTTATACATGCTTTCCCGTCGGAAAACTGAACATTCCCTTTATTTTGATAATCAAGACAAACATCGATTTTTATTTCGTTTATAGATAATATTGTCGGATATTCGGTCCGCAAACGGTTCCCATCGCGATGGGATTAAAAGGGAACGCCGTATAAATCGGCAATAGTTCCCGCTGTTGGGAACTCTTAACTGCTCGTCCAACAAACTTACCACTTTGGATGTAAGCGCCTGCATAGGCATGAAGACGCTGAATGCCCGGAGCAATCCGGACCTGAAGGAGATATGGCTCCAGACTAATCAGACTATCAATCGTTTGCAGAAAGACTCGGCTACCGAAGTCAAGTATAAATGATCTGTAACGTTTAGATAAAAAAGAACGGCCCCGGAATTCCCGGGGCCGCTTTATTTTTCACTCTTCTCTCGGTTTGAGAGAAATAAAGAGGAAATTACTCTTTTACACGCTCCATATAAGCACCCGTAGCCGTGTCGATGCGCACTTTGTCGCCTTCGTTGATGAACAAAGGTACGCGAATGTTGGCTCCGGTTTCTACCGTAGCGGGCTTAAGGGTATTGGTAGCCGTGTCGCCCTTGATACCGGGTTCGGTAAAGGTAACGGTCAGAACGACGTTCGGCGCGAGTTCGCAGGCCATCGGGATGTGGTCTTCGGCGTTGTAAAGCACGTCGACGATGTCCCCATCGCGAAGGAACTGCGGAGCATTTACCATTTCTTTCTGAAGGGTGAGCTGGTCGTAATCATCGTTGTTCATGAAATGATATTCGTCCCCTTCGTTGTAAAGGAACTGGTATTTGCGGTTCTCGATACGGATCGGCTCTATTTTATGCCCGGCAGGGAACGTGTTTTCCAACGTACGGCCGGTAGAGAGGCTGCGCAGTTTGGTACGTACGAACGCAGGACCCTTACCTGGTTTTACGTGCTGGAATTCCACCACTTTGAATATGTCGGAATTGAGACGGATGCAAAGCCCGTTCTTGATGTCGTTTGAAGTTGCCATGTCTGTGTCGTTTTTTTAGTTGATTATTCTTCTTCGAGTTCAGGATCGGTCACTCCGGCGTATCCGCGCATGATGCCCCGTTGCGAACCGCGGACAAAAGTGACAATATTTTCCCGCTCTATGGATTGGGGCATGGTTTTTTCGATGATTTCCAAAGCTTGGGATATATTATGCCCGCTTTGGAACAGAATACGGTAGATATCGCGGATCTCTTCGATCTTTTCGTTGGTGAAGCCCCGGCGGTGAAGCCCGATCGAGTTAACCCCTACGTAAGAAATAGGTTCTTTAGCCGCTTTGGCATACGGAGGCACATCCTTGCGGATCAGGGTTCCTCCGGCCACCATGGCGTGGGCTCCTATTTTGGTGAACTGGTGGGTGCCGGCCAGCCCGCCGATGATCACGTAGTCGTCCAATTCGCAGTGGCCGGTCAGCCCGACGTAATTGGCCAGGACTACATGGTTGCCCAGGATGCAGTCGTGGGCTATGTGAACGTAGGCCATGATCAGGCAGTCGTCGCCGATACGAGTGGTTCCGGCCGCTTTGGTACCGCGGCTTACGGTCACTCCTTCGTGGATAGTTGTCCGGTCTCCGATCACACAGGTGGTCTTTTCCCCCTGGTATTTGAGGTCTTGGGGTACGCTGGAGATGACGGCTCCCGGGAATATCCGGCAATCCTTGCCGATACGGGCGCCTTCCATGATGGTCACGTTCGGGCCGATCCAGGTTCCGCTGCCTATTTCCACATCGGCTGCAATGGTAGTGAACGGCTCTATGATGACATCGTCTGCCAGACGAGCATCAGGGTGTATGTATACAAGTGACTTCGGATCCATGTTATTTTGATTCGTCTTTTCGGGTGATGAGTGCCATTAATTCTGCTTCGCATACCATTCGTCCGTTGGAATAGGCGCGGCCTTCCATGTGGCAGATGCCGCGGCGGATGGGGCCTACCAACTTCAGGCTGAATATGAGGGTATCGCCGGGATGTACCTGGTATTTGAATTTAACGCTTTCGATCTTTATGAAGTAGGTGAGGTAGTTTTCCGGATCTTTAAGCCCTTTCAGGGCTAAAATACCGCCGCACTGGGCCATTGCTTCGATCTGAAGGACACCCGGCATGACCGGTGCGCCCGGAAAATGGCCGACGAAGAACGGTTCGTTCATCGTCACGTTTTTCAGGCCGACTACGTATTCGTCGGAAAGTTCCAATATTTTGTCAACTAACAGGAACGGAGGACGGTGAGGCAATACCCGGATGATATCGTTGATATCCATCAGCGGCTCCTTATTCAGGTCGAACTTGGGAACCGGGTTGCGTTCTTCGTTATGGATGATGCGGGAAAGTTTTTTGGCAAACTGCGTGTTGGCCTGGTGTCCCGGTTTGGTGGCGAATATTTTCCCGCGGATACGACGGCCTATCAAGGCCAGGTCGCCTACCACATCCAGCAGTTTGTGCCGGGCTGCTTCGTTAGGGTAGAGCAGGGAAATATTGTCCAGGATGCCGTCCGAATTAACGGTGATATCCTCTTTATGGAATATCTCTTTCAGGCGTCCTAACGTATCGTCGGATATCTTTTTGTCGACGTAAACGATCGCATTGGTCAAATCGCCGCCTTTTATCAGGCCGTCCTTTATCATATCTTCGATCTCGTGCAGGAAACAAAACGTCCGGCAAGGTGCGATCTCTTTCTTGAAATCGGCCGGTTTGTCCAGCGTTGCGTTCTGCGTGCTTAGCACATGAGTGCCGAAATCGACCATCACCTGCAGGCTGAATCCGTCCGAGGGCAGGGCGATAATCTCGCTGCCGGTTTCGGGATCGTTATAGGAGACGATGTCGGTCAGTTCGTAGTACACTCGGTCGGCGTCCTGTTCTTTCACTCCGGCCTTTTCAATGGCTTCGATGAAGTATTTGGAGGAACCATCCATAATGGGTGGCTCCGGACCGTCGAGTTCTATGATTATATTGTCCAGATCGGCTCCGAATACGGCAGCCAGGATGTGTTCGGTAGTAAATACTTTTGCGCCGTTTTTCTCCAGCGTGGTGCCGCGGGAGGTGCAGCACACCAAATTGGCATCCGCTTCTATGACAGGGGAACCTTCAAGGTCCGTTCTTACAAACGCATAACCCGTATCCGTTTCCGCCGGCTTGAGGGTCATGGTGACCTTCTTACCTGTATGTAGTCCGATTCCGGAAAGAGAGGTTTGGGATGCTATTGTCTTTTGTTTTTGGCTCATTTTTTCTGAAAAAACGGGGCCGCGGGCCCCTTTCGTTCGGATTATTCTTTTTCTTCGAGTTTCTTGTTCAGCTGGTCTATCCGGCGTGCTAAGTTAGGGAGTTTTCTGAAAACCACATAACATTTAATATATTCCTTGTGATCGAAGGAGGGAGAGCCCATTACAGTAGCTCCGGCTGCGATGTCGGATATGACGCCGGATTGGGCTGCCAACCGTACTCCGTCGCCCACATGAAGGTGTCCGGCTATTCCTACCTGCCCGCCAACGATACAGCTGCTGCCGATTTTGGTTGAACCAGCTATTCCTACTTGGGCGGCGATGGCGGTATTTTCACCGATCTCCACATTGTGCGCGATTTGTATGAGGTTGTCCAGTTTGGTCCCTTTTCGGATCAGGGTCGAACCCATCGTGGAACGGTCGATAGTCGTATTGGCGCCGATTTCAACATTGTCTTCCAGTACGACGTTGCCCGTCTGGGGGATTTTTTTATACGATCCGTCTTCCTGGGGGGCAAAGCCGAACCCATCGGCGCCGATCACGGCACCGGAATGGATCATGCAGTTGCTTCCGATCTTCGTATCCCGGTATATTTTTGCCCCGGAATAGATCACGCTGCCTGCCCCTATTTCTACATGCTCACCGATATATACGTGTGGGTATATTTTTACATCGTCGGCTATGGTCACCCCGTTCCCTATGTAAGAAAAAGCGCCCAGATATACGTTTTGTCCCAATTTTACGTTGTCTCCCTGATAGGACGGCTGTTCGATGCCGGTCTTAAGGGATTTGAGGTAATTCTCGTAAAATTCGAGCAGGACAGTGAATGCCGTATAGGGGTTGTCCACCCGAACCAAAGTAGACTTGATTTTTTCCGTGGGAACGAAATCTTTGGAAACGATAACCACCGAAGCATCGGTAGAGTATATATATTGGGTGTATTTGGGGTTTGCCAGGAAAGTGATGGCTCCCTGGGTAGCTTCTTCTATTTTAGCCAGACGGTCGACCAGGACCGTTGCGTCTCCTTCGATGGTACCCTGAAGGATTTCGCTTATTTGTGATGCCGCGAATTTCATTGCCGCAAATTTACAAAAAAATAATATGCAAACCGGTAAAAAACGGAGGAAGGTGTTGTCCTGTTTTTCGGATAAAATAAGCATTAACGGGAGTGCGTGTCCTGTTTGTTGATAACTTTTCCGGATCGGCTTGCCCCGTCCCCGGTAAAGCGTTATTTTTGTAAACGGAGCGAATCCTCCGAAAACAGCAGCAGACATTTATGTACCTTATATTCGATACCGAGACTACCGGTCTACCCCGCAATTATAGCGCCCCCATATCCGATACGGACAACTGGCCCCGCATGGTGCAACTCGCCTGGCAGTTGCACGGGCCGATGGGCGAATTGATCGAGGCGAAGAACTTCATCGTACGGCCGGAGGGTTACGATATTCCTTTTAATTCAGAAAAGATACACGGGATTTCCACCGAGCGGGCGCTGCGGGAAGGAGCCGATCTGGCTTTTGTGCTCGCAGAGTTTGCCAAATCCGTAGCGCAGGCCCGTTTTGCCGTCGGACAGAATATCTCGTTCGACATCCCGGTAGTGGGCTGCGAATATTTCCGCAAAGGGATGGAAAATCCGATCCCGGCCTTGGGTGTGCTCGATACGATGAGCGAAGTGACGGCCAACCTGTGCAAGATACCGGGAGGACGGGGCTATAAGTTCCCTAAACTGATAGAGCTGCATACGCACCTGTTCGGCGAAGGATTTTCTGCGGCCCATAACGCTTCGGCGGACGTGGAAGCCACGGCGCGGTGTTTCCTCGAGCTGGTACGCCGGGGGCTTTATACCCAGGATCAGCTCCGGTGCGACGGCGCTTACATCGAGCAGTTCCGTCTGGCGAATCCCGATCCAATCCGGGCGATAGGGCTGAATGTCCAGCCTTACAAACCGCTGGGCGAAGACGGAAAAACGGAACAAAAAGAAGATACGCAGTCTTCGGCCGGGGATATTCCCGATGCGCTGGCCGATGTACCGTACTGCCATCTGCACAACCATTCCCAATTTTCCATCCTTCAGGCGACTACCGATGTGGATACGTTGGTGGAAATGGCCTGGAAAGACAAAATGCCGGCCGTAGGGGTCACCGACCTGGGTAATATGTACGGGGCTTTCAATATGACCCTGGCCATCGGGAAGCTAAACGAAAAGATTGAAAAACACAACAAAAAGATAGAGGAAGGCGAGGAAAAGGGGGAACTCTGGGAACCGTACGATGGAAAAGTGGTCATCGGCTGCGAACTGTATGTGGCAGAAGACTACAAACGCACGCGGTTCACCAAAGACCAGCCCGACCGCCGTTTCCAGCAGGTATTGCTGGCCAAGAACAAGGCCGGTTACCACAACCTGGCCAAGCTCTCCACCGAAGCCAATACGACGGGGCTTTACGGTACGTACGCCCGCGTAGGCAAGGAACTTATCGTGGAATACAAGGAAAACCTGATCGCCCTTTCCGGCGGGTTGCAGGGCGAAGTGCCGCAGTTGATCCTCGAGGTGGGCGAACACCGGGCGGAGGAAGCTTTCCTGTGGTGGAAGGAGCAGTTCGGCGATGATTTTTACGTGGAGCTCGTCCGTCATGGACTGCCCGAAGAAGACCATGTAAATAAGATACTCCTCGGCTTTGCCAAAAAGCACGGGGTGCGGGTCATCGCCCAGAACAATACGTTCTATGCCCGCAAAGAAGATTCCAATGCGCACGACATCCTGCTTTGCATCCGGGACGGGGAGGTGCAGAGCCGTCCGATAGGCCGGGGCCGGGACTGCCGGTTCGGTTTTCCGAACGACGAGTTCTACTTCAAGAGCCAGGCCCAGATGAAGGAGCTTTTCGCCGACGTGCCCGAGGCCATCGCCAACATCCAGCATCTGGTCGATAAGATCGAAAATTATAAACTGGCCAAACCGGTACTGCTGCCCAAATTCGACATCCCGGACGAGTTCAAGGACCCTCAGGACGAACAGGACGGGGGCAAACGGGGTGAAAACGCCTATCTGCGCCATTTGACGTACGAAGGGGCGAAAAAGGCCTATCCCGATATGGACGAGGCTACCCGCGAGCGTATCGATTTCGAACTGGACATCATTGCCAAAACGGGTTATCCGGGCTACTTCCTCATCGTGCAGGATTTTATCCGCGCGGCACGGGATATGGGGGTATTGGTGGGGCCGGGCCGTGGTTCGGCAGCCGGGAGTGCCGTCGCCTATTGTATCGGCATTACGTCCATCGACCCGATCAAATATGATTTGCTGTTCGAGCGTTTCCTCAACCCCGACCGCGTATCTCTGCCCGATATCGATACGGACTTCGATGACGAAGGCCGTGGGAAGATCATCGATTGGGTGGTGGAAAAATACGGCAAGAACCAAGTGTCGCAGATCATTACTTACGGTACGATGGCGGCCAAGAACTCGGTGCGCGATACCGCCCGGGTGATGGAATATACCCCTACGCAGGTCAACGAACTGGGTAAGATGGTGCCGGACGTGAGCCTGTCCAAACTGTTCAAACTGCCCGACGCCGATCTGCGGGAAAAACTCAAGAACCGGCAGGAGGAAATAGACAAAGCCCGACATATCAAGGAACTGGCCGCCGGCAGCGATATGAACGCCAAGATCATCAATCAGGCGAAGGTCATCGAGGGTTCGATCCGCAGCCTGGGCGTACATGCGTGCGGGGTGATCATCACGCCTTCGGATATCCGGGAGCACGTGCCGATGGCTACGGCCAAAGATTCCGAGATGCTGGTCACGCAGTTCGACAACAAGGTGGTGGAATCCGCCGGGTTGCTCAAGATGGACTTCCTGGGCCTGAAAACCCTTACCCTAATCAACGATACGATCAACCTGATCGAGGACCGGTTCGGCATCCGGATCGATCCGGACGAAATACCGATCGACGACCCGAAGACCTACGAACTTTTCCAGCGGGGCGATACGATCGGAGTATTCCAGTACGAATCGCCGGGCATGCAGAAAAACCTTCGGGAACTGCGGCCCAGTGCTTTTTCCGACCTGATCGCCATGAACGCTCTCTACCGTCCGGGCCCGATGGAATACATCCCCTCGTTCATCCGGCGCAAGCACGGGCAGGAGGAGATCACCTACGACCTGCCGGAAATGGAGGAATACCTGGCCGAAACCTACGGTATCACCGTATACCAGGAACAGGTGATGTTGCTCTCGCAAAAACTGGCCGGCTTTACCAAGGGCGAAGCCGACGTGCTGCGAAAGGCGATGGGTAAAAAGCAAAAGGCCGTACTGGCCAAGATGAAGCCGAAATTCGTGGAGCAAGCCGGGGAAAAAGGTCACGATAAGGAGGTGCTGGAAAAGATATGGCACGACTGGGAGGCGTTTGCCGCTTATGCGTTCAATAAGTCGCACTCCACGTGCTATGCGTGGGTGGCGTACCAGACGGCCTACCTGAAAGCCAATTACCCGTCCGAATACATGGCGGCGGTGCTTTCCAACAATATGAACGATATCAAGGATATCACGTTCTACATGGAGGAGGCCCGGCGTTTGGGGCTGAAGATCCTCTGCCCGGACATCAACGAGTCGAAACGTAAGTTCTCGGTCAATAAAGACGGTGACATCCGCTTCGGGCTGGGCGCCGTGAAGAACGTAGGGGACAACGCCATTTCCTTTATCCTGAAAGACCGCAAGGAGAACGGGCCTTACGAATCCCTTTTCGATTTTACCACCCGGGTGGACAAATCGTCCTGCTCGCGCCGTTCGATCGAACATTTCGTGCTTTCCGGGGCGTTCGATTGTTTCGGGCTCCACCGGGCGCAGTATTTCGCTGCGGACGGACGGTCCGATACGATCGATAAGGCCGTGCGCTACGGCGAAGCGGTGCGCAATCAGCGGGACAGCGCCCAGTCGTCCCTGTTCGGGGATATGGGGGACAGCTCGTTCCATATGGATCCGCCCCCGGTGGCTTTGTGTGAGGAATGGCCTGATTTGGATAAACTGAAAAGGGAGCGGGAGGTAGTCGGTCTGTTCATCTCGTCCCATCCGCTGGACCGTTACCGCTTCGTGCTGGATCACTATTGCACGGTTTCGCTGGATCAGTTGGCCGAAATCGAGCGCTTCGTAGGGCAGGAGGTGTCTTTCGGAGGAATGGTGACGCGCAGCGAGAATTTCACCGGCCGCAACGGGAATCCCTTCGGCAGTTATACGATCGAGGACGTGAACTCTTCGTTCGAACTCCGGCTGTACGATGAAAAATACGCCTCGTTCTCGCCGTTTTTGTTCGACAACGCGATGATATTCATCAAGGCGACCATCCTGAAAGGCTGGGAAAATAAGGCGACCGGGCAGATAGGCCGTCCGCGGCTGATGGTAAACAGCGTTCAGCTGCTCTCCGAAGTGCCGAAATGCATGCCTAAAAAGGTGGTGGTAACGGTGGATATCTCGGATATAGACGACGAGTTCATCGTGTCGCTGCGCGATACGGTGCGCGAGCGCCAGGGGTTCAGTCCGGTGGAAGTCCGGGTGGAAGACCGGGTGTCTGGGGTGTGCCTGTCGATGCCGGTGCGCACGCTGAAAGTAGACCTTTGCAGCGAAGTCATCGCGCGCCTGGAGGAGCTCTCGGGCCGGGAAGTACGTTTCGAATCCGCCTGAAAAAGATCTGAAAAAGACCTGCAAAAGACCCGGAAAAACCGGCCCGGATGCCGGTTATTTCTCCCGAAAACCGGGAAAAAATATGTACATTTGAACAAAATAATCAATAGAAAAAAGATTTTATGAGCGACGAAAATAAGAGCGCCAAGATGGCCTCCCTGAAGACCATCCTGGAGAAAATGGATAAGACGTACGGAAAAGGCGCCGTGATGATCATGGGCGAACGCGAGGTGGAACACGTGGACGTGATCCCGACCGGTTCCCTGGGGCTGGACGTTGCCTTAGGCGTAGGCGGGTATCCCCGCGGGCGTATCGTGGAAATATACGGGCCGGAATCTTCCGGTAAAACGACCCTGACGCTCCACGCCATTGCCGAAGCGCAGAAAACGGGCGGTATCGCCGCCTTTATCGATGCCGAGCATGCTTTCGACCGTTTTTACGCGGAAAAACTGGGAGTGGATGTGGACAACCTCGTCATTTCCCAGCCGGACAACGGCGAACAGGCCCTGGAGATCATGGAAAACCTGATCCGCAGCGGAGCGATCGATATCGTGGTGATCGACTCGGTAGCAGCCCTTACGCCCAAGAGTGAGATTGAAGGCGAGATGGGGGATTCCAAGATGGGACTCCAGGCGCGCCTGATGTCGCAGGCGCTCCGGAAATTGACCGGTACGGTATCCAAAACCAAATGCGTCGCGATATTCATCAACCAGCTGCGCGAAAAGATCGGTATCATGTTCGGCAATCCCGAGACGACTACCGGTGGTAATGCCCTGAAATTCTATGCTTCGGTGCGGTTGGATATCCGCCGCGGCACGCAGATCAAAGACGGGGAAAAGGTCGTGGGCAACCGCACGAAAGTGAAAGTGGTCAAGAACAAGATGGCCCCTCCTTTCCGTTCCACGGAATTCGATGTGCTGTACGGCGAAGGGATTTCCCGTACGGGCGAGATCGTCGACTTGGGTGTGGAATACGATGTCATCCAAAAAAGCGGTTCGTGGTTCTCGTACGGAGGCACGAAACTGGCGCAGGGTCGCGATGCGGTGAAAGACCTGCTGAAAGACAATCCCGAACTGGCCGAAGAAATAGAAGTTAAGGTCAGGGAGAAAATCGAGGAAGGCCCCGCCGTTAATAAAAAGAAGTAAGACTGTCTCTTATACACATCTGACGCTGCCGACGATACTCCTTGTGTAGA
>CALJDR010000074.1 GCA_938023515.1 uncultured Flavobacteriales bacterium
GAGTATCGTCGGCAGCGTCAGATGTGTATAAGAGACAGATTATCAACATAATAATAATTGCCTATAAATAATTTTTGTAATCAAAAAATAAAGAAACATTGTTTTCTGTTATATTTTTTTACATAATTTTACACCGTTAAAAAAGTATATAATCATAAAACTATGCCAAAACTGAAAGACCCTGAAATACAAAGAGAAGTAACATCTAGAGTCGTAAACGCCATAGAGCGGCTGATAGAATTGGGACTGGTAAAGAACCAGAAAGAATTCTGCAAATTATCCGGCTACAAAGAAGCGAACCTTTCCAAAATCATGAACGGCGAACGTTTTGCACCCCTGATGCTCGTGCATTTCCTGAGTTTCAGTTTTAATATATCGCCCATCTGGATTCTACTGGGAAAAGGTCCTGTATTCAATTTACACAACAAAAAAGAGTGATACTAAAGTATCACTCTTTAAGATATTTTCTTTACAGTTCTATCTGAACATTTCCTTTAACCGTTCCCGAAAAGATCTTTTCTGCGCCGATGTCGGTGCAGGCGCAAATTCAGGATCGGATACAGCGGTACGGAAAAATTTCTCCTGTTCCTTTGACAAATGCTGCGGGGTCCACACGTTCACATAGACCAACATATCACCCTTCCCGGCGCGCTGGAATTCCGGCAATCCTTTCCCTTTCAACCGTAATATCTTTCCGCCCTGCGTGCCTTTATCCAGCGTAATACGGACCTTACTGCCCTCTACGGTCGGTATCTCTTTCTTTTCGCCCAATACGGCCTCCGGATAACTGATGTACAATTCGTAAAGCAGATTGTTGCCATCACGCACGAAAACGTCGTCGGGCAGCTCTTCTATCAATACGATAAGGTCTCCCGCCGGGCCGCCCATAGGCCCTGCATTGCCCTTTCCGGCCACCCGCAGCTGCATCCCGTCAGATACCCCGGCCGGTATCTTCACAGAGATCGTTTCCGTCTGGCTTATCAATCCCTGAGCATTGGCTCCGGCTCCGGGCTTGTCCACCACTTTACCCGTTCCGCCACAGGTATGGCATTCGCTGACCGATTGCATGGCTCCGAACGGCGTATTCTGCATATGAACCGTTTGCCCCGTTCCGCCACAGGTAGGACATGTTTTATAGGTTGTATCTTTGGAGGCTATCTTCCGGTCGATCTTAATCGTTTTTTCGACTCCCTTGGCTATTTCCGCCAGCGATACCCTCACCCGGATGCGCAAATCGCTGCCCCGCACTCCGGGAGCGTTTCCGCGCGAACGGCGTGAATGGCTGCGTGCACCGCCCCCACCAAAGCCCATGTCGCCGAAAATATCCCCAAACTGGCTGAATATATCGTTTATATCCATGTGTTGGTAGTAACCGCCCCCAAATCCGCCGGCGCCCCCATCGGCGCCTCCGCCCATTCCGGCATGGCCGAACTGATCGTAACGAGCCCGCTTATCGGGATCGGAAAGGACGTCATAAGCCTCGGCCGCTTCCTTAAATTTTTCCTCAGCCTGTTTGTCGCCGGGATTTTTGTCCGGATGGTACTTGAGCGCCAACTTGCGGTACGCCTTTTTCAGTTCGTCCGCCGTTGCACTCTTGGATACACCTAATATTTCGTAATAATCTTTTTTCATATTTTATGCACCTCTCTTCTTTTTCGATCAGACAGGTTCCTTTTATTCGCCCATCACAACTTTTGCATAACGAATCACATGGTCGCCCAATTTGTAGCCTTTCTGGGTCACATCTACGATCTTTCCTTTCAGTTTCTCCTGTGGGGCCGGTATCCGGGCTATCGCATCGTGAATATCAACATTGAAATCATCGCCCGCTTTCACGTCGATAGCGACCAGGCCTTTTTGTTTGAGCGTTTCTGACAGTTTCTGGTAGATCAGCGTAAACCCTTCCGTATCGGCCGATCCCGGGTGTTCTTTAGCCTGAGCGGCCAGACCGCGCTCGAAATCGTCCAACACAGGCAGAAGCGCCTCCAATACATCGGATGAGGCGAATTTTATCCAATCGGCCTTATCGCGTGCCGTACGTTTTTTATAATTGTCGAATTCGGCATACAGGCGCAGGTAGGCATCTTTTTGTTTGGCCAATTCCTGCTGATAATCCGGCTGTTCAGGGGCTTCTACGGCTTCCTTCGCGGCTTGCGCCTGATTATCGACATTTTCCTGCTGGGCATCCCCGTTGAGCTGTTCTTCTTTTTTTTCTTTATTATGCTTCATGATCTATCTTTTTATTCTCTAAAACTTCTCTTGCAAAAACCCTGCCATAGGGACAAAAAAAGAAGGAAAAAGGCAAAATGTCACCCTTTTTCCCTGTTTTCTACCTCACCTGACTTTTTGACCGGAAAATTCAGCGCCGCGCAATATTTTTCACCATTGCGTCGTACAACACCAAATATTTCCCCACAGCTTCCTGGAATGCATCCGTATCGGGAAACCCGGAAGCAGGGACTACCGCCGTGGAACTGACCATCAGAGAAGAGGACAACTGCACGAAATAAACGCAGACATAATCCTCCCTGATACCTTTTTTACGGCGCATATCGATCCGCAGGACGTTTTTCCCATCAGCTGTCCGGAAATAGGACGATGCCGTATATTCCGCCTCAAAGCCTTTGGCAATCCCCTCGTGGGTTTTCTTGTCGTGGAACGTATTGGCCGATTCATCCTTTTGCTGTTTTCCCTGGAGCCGTACGATGAAGAAATTGATCGATCCCTGCCCGTTTGTCAGCGAAGCATCTTTTACCTCCCAGGATTTCGGATAGGCCGTATTGTACCGGCTGCGGACGATCCCGGGTTCCACCAGGCTTTCCACCTGGGGGATATCGTACATCTCGACATCGGCCCGGGCCATTTCGACCAGGGCCGTATCGACCAATGCCTGGGCCTGCATCTTTGTACACAGGCACAGGACTCCCAAAAATAACATCAGATATTTTACCGTTTTCATTCTTCGCGCTCTATTACAGCCCCGAGCGATTTGAGCCGCTCTTCTATATGCTCGTATCCCCGGTCTATTTGCTCGATGTTGTGAATCACGCTTTCCCCCCGGGCCGAAAGGGCGGCTATCAGCAGGGCATTTCCGGCACGGATATCCGGGGAAACCATTACCGCTCCGCGAAGCGAATGGTATTTTTCGAGCCCGATCACCGTTGCCCGGTGCGGGTCGCAAAGGATGATCTTCGCCCCCATATCGATCAGTTTGTCCACAAAAAACAGGCGGCTCTCGAACATCTTTTGGTGGATGAGCACGCTCCCCCGCGCCTGAGTGGCCAAAACGAGGATAATACTCAGCAAGTCCGGAGTGAAACCGGGCCACGGAGCGTCGGACACCGTCAGGATAGACCCGTCGATAAAATTCTTCGGTTCGTAAATATCCTGTTGCGGAATGCGCATATCGCCCCCCTGGCGGACGAGCCGGATACCCATCCGTTCGAATACGCGGGGGATTTGTCCGAGGTTGTCCCAATCAACATTTTTAATGGTAATATCGGAATGCGTCATTGCAGCCAATCCCATCCAGGAGCCTACGTCCAGCATATCGGCCAGGATACGGTGGCAGCATCCGTGGAGTTCCTCCACCCCGCGGATGGTGAGCAGGTTGGAGCCTATCCCGGAGATATTGGCCCCCATCGATACGAGCATCCGGCAAAGCTGCTGCACATATGGTTCGCAGGCGGCATTGTAGATCGTAGTGGTTCCTTCGGCCAATACGGACGCCATAATGATATTGGCCGTACCGGTGACTGATGCCTCGTCGAGCAACATATAAGTCCCCTTCAGCCGGGGCGCCTCGATGGAATAGAATTTGGTATCGGGATCGTACACGAATTTTGCCCCCAAGGCTATGAACCCGTCGAAATGAGTATCGACACGCCGGCGTCCTATCTTATCACCGCCCGGTTTGGGAGTATATCCCCGCCCGAAGCGGGCCAAAAGGGGCCCGAGGATCATGATGGAACCCCGCAAACGGCGTCCCTGCTGCTTCCCGGCCTCGGTATGGAGGTAATCCACGTCCACCTCATCGGCCTGGAAAATATACGTTCCCGGGGCTTTCATCGATACTTTGACGCCCAAGTCGGTCAGCATTTCGATGAGGATGTTGACGTCCTGTATGTCCGGAACGTTACTGATCTCCACCGGCTCCCGGGTGAGCAGCACAGCGCTGATCACCTGCAGGGCCTCGTTCTTAGCACCCTGAGGCGTTACCACTCCGGAGAGTTCCGTTCCTCCCTGTATCCTGAATGAACCCATGTTTTTTGTCGTTAGTCGTTATTTGTTATTCCCGTTGTTGCCCTGTCCCTTGCCGCGCTGTTGGGGTTTGTTCATCCGCGGGCGCTGGCCGTTGTTATTCTGGACGAAACGTTTTTTCTGCACCGGGATTCCCTGGGGATTCGGCGTTCCCAGTTCTCCGTCCGGCAGGTGGGCCTTCAATTTTTCAATATCCACTCGCCCGCGTGAGAGTTCCTCCAAATGGCCGAAGATCACGTAATCCTCCACCAAATCTTTATTCCAGGCAATATAGGATTTTTTCATATGCTTGGCAATGGCGATCAGAAGGGCCTCCTTCCGGTCTTCATCTTCCATCTCGCAGGCCACATCGATCAGCCCCCGGATATAATGCCCGTAATAGCGGTATTTATCGAGTACTTTGGGGTATTCCAACTTATCGGGCGGCGCCAGGAACGTATCCCGGGTCGGGATCGGAAACGGAGAATCGATGTCTATCGAAAAATCGGACATGATGAAAAGCTGGTCCCACAGTTTGTGCTGGAAATCCGGCACGTTGCGCAGGTGCGGGTTGATCTCACCCATCACGTCAATGATCATCCGGGCAGCCTGGTTGCGCTCCTGGCGGTCTTCGATCTGTACGCAATAGTCCACCATCTGCTGAAGGGTGCGCCCATATTCAGGTATCTTCAACTTTTCGCGTTCGGTATTATATGAAAACCCGAGGTGTTCGTGTTCTGTCAGTCCTGCCATTCTCTATATCTTTTGAATCTTCGCAAATTTAAGCAACATTTTCTTTATTCCGATGTTGTCGAACTCTATCGTGGCCTTGGCCTCCGCGCCCGAACCTTCCACCGTGACTACCGTCCCGTCGCCGAAACGGTCATGGCGCACGCGCTGGCCGGCTGAAAGATCGGTTTCCCCGGCAGCGGCCGTTGAAGCGGAAGCGGTCCCGATCGGCCTGAGGTTGCGCGGTTTATAGCTTTTCCCATAGGAACCCGCATCTGCAGTTTCGCCCCGGCGGCGGAACGGAGAAGGTGCGACACCTTCGGGCGCCTGCCCGAATATCCCCGCATCCAACACCGAAGTCACATTGCGGCGCATTTCCTTGGGAACGGAAAATTCGAGGTAATTGTCGTCTATCTCATCCACAAAACGGGACAGTTCCCCGTCGGTGAGTTTTCCCCACCGGTACCGCTGTTCGGCATAGGTGAGGATAGCCCGCTGCTCGGCCCGGGTAAGGGCCACATAGAACAACCGGCGCTCTTCCTCGATCTCTTCCCGGGTAGAGGAACTCATCAGGCTGGGGAACAGGTTTTCCTCCATGCCGGCGACAAATACCGTCTTGAATTCCAATCCCTTGGCCATATGCACCGTCATCAGCGCCACCCGGTCGGTATCGCTGGCATCCCCCCGGTCCATATCGGTAAGCAACGCCACCTGCTGTACGAAAGTGGACAGCGAAGAATCCTCGTCGGCAATTTCTTTCTGGCTTTCGACAAAATCCCGGATACTGTTGGCCAATTCCTGTACGTTCTCATACCGCGCTACATCCTCCGGATCGGTGGCGGAACTCATCAGGGTGATAATACCCGACTCCCGGAGGATCTTTTCCGCCGCGGCGAACGCGTCTTCAGTGGACGCATATACCCCGAAAGCCTCGATCATCGTGGCAAAGGCATCCAGTTTCGCCCTCGTACCGGCATTGATGCCCAACTGAGGCAGGCGGTCGAGGTTCTTGATTATTTCAAAAGCCGAACGGCCGTAATGGTTGGCCGCCACGGTCAGCTTGTTCAGCGTTGTGTCGCCGATACCCCGGGCCGGATAGTTGATCACCCGCAAAAGGGCTTCCTCGTCCTTCGGGTTCACCGCCAGGCGCATATAGGCCAGCGCATCCTTGATCTCCTTGCGCGCGTAGAACGACTGCCCTCCCCATATGCGGTACGGGATATTGTGCCGCCGCAAGGCATCCTCTATGGCACGGCTCTGCGCATTGGTGCGGTACAGCACGGCGAAATCCTCATGCCGGAGGGTTTCATCGTCCTCCTTGAACGATTTGATGGTCCGGGCGATGTAATACGCCTCGTCCCCGTCGGAGATATTCCGCACCACTTTGACCTTGTCCCCGTCGTCGTTGGACGTCCACACGCTTTTTTCCAGCTTGTCCCGGTTCTTGGCAATCACACTGTTGGCGGCCGCCACGATATTTTTCGTCGAACGGTAATTCTGCTCCAGCTTGAAAATGCGGGCATTGGGATAGTCGCGGTTGAAATGAAGGATATTGGCGATATTGGCCCCGCGGAACGAATAGATGCTCTGCGCATCGTCCCCCACCACGCAGATGTTCTGGTAGAGGTCGGCCAGCGCTTTGACGATCAGGTACTGCGAATGGTTGGTATCCTGGTACTCGTCCACCAGAATATAACGAAAACGGTCCTGGTATTTGGCCAGCACTTCCGGGAAGCGGGCCAACAGTTCGTTGGTGCGCAGCAGCAGGTCGTCGAAATCCATCGCGCCGGCTTTAAAGCAGCGCTCCACATACTGGCGGTACACATCGAGGAATTTCGGGCGCCGGGCGGCATCGTCCGCTTCGGAACATTCCGGGTAATGCTCGTACGCATTGACCGTGATCAGGTTGTTCTTCAGCGAGGATATCCGGCCCTGAATCTGCTTGGGTTTGTAGATATCCTTGTCCAACTGCATATCTTTAATGATCTGCGTAATAAGACGCAGCGAATCGTCGGAATCGTATATCGTGAAATTGGAAGGGAATCCCAGCCGGTGCGCCTCGGCACGCAGGATCCGGGCGAATACGGAATGGAACGTCCCCATCCACAGGGCTTGCGCATCGGAATATCCCACCATCGTGGATATACGCGACTGCATTTCCCGGGCTGCCTTGTTGGTAAAGGTCAGCGCCAGGATATTGAAAGGGGAAATCCCCTTGCTTATCAGATGGGCGATACGGTAGGTAAGCACCCGTGTTTTGCCGGAACCCGCTCCGGCGATGATCATCATCGGGCCTTCGGTACATTCTACCGCGGCCCGCTGTGCCTCGTTCAGTTCATCCAGATAAGACATTTCTTTCCTCGTCGTCTATATTTCTATTGTTTTTTTTCAGTCCCGGGCTTTTCGTATACGGCCTGCAGCCACTCTTTCCGAATGGTAGGGTACCCCAATACTTCCACATACCCCCGGCACTGAACCCTGCCCAGTGTGGCGATCATCGAAGCAGCACCCGAATTGTTGGGAAAAATGAAAAGCGCATGCACATAGCCGCTTATAGGGTCGATATAATTCACCGCCACCTGAATGCCTCCTTTATTTTCCGTTTCCTGAAAGGAAATGGCGGGCACCGTAACCGAATAATCCGGCACGTTGTCCACGATCTTGAATTCCCCGCGGTTGTCCGTATAGGTCGCTCCGGCAAGGCTCTGGCGGATCGTGACGCTATCCTGGGTGACGATTATATAATTGACCCCGGGCATCACCATATAGCACTCCCTCCCCCGCAGCGGACGAAGCTCCGTCATCCGGAAAACAAACCGGCGTTCGTGGATCGCACTGGTGAGCAGCGCATCGTTGAACCGGGCCTCGGACTTCCGGTTCAGTTTTTTCCAATCGTTCTTCCGCGCTTTTACCACCACATCCTTCAAAAGCATATCCGCACGGCGCAACCGCACGGCCAATTGAAGGGTATCGCTTTGCGCCGCAAGGGGGAAATACGCATTTTTATATCCCACAGTAGAAAAGATCAGCGTATCGGGCAGCGCACTTTTATTGATCGAAAGCCGGAACGACCCGTCCTCTTTCGCCTGGACACCTATCCGGGGATTCCCTTTCAGGAATACCGACGCAAAAGGAATGGTCTGTACCGAATCCTGGACCGTTCCCAAAACAACGGTCTGTTTCCGCTCCTGTTGGGCACACAGGGCCAGCGGGAACAGTAGGAATATCGCCCAACAAAAAACAAATCGAGTTCTCATTTTTCAGGCTGTTTTTTATCCAAAATTCCGCTTTCGCCCAATCCGAAGAGCGCATAATCGTATTTTACCGGATCCTGCGGGTCGAGCCTCCTTAAAAAGGCATCCAGTTCCTCCACCGCCCGGCGGTCGTTCTGCCGGCGACCGAGTATTCCTAACCTCCGGGATACATTGCCCACATGGACATCCAGTGGAATGGACAAGTCCGAAGGGTTTATCCGCTCCCACACACCCATATCCACAATGCCGTCGCGGCGCACCATCCATTTGAGGAAAAGGTGCAAGCGTTTACAGGCCGAATTTTTCTCGGGACAGGAGATATGCCGCTGGAAATCTTCCCGATGGGGGGCGGCAAACATCGCCTCCCGGAAACGCGTTATTCCGTCCCACAGCCCTTTCTCGCCTGTACGCGGGGCAAAAAGCTCTTCCAGGCTGTCGTATTTTCGATATATCCCCCGCAATCCTTGCAGGAAAAACGATAAGTCCCTGCGGGAAAATGTCCGATGGACGGCTTTCCCCTCCGTCGGGAAATTTTCCAGATCGGCCTCCATCAGGTATTCATACGGAGAATTTCCCATCGCATCCAGCATACGGCCGCAAGATGAAAGGATAGCGGCTCTTCTCCCCCAGGCAATCGTGGCGCACAATATACCGGCTATTTCTATATCCCGGAGCCGGCCGTACCGCCGGGGAAACTGTACGGGATCCTCCCGGATAAACCCGGGCACATTTATTTTTTCAGTATGTTTTTCCAGCAAACAGGCTATTGTTGATATGTCGCCCTGTTTATCGTCCAAAAAATCCTTTTCCGGCATGATCCCTTCATTTAGCGCGCAGGTCCACCGTTTTTTCGATGATACCATCCCGCATTTCAAACCGTCTGTCAGCCATATCGGCCAGAGAGGGATTGTGTGTAACGATAACGAACGTCTGTCCGAACTGCTCCCGCAAGTCCAGGAACAGTTTATGGAGCTCATCGGCATTTTTGCTGTCCAGATTTCCCGAAGGTTCATCCGCCAACACGACGGAAGGCCGGTTGATTAGCGCACGGGCTATGGCCACCCGCTGCGCTTCCCCACCTGAAAGTTCCGACGGCAAATGATGGGCCCGGGAGGAAAGCCCCATGAAACCGAGCAGGTCCATCGCTTCTTTCTCTACTTCCTTCATCGAACGGCCCGCGATCATGCCCGGCAGGCATACGTTCTCCACGGCATTGAATTCAGGCAATAGACGGTGAAATTGAAAGATAAAACCAATGCGGGTATTGCGGAACTGGGACAATTGTTTGTCGCCCAAAGTATCGGTTCGCACACCGTCTATTTCCACATAGCTGTCCGCCCCTTTTACTCTGTCTCTTATACACATCTGACGCTGCCGACGATACTCCTTGTGTAGA
>CALJDR010000075.1 GCA_938023515.1 uncultured Flavobacteriales bacterium
ATCTACACAAGGAGTATCGTCGGCAGCGTCAGATGTGTATAAGAGACAGAAGATGCCCTGCGGTACCATAGTTCGGGCCGTCCGGGTAAAATCCAGGTAGTGCCTACCAAACCCCACAGCACACAGCGTGACTTGGCGTTGGCCTATTCGCCCGGTGTGGCCGAACCGTGCCTGGAGATCGAAAAGAATCCTGCGGACGCTTATAAATACACCGACAAGGGCAACCTGGTGGCGGTTATTTCCAACGGCACGGCGGTACTGGGCCTGGGGAATATCGGCGCGCAGGCTTCCAAGCCGGTGATGGAAGGGAAAGGACTGCTCTTCAAAATATTTGCGGATATCGACGTGTTCGATATAGAGGTCGACACTACGGATGTGGAGAAGTTCATCGAAACGGTGAAGAACATCGCTCCGACGTTCGGCGGGATCAACCTGGAGGACATCAAGGCGCCGGAGGCTTTTGAAATAGAAAGGCGGCTGGTGGAAGAGCTCGATATCCCGGTAATGCACGACGACCAGCACGGTACGGCCGTAATATCGGGAGCCGCGCTGCTCAACGCTTTGGAGATCGTGGGCAAGAAGATCGGCGATATAAAAATGGTGGTGAACGGCGCCGGGGCGGCCGCTATATCGTGCAGCCGCATATATATGGCACTGGGCGTAAAGCCGGAACATATCCTGATGTGTGACAGTAAAGGCGTACTCAATACCCGGCGGGAAGGTCTGACGGAAGAAAAACAGTCTTTCGTCCGCGATACGCCGTTCAATACGCTGGCGGAGGCCATTAAAGGCGCCGACGTATTCGTCGGGTTGTCCAAAGGCAATGTAGTGACGCCGGAGATGCTCCTTTCGATGGCATCTAACCCCATCGTGTTCGCCCTGGCGAATCCCGATCCGGAGATCGAGTACACCCTGGCGATGAAGACCCGCAAGGATATCATCATGGCTACCGGCCGTTCCGACACCCCTAACCAGATAAACAACGTACTCGGTTTCCCGTATATATTCCGCGGGGCGCTGGATGTGCGGGCTACTACCATCAACGAACAGATGAAGATCGCGGCCGTATATGCCATCGCAGCGCTGGCCCGCAAGAATGTGCCTGAGCAGGTATTGATGGCTTACAACGCCAAAAATCTGTCCTTCGGCAAGGATTATATCATTCCCAAGCCTTTCGACGGGCGCCTGATATCGGCCGTAGCCCCGGCCGTGGCGAAAGCCGCCATGGAGTCCGGAGTGGCCCGCGAACCGATCACCGATTGGGACAAATACGTGGAATCCCTCGAGGAGCGGATGAGCAAGCAGCCGAAGATCGTACGCATGCTCCAGAACCATGCCGTACGGGCCCCGAAGAAGGTGGTGTTCGCCGAGGCAAACTACCTGAATGTTCTGCGGGCCGCTTATATCGCCCATGAGGAAGGGGCTGCCATCCCTGTCCTGCTGGGCGATGAAAAGGTGATCCGCGACCTGATGGTTAAGAATCAGTTGGAGATGGACGTCGAGATCATCAATACCCGCTCCGAGGCGATGAAAGCCACGGTCAACCGGTATGCGCAGAAATACTGGGAAGAGCACCAACGCAGCGGGGTATTATTGTACGATGCGGAGCGCCTGATGGAACGCCGGGATTATTTTGCGGCTATGATGCTCCACGAAGGCCTGGCCGACGCGATGATCGCCGGGTACGACAAGAGCCATGCCGTCAAGACCCTCGAATCGGTCATCGGGATAGACCCCGCCGAAGGGGTCGTGTCGGCCGTAAACGTGATAAGCACCCATCGGGGCCCGCTTTTCATTGCCGATACGCTGGTGAACGAAAATCCGGACGAGCATCAGTTGTGCGCCATCATCAAACAGGTGGCCGAATTTGTCCGTGCTTTAGGTATCACACCCCGGATCGCCTTGGTCGCCAACTCCGATTTCGGTTCACGCCCCACGCAGGCGGCCTGTAAAATGAGCCGCACGTCGCAGTATATGCGGGAGAATTACCGGGACATGATCATAGACGGCGAGATAGAGCCCGATTTTGCCCTGGACGATACGATCCTGTCCGAAAGGTTCCCGTTCTCGTCCCTGGCGGGTAAAGAAGGGGCCAACGTGCTGATATTCCCCGACAGGGATTCGGCCAATATGTCTTATAAACTGCTTCGCGGGGTCAACAGCGACCGCGTGACCATCGGACCGATCGTGCTGGGCCTCAAGAACGCCGGGCATGTGATCTATGCCGGCGCCTCTACCGAAGATATCCTCCATATGGTGTATGTCGCGGTGATGGATGCCCAGCAGCCCGGAGGGAAGATTGTCCCCCGGTAAAAGTCGTATAATCGCTAAAAAAAGCCGCTGTAAAGCGGCTTTTTTTAGCGGTATAAGGGGTGGGTGAAGGCAAATTTTTCTTAAAAAATGTCCGAGGCTGGCGGATACTGTGTATATTTGCCGATTGAAAACCAGAAAGCAGGACATCGTGGATATCGTAGTAGATGCGGGAAATACCAGTGTCAAAGTCGGGGTTTACGCCGCCGACAAACTTTCCGACATATTCCGGGTGAGGTACGAAGATCTTTCTTCCGTCCTTCCCGATTTTTGTGCGGCCCATCCGGTGCGGTATGCTTTGGTCTGTTCGGTAGGCCCGGAGGTGGCCTGGGACAGGCTGGTAAAGTGTAAAAAGATGTTAAAGTTGTCCCTGCGCCTGTCTTTGGGGATATCGAATGCGGATGCCCTGAACGATGAAGTAGGTGCCGACCGTTTGGCCCTTGTCGGAGGAACGGCCCTGGCGAACCCCGGACAGAATGTTTTGCTGATAGATGCCGGGACTTGTGTGACATACGATTTCATCGATGCGCAAGGAGTGTATACCTGCGGCAATATAAGTCCGGGGTTGCAGCTCCGGCTCAATTCGATGCATCAGTTCACTTCAAACCTGCCCGGTCTGCGCTTCGCCCAGCCGAAGGACGATACGACGATACGGCGTCTTTCTACGGCTTCCTGCATGCGCGGGGGCGCAATAGACGGGCTCGTAGGGGAGATCCTGTACATTGTGGATGAGTACCGCCGGCAGTATGGTGATTTTAAGATTGTCTTAACGGGCGGGGACAGTGCGCATTTGGCAGAACGATTAAAAAATACAATATTTGCACAACCCAACTACTTGTTGGATTCCATGCATGTCATTTTGAAACACAACATACAAATATGCGAAAGCTGATCACGGCTTCCATGCTGCTCTTTTTGTGCAGCAGTGCGGTGGCTCAGGTAGAGTCCGACCGTTTCAATACTTATTCTCCGTATTCTATATTCGGTATCGGGGAAAGCCGTTTCACTATGGGAACGGCCGAAACACAAGGTATGGCCGGAGTAGGCGTTTCCTGGACTCCTGTGGGGGTCAATAACCTGATAAACCCGGCGTCCCTTTCCAATCTGAGGCAAACGACCTATACGTTGGGGGCATCTTTGGACTATTCAAAATACAAGGATTCCAGATATTCCAATAATCACAAGGATATTTATTTCGATTACCTGGTCTTTTCCGTGCCGCTCAGCCGTAAATCGGCGGTCAGTTTCGGTTTGACGCCGTTTTCCACTACGGGATATTCGATCTATGACCGGGATTCAACGTTGGTGGGCGGAAGTTACAAGCAAAAATTGGATTATTATGACGGGAACGGGGGTATTACCCAGCTGTACCTGTCTTACGGGCGGGAACTTTTCAAGAATTTCAGTGTCGGGGCGAGTGCTTCCTACCTCTTTGGAACGATCAAAAGAAGTACTTTCAATTATTTGGAAGACCGTCTGCTCCAGAATAAAATCACCGAATCCAACTGGATCACTGGGTTCAAGTTCCGGTTCGGGTTCAACTACGCGTTCCCTGTGGTAAAGGAAACAATGGTGTTCCTGGGGGCGACATACGATTTCTCGGCCAACCTGACCAATGAACGTACTTATCGGAATTATGTAGTGTCGGCGTTTGAGGACGATTATGATCCCGATAATCCACAGAATGTACAGGAAGATACGTCCAACAAATTCAAACTGCCGTGGAACGTGACGGCCGGGGTAGGCGTAGGTAATATCAAAAAATGGTACGTCGGTATCGATGCCCAGTATATTTCAAAACCGGATTATGAAGGGGTCGATTACGTAAAGGGTGAAGCGGAGTACCAAAAGAGCATGCGGGTTGCTTTGGGGGCCAGCTATATCCCGATGTATAATTCCCCAAAATCCTATTTTGAGCGCGTGAGATACCAGGCGGGAGTTTATTTCCGTCAATCTGAATATAAACTGTTCGGCCAGCAGATTAACGATATGGGAGGGACCCTGGGGATCGCCCTTCCGATGACTAAGGTTACTTCGCAGGTGATGAGTATTTCCAACCTCAATGTGTTCCTGAATTTCGGAATGCTTGGAAAAGCGAACAAAGGGGTGATACGGGAAACTGAAGCTATGGTGAAGGAAACCTATTTCAAATTGGGAGTGTCGTTCTCCCTGAACGATACCTGGTTTATCAAGCAGCGTTATTATTGATACCGGGGCGTAGCCGGCAATGAAATCCCGGTTTACCTTTCTGATAAGATATGGACCGTATAAGATCGCTGAAAATATTTATGTGCATTGCAGCCGCTTTTGGGGCTGCAATGTTCGTTTCGTGTAAGAATGATATAGAGCAGGTCGATGCCTTGGCGAAAGATAAAGGGGTTCCGCCTACGGTCATTGATACGTTTTTTATGATCCGTTCCGATTCCGGGAAAGTGGTCATGCGCATGCGGGCGGCCAGGGTGGTGTTGGAGCCGGACCCGAAGAACCATTCGCTGGTGGCCCGAAAAGCATCCGGAGGAGTAGAAATGATCATGTACCAGGCCGGAACGGACAGTGTGAAGGCGCATTTGACTTCCCATCGGGCCTTGGAACACCCTTCCAGTAAATTGTTCGAAGCACTGGGAGATGTGATCGTGGTCAATGATAAAAACGATACGATCCGTACGGAACGTTTGCTGTGGGATCAGCGGAAACACATATTTTATACCGATCAGTTCGCCCGTATTGTCCGCGAAGGGGACATATTGATGCCGCAAAAAGGGTTCGAGGCGGACGAAAATTTCCGATGGTACAATCTTTTCAATAGTAAAGGCGATATAAACATCGAGGATTCCCTCAGTCGTCCCGCCCCTGCAGAAACGAATTAATATCGTATATTTGCACCGGATTCCTTGGAACTTAGCAGAGGAACCGAAGAATTAATTATGTCTTCAGACATTCTGATCATTGTTGTTTGCCTTATCCTGTCCGCTTTCTTCTCGGGCATGGAAATCGCTTACGTGTCGGCCAACCGGGTGCGTATGTCCATATACAAGACGGATAATACATTTCGGGGGCGCGTCATTTCCAAGCTTCTGGATCGTCCGGATAAGTATATTGCGACCACCTTGGTAGGCAACAATATCGTATTGGTCGTATATGGATATTATATGGGGCGGCTGATTATCCAATGGCTTTTTCCCCAGTACGGGGCAGACGGCGCACAATTGCCGTTTGACGTGCTTTTCGTGCAGGCCGTCATATCGACTGCAATTATCCTGGTCACCGGGGAATTCGTGCCCAAGGCGGTGTTCCGTATTTATTCGGCCGAAATGATGAAATGGCTGGCTGTCCCGATGTACTTCTTTTACCGTTTGTTGGATTTCTTTTATATTACCGACTTTATCCTGTGGCTGTCCAAATTTCTTATTCATAAGGTTTTCCGCCAGAAGGACGGGCAGGCGCTCAACTTTTCCTTCGGCCGTATGGATTTAGGCTATTATATAGAGGAACAGATGGAATGCCTGGATAAACAGGAGCGGTCGCAGATGGACAAAGAGATAAATATATTCCGCAATGCTTTGGAATTTAGGGATGTGAAAGCCCGGGAGTGTATGGTTCCCCGCACGGAAATGCGGGCGATGGATATAAAATCGTCCATTTCCGAGATCAAAGACCTTTTTATCAGTTCGGGGCTGTCCAAGATCATTGTTTACCGGGATTCGGTCGACAATATATTAGGATATGTCCATTCGTTCGATTTTTTCAAACCGGTCGATAATCTGAAGGATATATTGCTCCCGGTTATTTTTGTGCCTGAAAGCATGCCGGTGAACGAAATACTGAACGACCTGATGAAACAACGGATGAGTATTGCGGTTGTATTGGACGAATACGGAGGTACGGCCGGAATGATCACGGTAGAAGACGTGATCGAAGAACTTTTGGGCGACATCGAGGACGAGCACGATAAGGATACATTGCTGGAAAAAGATTTAGGCAATGGGGAGTACTTGTTCTCCGCCCGGCAGGAAGTCGATTACCTGAACGAAAAATACGGATTGGAACTTCCTGAAGAGGATGAATATGAAACGCTCGGCGGATTGATCCTCAGCCATACGGAAAAGATCCCGCAGAAAGACGATGAAGTGAATATAGGTGGTTTCGTATTTACGATCCGGGATGTGTCTTCGGTCAAAATAGGGGCCGTACATGTCCGGAAAAAAGCTATCGGATAAAAAATTTACCAAAAACGAGGATAACGCTTTTTATTTTCGGGGCAATTGTCGTATTTTCGCAAGTCCAAAGAAAACAGATGTTTTTCGGCATCAAAACGGATAAATAAAAGTATCGCAATAATATAATGACAGCATTACAGAAACTAAGGCATTACCGCGGACTGCTGGTAGGGCTTATTCTTTTCGCTCTTTTCGCATTCGTACTCGGAGAGGTTATCTCCTCGCGTGAGAGAATATTCTCCGGAAGCCGCACTACGGTAGCTTCCGTAGGGGGCAAGAAGTTGACGACGGACGCGTACCGTACCAAAATCAACGATATGATGGAGGCCAATAAGCAGTATAAGATAGGTTATGGAATTGCTTCCAACCAGGTATATGAGAACTGGGTGTCCGAAACGGTATTGGAACAGCAGTACGACTTGGCCGGTGTTACGGTAGGCCCTCGCGGAGTAATGAACGGTATCTTGGCTCTTCCTGACGTTCGTCAGTATTTTTCCGATGCTTTCGGACAGGCCGATGAAGGGGCCCTCCGGCAGTGGGTTAATGCGGTACGTACTTCCATGGACCAAGGCAATTCCGAAGCCCAGCAGGCATGGACTGTATGGGAGGATATGAAAGTCCGTGGGCGTCAGAATACGCTGGCTTCGCAGTATTATGATATGGTGCGCGCCGGTATGACGGCTACCCTGATAGATGCCAAAGTGGAATACGGCTACCAGAATGATCAGGTAGATGGACATTTCGCCTATTTGCCGTATGCCTCTGTAGAAGATAAGGATGTGGCCGTGACCGATGCCGAGATAAACGAATACATAAAGAAGAACCCGAAAGGGTTCGAAAGGGAAGAATCCCGGGATATTCAGTATGTCATCGTGCCGGTAAATCCTTCGGACAAAGATGCCGAGGAGGTGAAAGCTAAAATAGCCGGACTGATGGAAGACCGGATCGAATTCAATAATCGCACCAACGCGACGGATACGATCGCCGGGTTCCCGCGTACGCAAAACGATTCCGTATTCGTGAATTCCAATACGGATGTGGGTACGAGTTATACAGGTAAGTATGCCAAAACCTTCGATAATCAGGAAGAAGCAGATTGGGTAGTAAAGGCCCGTAAAGGCGATATCCTGGGCCCGTACCAGGACGGAGATTCGTACAAATTATCCAAGTTGCTCGATGTGCGGCAGTTGCCGGATTCGGTACGGATAAGCCATGTCCTTGTATCTTATCAGGGGAACCAGTATGTACAGAACGCTACCCGTACACAACCGCAGGCTAAAGCCTTGGCAGATTCTCTGGCCGGAGTGGTCAGAAGCGGAAAGATTCCGCTGGCTGATCTGGCCGGAAAGTATTCTGATGACCAGACGGTGGCCGAAAACGGAGGCAATCTGGGTTGGACGGGATATACGGGGATGTCCCCGGAAATCGAAAATTTCCTGTTCTTCAATCCGAAAGGTTCCGTACGTGTGATAGAATCCCCGATGGGATACCATGTGTTCCGTATCGATGATGTAAAAGATATATCTACGGCATATAAGGTGGCTACTATTACCAATTTTATCAGTCCTTCGCGTGAATCTGCTGCAGTAGCCCAGAATAAGGCTCAGAGTGTGGCCGGGAATAATGCTTCTGTGGAAGAGTTTGTAGCGGGGGCTCGTAAAGCCGGTTTCGATGTCGTGCCGGTAGCCGATTTTACAGTTCTTCAGACGAATTTTTCCGGTTTGGGCGATCAGACTCAGATCACACGCTGGGCTTTCGGGAAGGATGTGAAAATAGGCGATACTAAGATATTTGAGATTGATGGCGACCATGTAGTGGCAATTCTTTCGGGCACAAGATCCGCCGGACTGGAATCCGCAGAATTGGCTCGCACTAAAGTAGAACCGATCCTGGTGAAAGAGAAGAAATCCAAAATACTGGTCGAGAAGTTTAAGTCGGCTAAAGGCTCTTCCGTGGAGGATATCGCAAAAGCAGCCGGAGCCGAAGTCCTGGAGGCCAGTTCCCTGACGCTGGCCACCCCGATCATACCTGGCGCCGGGCGTGCCCCTAAAGCTGTTGGCGTAGCTTTTGGATTGGCAGAAAATATGGTTTCCGCACCGGTAGCCGATGAAACGGGTGTTTTTGTAGCATCCATTTCTGCCCGCCGCGATGCCAAGCCGATAGAGAATTACGAATCGATACAGAATATGCTGACAGAAACGTATCGTTCGACCCTGCAGGCTCTTCTTCCTTCACTTAGAGATAAAGCTGATATAGAAGACAATAGAGCTAAAATAGAAAAAATGTACGGGAACTAATCCCGTGAGCAAATAAAAAATTCCCGCAGCATTGCTGTGGGGATTTTTTTTGAGATAAATCTTAAACTATCCGGCAGTCGAATACTTCGGTGAAATGAAATAGAAGGCGTTCTTTTACAGAATCTATGGAGATTGTACCTCCTTTTTCCGCCGCCATCGAAGTTACCCCTTTGTCTGAAATGCCGCAGGGGACGATATGCTGAAAATATCCAAGGTCGGTATTCACGTTCAAGGCGAAGCCATGCATGGTCACCCATCGGGAAGTCCGTACACCCACGGCGCATATTTTACGGGCCGTAAGACTATGCGGATCTATCCATACACCCGATTTGCCCGCCAGGCGGGAGGCTTCGATCCCAAAGTCGCGGAGCGTGCGGATGACAGCCTCTTCCAACAGATGGACGTAAAGATGTATGTCGGGAGTGAAATTGTCGAGATCGAGAATAGGATAGCCTACGATCTGTCCGGGTCCGTGAAAGGTAATGTCCCCGCCCCGGTTCGTTCGGAATAAGGATACTCCGGCTTTTTTCAGCTCGGATTCCCGGACGAGAAGGTGCCCGGCGTCTCCGTTGCGTCCCAGCGTATAAACCGGACGGTGTTCGGTAAAGAGCAGGTAATTTGGGGCCGGATTGCCCGTGCCTTGTTCCCGGTTGCGTAGTTTTTGTGCTACAATGCCGTCGAAAAGGGTCGTTTGCAGATCCCAAGCCTCCTGGTAATTCGTTATCCCCAGGTCGCGGAATACGACGTCTTTATTCATTTTTTCCGGACTCATTCTTTTCCGGCTTTTCGGCAGTGGCGGCCAACTCTTCTACGATTTGCCCTACGGGTATGGCGTCTTTCACCGAAAAATGTCCGATGCGGGTACGGCGAAGGGCCGACAGGTAAGCGCGTGTGCCAAGTGCCAAGCCGAAATCGTTGGCCAGCGAGCGGATATAAGTTCCTTTGGTGCACACGACCCGGAAATTCACGCGGGGCATCTCTACTGTTGTAATTTCGAATTCGCGGATGGTCACCGGGCGGGCTTCCATTTCCACTTCGACGCCTTTGCGGGCGTGCAGGTAGGCGCGTTTTCCGTCCACGTTCAGGGCACTGTATACGGGGGGGCGCTGCAGGATCTCCCCGGTGAATTTCCGGGCTGCCCCTTCGATCGATTCCGGGGTAATATGCGCTACGGGGAACCCTCCCGTCACTTCCGTTTCCGCATCGAACGAAGGGGTGCAGGCCCCGAGGGTAAAACAGCCCGTGTATTCTTTTTCTTCCCCTTGGTAGGTGTCCGCTTTTTTTGTTTCGGCCCCGGCACAGACCACGAGCAGACCGGAAGCCAGAGGGTCCAATGTGCCGGCGTGACCGACCTTGATATTCTTGACCCCAAACGCTTTTTTGAGCGTGTAGCGTATCTTGTTCACCACGTCGAATGAAGTCCAGCCCAGCGGTTTGTCTACCAGCAGTACGCGTCCGGCGCGCAGTTCGTCCAGCGTCATCGGCGGCAGCTTATTGATTGTCCTCTTCCTCCGTGTACCACGAGGCGTACATGGCGTAGTCGTTGGAGATGCGTTCGACGATGTCGCGCAGCTGTTCGGGACTGATGTCTTTGAGCTTGCGCGCCGGGTTGCCGGCAAAAATAGTACCGGAAGGAACTACCGTCCCCTGTGTTACGACCGAGCCGGCCGCCACCAGCGAATGCGGTTCTACCACGGCTCCGTCCATTACGATGGCGCCCATGCCGATGAGCGTGTAATCGCCCAAAGTACAGCCGTGTACGACGGCATTGTGGGCGATAGATACGTGGTTGCCGATGTTCAGCGGGTGTTTCTGGTAAGTGGTGTGGAGCACAGCCCCGTCCTGGATATTTACTTTGTTGCCCATTTTGATGTAATGTACATCTCCGCGCACTACAGCGCCGAACCATACGTTGCAGTCATCGCCCATTGTCACGTCGCCTAATATGGCGGCGTTGTCGGCAAACCAGCATCCTTTGCCGTATACCGGCATTTTTCCTCTTACTTTCTTGATGATAGCCATTTTATCGGGTGGGGCATAGCCCCTTTTTATTTGACGTTTATGAATTGCTTTTCCGCCCTGTCTATTCGGGACGGGACAGGTTTCAAATTTACGGCAGAAAACGCCGCTTTCCAAAATTTTGGCAGGAAGACGTTTAGGAAGGGATAATAAAGTGGGAGAGTTATTCGAGATATTTGCTCACCCCGTCGGCGCAACGGACGGTTTTGTCTGCTAAAGTATGTTGGAGGATAGCTTCGTTGACGTTGACCCCGCTGCGGGAGGCCGTCTTGTGATACATATGGAACATAATGCCTCCCATTTTGAGCGCCCGGGGCAGCACACCGGCGTGGCGCAAACGGACGATCAGTTCCGTATCTTCCAACCCCCAGCCGGTCATTGTCTCGTCGTATCCGTTCACGGCCAGGAAATCTTTTTTCCAATAGGCCAGGTTGCATCCGCGGGCATGGTAGATGCTGCCGATATGGTACCGGCTGAAAGCCTTTTGGAGAGCCGGTGCCCGCAATCCGTTGAAAAAGTTCACGGTACCCCCTCCGAAAACGCTCAGGGCGATATCGCCTGTTTCGACTACCTGGCGGGCTTTATCCTGCTGTATGTTCACCCGGGAACCGGCTATGTAAGCGCCCTCTTGTGCCGCCCGGCGGTGGTCTTTTATAAAATCCGGATGGAGAATCACATCGCCGTCTATCTGGATGAGGTATTCCCCCGATGCGGCTGCGACAGCTTTGTTCAGGATGACAGTCCGCCGGAACCCCTCATCCGCATGCCAGATGTGTTTTACGGATATTTTCCCGGAAAAGCGGATCTTCATTTCCTCCCGGAACCGGTCCGCCACTTCTTTCGTTTCCCCGGTCGACCCGTCGTCGGCGATGACGATCTCGTCGGGCATAACACGCTGCGCCCCGATGCTTTTCAGGGTGAGGGACAGGTATACGGGCGAATTGTAAGTAACTACGATCAGTGTCAGCGGGAAAGGCTCCTTCATGGGAAAACGTACGATTTTTTGGCAAAGGTAACCAAGCCCTTCGGGAAAAGCAAATATGCCGTTTAGCCGCTTAAAAGCGATATTCCGGCGCAATATGGGACAACCCTATGTTAGAAGGAATATATGTACGTTTTTACATGAAGAAAAATATTTCAGTCGCCCTCGTTATTTCGACCTACAATTCTCCGGCGTATCTGTCGTTGTGCCTGCGCAGCGTGGCTGCCCAGACGGTATTACCCGACGAGATCGTCATCGCCGACGACGGGTCGGGAGATGAAACGGCCCGGGTGGTTACCGGTTTTAAACGCGAAATGGAAGGTTTGGCCGAGGTGAAGCACATCTGGCACCCGGACGAAGGGTTCCGG
>CALJDR010000076.1 GCA_938023515.1 uncultured Flavobacteriales bacterium
TACACAAGGAGTATCGTCGGCAGCGTCAGATGTGTATAAGAGACAGGAAATATCCCACGGCTGAAGAACTGATCGCTACTTTCGCCGCGGTCGAAAAAGACCAGTCGATCCAGCCTTACAAGGACGAGTTGACCGTGACCGAACTGATGAAGCAGGCTCCTGCTCCCGGCAAGGTGGTTTCCGAAAAGAAATACGACAAAGTAGGCGTCACCGAATGGACGCTGTCCAACGGTGCCAAAGTGGTGCTGAAACCGACGACTTTCAAGGACGATGAGATCCTCTTTACGGCTTCCAGCTGGGGCGGACGCTCGCTCTACGGAGCTGCCGACGACATCAACGTAGTCAATGCCGCCGGCATGACGGACGGTGTGAATGGCATCAAGGATACCGACCTGCAGAAGCTGATGGCCGGCAAGAATGTACGGGTGACCCCGTTCATCGGGAATTACACCGAAGGAATGAACGGCAACTTCGTGAAAAAGGACATGAAGGATGCTTTCGAGCTGATCTACCTCAATTTTACGGCTCCGTATTTCACGCAGGAAATGTTCGAGGTGAACAAAAAGAACCTGAAGGACAATGCGGCTACCCGGATGGCCAACCCGGATGCTTACAAAGCCTACAAAAAATCCGAATTCCTGGCTAACGGCAACCCGCGCGCCCTGCCTGCTTTCTTCCTGCCCGAACAGTACGACAAGATGGATCTGGGCCGTATGGAGCAGATCTACAAAGAGCGTTTTGCCGGTGCAGACGACTTTACGTTCGTTTTCGTGGGCAGCTTTACGCCCGAACAACTCAAGCCTTTCGTAGAGACGTATATCGCTTCCCTGCCGGCTAAAGGCGTGAAGGAAGAGTATAAGGACCTGAACCTTGACTATCCGAAAGGCCCGGTGACCACCACGATCAACAAAGGGGTGGACCAGAAAGCCCAGGTGGATTTCTACTGGAAAAAAGATGCGAAATATGACGATAAGACGGCTTTTGATTTCTCGGTGTTCAACCGTATCCTGATGATGCGCCTGATCAATTCGCTGCGTGAAGAAATGGGTGGCACTTATTCCCCGGGTGCCGGTGGGATGGCTACTTACGTGCCTCGCGACCAGGTGACCTTCCGCATCGCATTCGGCTCGAGCATGGAAATGTACGATGCCCTTCAGAAACGCGCTCTCGAGGAACTTGCCAAGATACTGGCCGACGGACCGACCGCCAAAGAGGTAGCCGACCAGAAAGCGCAGAACGAAGTGCAGTGGGCTGAAAATACCGAAAAGAACAATTTTTGGTTGGAAAATATCTCAGAGGCTGCCGAGCGGAACGAAAATCCGGATAAGATCCTGGATGCAAAGAAATGGATCGACGGGCTCAATGCCAAGGATGTCCTTGATGCGGCCCGCAAGTATATCGATAAAGACAATTATGTGATGATCCTCAGCCTTCCCGAAAAGAAGTAATAAAGATCATTGCAGACTATACAGGCAGCCGGCGGGAAATCCCGCCGGCTGCTTTTTGTTAGGGGAGAATGCGGTGAAGAGAGGTGAGGGGAGAAATGCTTTGAGCAGGGGGAGGGGAGGTTTTTGGCACTGAAATGAAATATGGCAAGCCAGCCTATTTAAACAAATATGCCCAGCCGACCGGCTGGGCATATTTGTCTTTTATGGTTCTAACCGGATAAAATCTCACCAATCGTCGTCATCGTCATTATTCCCGTCGGAAGCTTTTATGGCTCCGATTACATTATTGGCAAATGCGTTGAAAAATGTTTCGAGGTTCTCTTTGCCGATCGCATTTTTAACTTTTTTGTCTTTTGCAAATACAAAATAAGCATCTACGCCATCCTGTGGCAGGGAGGCATAGAGCCTTATTCCGTCTTTTGAAACCATTTCCTCGACTACCGGGCCGTCTATCCGCAGGCGGTCGTCCTTAAAACGAAGCCCTATCATATATTTGGCGGTATACCAACGTTTGAATACCCCGGCCAAAGCTTCGATTTGTGTCGAACTCGATACCAATATCCGGCCGTCGTCGGGCATCAGGGCCACGTCATAGGCAGGATTAGCCTGTAGGTAAGCAGCCACTTTGTCAAATAATTGCTGCTGCGAATATCCGGGAAAATCCAGCACGATGTATTTTTTGGAATTGTCGCTCGCACTGACAAATCCTGTAGGGGTTAGTTCAAAATACTGGGCGCTGGCGATCATCGGCAGGCACAGGACTATCAGGGAGTAAAGGAATTTCTTCATGGCGGTTATGCTTTTTTTTGTGGTTTTCCGGATAGAGGCAGATATTCTGCATTATTTAAAAACGGCCCTTTATAAGGGCCGCGGCAGTGGAGTCGCCGGGAGTCGAACCCGGGTCCAAACAAGCAACCTCAATGCTTTCTACACGTTTATTTTGTGATTGGTTGTCAGGCTATGGCATGGGCACAAACACCCTTGTCCGCGGCTTACGTCCCGGTGAAGTTTCCGTCCTGCGGTCGGGACTCCCGCAGGCTTGTTTCCGCTTTTACGGTACCCCTTTACCCGACGCCACGGAACAGGGCTTCGGAGAGGCATCCCGCCTCCGCTCCTTGAGCGGACGTTGGCATTAACCTTTCATGGAAAGATTAAGCAGCAAGAGCGTAATTATTTTCGCCAGTTATATTTCGAAGATCAGGATTAACGGGCCGTACTTCGCGAGCCCGACGTGCTTACATATCGGCCGACCTTGCTGTCAAAGCCAAAAACCGACCCCTGTAATTGTCACAAATATACAAAAAAAAGTATGCGGATGTCAACCGGGATACTTTTTCCCTGCCATAGGATATTGCAAATGTTTTTTAGGTCAAGTTTAAGATTTTTCTTTTTTCACGAAAGAAAAATCCTATTATTGTTGCTAACCTATAAGTAAAAACCATGAAAAGAAAGACAACAATTCTTGTGCTGGGAAGTTTGCTGTGTGCGGGCGTCCTGTTCAATTTCACCCTGGGGAGCAAATAATCCCTAACAACGACACCGTGCTGGCACAGGCGGAAGGCGTATGGAACTGCGAGATGGAACTGGACTGCCCGTGGAACGGAGGATGGCAGACCAAAATCTGTAAGGGAGAAAAGTCCTGTGAAGGCAATGGACAAGAAGGCTGGATATCATGTGACGGATCGAGAATAACGTGTGACTAACGGTAAAGAAAAGTACATGAAAAATAAATGTGGATTTTTTCTGCAGGGGGCCTTGGCGGCCTTTGGGATATTCTGCGCGACGGCCTGTGGGACGGACAAACAGGATTTTGAAACCGTCGACCTGGTCGACCCGGTGCTGAAGATCGACGCGTTCTCGGATTCCACTTATTTTTCTCAGGTATCGTTCCTGTTGGAAGAGGGGGGTGACCTTTACGCTTCCGACAGCAAACGGGGACAGGTGTTCCGCCTGGATGCCCGCGACCTGACCCTGAAGAAAACCTATGGCAGGCGCGGACAGGGGCCGCAGGATATCATGTGGTGTTGGAATTTTGGGATAAGCCACGATATGCTGGCGGTGTGCGATTTTATGGGCGACCGCGTGCAATTGTTTGACAAACATACGGGGGACTACCTCGCATCGGCGAACTGGCTGAAAAAGAATCTGGGCGTCAGCAGTGGCGGCCGGGCCACGTTGCCGCCAAGCCGAAGCGGCCTGATGTGTCTTATCCCATCTTCGGGGATGCCTACTTGCACGGGGACAGGTTGTATATCATGGTAAGTTGCTGGGAGGGCGAAAAAGAAGATATAGAACCTGCTTTCCAGATCGTCGAACTGGATGTGGCAGACGGCATAAAGTCGGTAAAAGCGTACCGGCTCCCCTATGGAAACGCTTATTCCGCGTTGGCCGCGGACGACGATTATTTCTATCTTTCACACAACCGCGAATGTGAAATACTGAAATTCAAGAAATGAGCGGAAGTCTTGTCGTTTCAGTCGTCTGTGTCTTTGCACTGTTCTGTGCGGTACTTTGTGGGGCTTGTGGGGAAAAAAAGTTCTCCGCAAGTCCTGCTGGCAACGGCACAACGGCCACAAAGAGATTTTAGGGGCTTGTTAGGCAAAGATCTGTCGAAAGAATTGTCTGCCGTGGTCCCGGCGGCTGATATGGAACAAAAACCGGTTGTGCTGTTCCTCTATAATCGGTTTGATTGTTTCAGTTGTATAAGGTCGGGATTTTACCTGGCCGGGAAAATAGATTCCCTCTCCGGGAGACAACGCGTATTCGTCGTGGGTATTATGGCTAACCAGGGAAAGGAACAAGAAGCGTTTGGATACCGGAAATATATTTATTCCGATCCTCAGGATACGATCCGGCGAAAGCTCCGGTATGTGCCTACCCCGATTCTTATCGGTCTGGATTCTTGCGACCGGGTAAAATCTGTGTTGCTAATAAGAGATACTATAGGATCGGATGTGGAGGAATTTTTGGCCTCATTTCCGAGATGATTTTTTTCTTCCCGATAGAAGTGTGATATTTGGGTTTTTGCACTATTTTACCCGAAAAACAGTCGATTTATTTGCCGTTAAAGGCGTTCATGGTACGCTCCGGCCCTGCCAGCGCAAACGACTCGATAAGTTCGGCGGCTTTGTCCAACCGTCCGCCCATCGCTTTCTTTTCCTCATCCGACCATTCCCCCAGCACAAAGTCAACCTGTGCGCCCCGCGCAAAGTCCGAGCCTATGCCGAAGCGGAACCGGGCATATTCGTCCCCTCCCAATAGTTCAGAGATGTTTTTCAAACCGTTGTGTCCTCCGGGCGAGCCTTTGGCTTTCAGGCGGAAAGTGCCGAAAGGCAGGGCCAGGTCGTCGCATACCACCAGGATGTTTTCCCGGGCGATCTTATTGTCGTTCATGTGGTAGCGCACAGCTTTTCCGCTCAGGTTCATGTAAGTGGAAGGTTTGAGCAGGACCAAAACTTTGTTTTTGACCTTTATTTCGGCCGTAGAGCCTAATTTGTCACTGTGAAAACCTACCCCGTGTTTTTCCGCCAGGTGGTCGAGTATCTGGAACCCGATGTTATGCCGTGTTTCCGCATATTCCGGGCCGATATTTCCCAGTCCGGCGATGAGGTATTTTTCCATTTTCCGATTCTTTTTTAGGGCACAAAGATACGCCGTCCGCCGAGAGAATACAAAAAGATGCTTATTTACGGAGGATCACTTCCCGGGCCAGCCTTTCGGACAGGGCATAGCGCGAGTATTTTTCCAGGGCCGTACATATGGGGACAGAGGTGTCTTTCCCGGTTTTGTAATCGGCATATAGTTGAGCTATTGCCTGTTTAAGGCCGACCTTATCTGAAAAATCGAGGGCGTATCCTGCCTGGCATTCCCGGAGGATGTCCGCGGCGTCGCTTTTGGCAAATCCGGCCAGCAGGATAGGGCGGCGGGCAGCGAGGTATTCGAACAGTTTTCCGGCTATGTACAGGGTTCCGGCCGGGGTACGGTTCATCAGCAACAGCAGGACGCGGGCCGAATGCTGGGAGCGTACCACTTCGGTATGGGGAGCGTAAGGGATGTGCTCTATATGAGATTCCAGTTCGTTCTGCCGCAGCGAATCGAAAATGGCCGGGCTGACATTGCCGGTCAGACGGATTTCGAGGTCGTTTGCAAATCCGGTATCCTCTTTACACAATTCCGAAAGGACTTCCCAAAATTCATGCGGGTTGCGGTCGGCGTTGAGGGACCCGATATGACAAATGGTGAATTTTTTGTCCGGGAGGATTGATTTGTCCGGGCTGTCGGCCGTGTCGTAACCGTTGGTTATTACATGCAGGCGCCCTTCCACGCGCGAGTGGTAGTCTTCGGCCATGCTCCGGGTGACGGTAATCACATCGTCCGCCGTTTTCAAAACTTCGTCTTCCAGGCGGAAATGTTTTTTCCGGGCCCGGCGGGTGAGGGGGAGGTGGTGGAAATAGTCGATCTTGGTCCATGGGTCACGGAAATCCGCGATCCACCGCAGGGCAGGGTCGCTCCGTTTGAGCCCGAGGGCGATCATGTGGGTGCTGTGCGGCGGTCCGGTGCTGATGATGGTGTCGATATTTTCCGCTTTCAGGATCTTTTTGAGACGGCGTACCGACGGGCGTATCCACAGCATACGGGCGTCGGGAATGAACACGTTGGCGCGTATCCAGGTCATCAGGCGGGATTTCCAGCCCTTTTTGCCGGAGGCGGAGTCGATAAAGCCCGCGCTCACTTTTTTCCCCGAGGAGAGGAAAGAGGACGGTTCGGTGATAGGGCCCCGGTATATTTTGATACCTTCCGGTATTTCGGCCGCGAGACTTTCGTCGGTCACCGGATAAGCGGCTCCTTCGGGGACGTACACGACGGGTTCCACCCCGAAATCCCGGAGGTATTTGACGAATTTAAGCCAGCGCTGTACGCCTGGGCCTCCGGCCGGCGGGAAGTAGTAGCTGATGACCAGGACTTTCTTCATCGGCTATTTGTCCGTTTGCGAAACCGGGCATTTTTTCCGGCGGGTGTACCAGACGGCCCCGGCAGTACCAAGCAGGAGCAGCAGGGAGCATACCAGACTGATGCGGTCGCCCCAGATCACTTCCTGAGGTTCGAATTTGAACTCCACGGTATGCTGGCCCTGGGGGACGATCATTGCCCGCAGGACGTAGTTGGCCCGGAAATAATCTACGGGTTTTCCGTCCAGATATGCATTCCAGCCGTCCGGATAGTAAATCTCCGAGAATACGACGGGGGAATCGGTGGCCAGGTCGGTTTGGTAAACCAGATGGTTCGGCTGATGGGAAGTCAGTTTCACGCGGTATACGGTCGACGAATCGCGGACGAAAGGCGCGAAAGCGGCCGCTTGTTGGAACCGGGCGTCGGCCACGGCGATACGGGAAACGTCGAGCGAATCGAGCGCTTCCAGTTCCCGGTTGGCGTTATCGGCAAAGACGATGCTGTCCACGGCCCAGGCGGCGCCCAGAGCCATCGGATTCTGCTGAATGGACAACTGGCCCGAATCGTCCTGCGGGGGGACGATGAAATATTTGGTGTTGAGCATGGACAGGACTCCGTAGTTGAAACGGCTGATCTGGTGTTCCCACAGTTCCTGGTATCGCTGGAGTTTGGCGGCGTGGTATCCGCCGAGCGAATTGAAATAGTAGGAAGTCGAAGCGTCCTGCATGGGGCTGACGGCCAGGTTCAGCACCCGGAAATAGGTCGTGTCCCCGGCGAGCTGCCGGGAGACGACGTGGGCGGCCGATCCGGCGAAGGGGTCTTCCATCGTGAAACGGTTGACGAAGTTCCCGTCGTTCAGGTAGCGTTTGTCCACACCCCACATGTCGGCTACCACCAGGATGCACAGGCCGAATACGGTGATGTTCCGGCTGATTTTTTCCTTATAGGCCAGCCAAAGCAGTACTGCGGCAGCGCCGATGAAGATGGCCGAACGCACCGAATCCGCTGTGAGCAGGTCGTGGCGGTCGGTCTGCAAAGCCGAGGAAACGTATTGGGGAACGGCTTGGAACAGGCGCGCGTCGTTCACGCTGGTGAACGAGAATACGACATTGGCCAGCAGGATGAAGAACACGCACAGGCCGCCCGTGAGGGCCAGTGAAGTATAGAAACCGCGTTTGCGTTTCAGGTTGGGCAGTTCCAGACGATCCGTAGAGAACCATTCCTTCAGGGCCAGTACGGCCAGCATCGGGATGGTGATCGACGAAACGATAAGGGCCGAAGAAGGCGTGCGGAACTTGTTGTACATCGGGAAATGGTCGATCATCCAGTTGGCAAACCACATGGCATTGCTGCCCCAGGCCATCAGGAAACTGAGTATGGTTGCCGCCACGAGCCACCATTTCATCGGCCCGCGCACGATGATAGCCCCGAGCAGGAACAGGAAGACCACGATAGCCCCCACATAAGATGGCCCCGAGGTGAACGGCTGGTCGCCCCAGTAGGACGAGGACGAAGCGATGGCGCTGTATGCCTGGGAGAATTCGTCGGGCTGTTCGTACGAGAATTTCTGGACGGCCTTCAGGTAATTGGACTCTTTGTCGAAATCGAAGCCCGATGCGCCGCCGTACAGGTCGGGCACCATCAGGTTGAACGTTTCACCGATCCCGTAGCTCCATGCCAAAAGGTAATCCTTGTCCAGCCCTTTTTGCGGCTTGCCGGATTCCTGTACGAGCTCGCTGCCCCCGCGGATAGTGTGTTCCTGGTAAGACCAAGTGCTCCACAGGCGTCCCGCATTGAGACCGACACCCACTAAGGAGGCCAGGACGAGTACGGCGGTTGCTTTCCAGAAGCGGGCGAAGTATCCTTTCAGATAGCTGACCATCATGTAGATCAACACGTATATCGCCAGGGCAAGGCCCAGGTAATAGGTCATTTGCGGGTGGTTGGCGTATATTTCCAGTCCCATGGCAAAAGCCATCATGACCCCGCCCCACAGGTATTTTCCCCGGTAGGTCAAAAGGACGGCCGCCACGACCAGCGGCAGGTAAGCGATGGCGTGCGCCTTGGAATTGTGCCCGGCCGCCAGGATGATGAACAGGTAGGAGGTGAACCCGAACATGAGCGCCCCGAGCAGCGCCTTTTTCCAGCCCATGCGCATCACCAGCATCAGGGCGAAAAAGCCGATGAAAAACAGGAAGAGATAATCCGCCGGACGGGGGAGGAAGCGCAGGGCGCTGTCCACGTATTTGATGAAATTATAGCTGAAATCGGTCGTGATCTGATAGTCGGGCATCCCGCAGAACATCCGCCCTGTCCAGTAGGGGTCTTGCCCGTTGTGGTCGGCCCGGTACTGGAGGATTTCCTGGGCGCTGCCTGCGAACTGTTTGATGTCGCCCTGTTCCAGCACTTTTCCCGAAAGCACGGGGCTGAAATAGGCCAGCGAGATCAGGGCGAACAGGACGATGCACCCGATGATGGGCAGATATTTTTTGACAGGGTTTCCGGTGGCGGTATTTTCCATGAGTGGGATATTTTATATCAAAGGTTTTGCAGGAGGAAATCGGTGATCTTGGTAAACAGGTGCAGACGTGTCAGGCCTCCGTATATGCTGTGGTTTTTGTCGGGGTAGACCATCTGTTCGAACGGGCGGTTGGCCGCTATCAGCAGGGTCGAGAATTCCATCGTGTTCTGGAAATGTACGTTGTCGTCCGCCGTACCGTGTATCAGCAGAAAGCGGCTCGAAAGGTCCTCGGCATAGGTGAGGGGAGAATTCTTGTCGTACCCTTCGAGGTTTTCCTGGGGGGTCGAGAGGTAGCGTTCCGTATAGATGGAATCGTAAAAACGCCAGGAAGTTACCGGTGCGACGGCCACAGCCGCCCGCCAGGTATCTCCGCCGCGGGTGGCAGCCAGCGAGGCCATGTATCCCCCGAAGCTCCAGCCGAAAATGCCGATCCGCTGCGCATCTATGTAGGGAAGTTTGCCGAGGGCTTCGGCGGCTTTTTTCTGGTCGTGAAGCTCGATTTCTCCCATCCGTTTGTAGATGGTTTTTTCAAAAGCGGCTCCCCGGCCTCCTGTGCCGCGGTTGTCCACACAGGCGACGATATACCCTTTTTGGGTTAGGTAGGCGAACCAAAGGTCCTGCGAAGTATACCAGGTGTTGAGCACTTGTTGGCTTCCGGGGCCTCCGTACACGTACATGAGCAGCGGATAGGTCTTCGTGCTGTCGAAATCGACCGGGCGCATCGTCCACATCTGCAAGTGCTGGCCGTCTTCGGTGGTGAGGGTCGAAAATTCCCTGGTCGGGATATGCAGGGAATCCACCCGGGCTTTCAGGGCATCATTATTTTGGAGGACTTTGACGATTTTTCCGTCCCGAGGGTCGTTCAGCGTATAAAGGGCCGGTGTGGTCGCGCTGTTGAAGGTGTTGATGTAATAGGCGAAACCCTTGGAAAAAGCGGCCGAGTTGGTGCCTATGGCTGAGGAAAGGCGGCGGATTTTTCCGTTTTTGAGGGTTACGGCGCAGATATCCCGGTTTTCGGACCCTTGCGCGGTACTTTGGAAATAACCTGTCCCGGTCTTTTCGTCGATGCCGTAGAAAGTGGTGATCTGCCAGTGGCCCCGGGTCACCTGTCGGGTCTTTCCTTTCGGATCCATCAGGTAGAGATGGGCGTACCCGTCCCGTTCGCTGACGAAAGCGACCGAGCCGTCTTTCATGAACACGGTGGCGTCGTTCAGGTTGATATAGGCATCGTCCTTGTCCTGGTAGATGAGTTTTGTTTCCCAATTGGGGAGGCTTACCCCGTAGACGTCCAACCGGTTTTGCAGACGGGGCATCACGTAGAATGCCAAACGGTCTTGTCCGGCCGTCCACCGGATGCGCGGGATATAGAACTCGCCCTGATGGGGCACGTCGACTTCCCGGGCAGACTTTTCGTCCAGAGTGTAAATCCAGAGGCTTACGTCGGAATTGCGGGCGCCGGCTTTCGGGTATTTGAACGTGTCGCGGTTCGGGTACAGGCGATTGTAGATGTCCATGCCGTATACGGGCACTTCGCTTTCGTCGAAACGCAGGTAGGCCAGGTATTTGCCCGAGGGGCTCCAGTCGAACAGGCGCACGACGGCAAATTCTTCTTCGTATACCCAGTCGGAGGTTCCGTTGATGATGCTCCCTGCTTTTCCGTCCGAGGTCACGCGGACGGTCTGTCCGGAGGCAAGGTCTTTGTAGTAGAGGTCGTTGTCTTTGGAATAGGCCACTTTGGTGCCGTCCGGGGAGAAAAGGGCTTGCTGTATCCGTCCGGGTGCTACGGCGGTCAGGGAACGGGTCGCCGCATCGTATACGTAATACAGGGCGGTATAGGACCGGCGGAAGATGCTTTGAGAGTTGGTGCCGATCAGGATGCGGGACTCGTCGGGGCTCAGTTGGTAGGAGAAGATCCGTTTCCCTGCCAGCGGCGCCAGGCCTTCGCTCGAGAACAGGGTGGCGGTTTTTTCCCCTGCCGCATAATCGTATTTGTTGATCAGGGTCGAGCTGCCGTCCCTTTCCAGCAGGGTGTAATGCCGTCCGTCTGAAGTGGAGCGCAGGGCGTCGATCCCTTGGGCGGCGAACATCGCGCCGGAGGCATATATATCCTTAAGGGTCAGCGTGTCATGCTGCGCAGGGGTGCCTCCGGCCAAGGCCGAGACGCCGCAAAAGAAGCAGATCAGGATTTTTTTCATCCGTTACAGGTTTGTATAGTGCGAAATTAGGTAAAATACGGACATTTTCCGGTACTTTCGAAGGGCAAAATTACGGCAAACGGATTATCTTCCTTAATTTTGTACCTGCAGATGCCGTCCGGGAGCCATGCCGGTTCGACCATTGACCACGACAAAAGAATAAATACACGACAAAGATGATACGATCGATGACAGGTTTCGGCCGGGCACAGGCCGACCTGGGAGGAAAGAAGGTAACGGTAGAGATCAAGTCCCTCAACGGGAAACAAATGGATCTGTCCACCCGCATCCCTTCCTATTACCGTGAGAAAGAACTGGAAATCCGCAGCTACGTTACTTCGCGCCTGGTGCGGGGGAAAGTGGATTTCCTGCTGTATACCGAGGCTTCGGATGCGGACAACAGCCATGATATCAATACGGCTACGGTGCAGTCTTATATGAAACAGCTGCAGGAGATAGAACCTTCCGTCACGCCGTCCGAGAGCTTGGCTTTGGCTATGCGCCTGCCGGATGTGTTCAAAGCCGAACGGGAAGAACTTTCCGAGGCGGAGTGGGATGCGGTGATGAAAGTGATTGCCGAAGCAGCCGATGCCCTGATCGCTCACCGGACGGAGGAAGGTGCCGTGCTGGAAAGGGAGCTCGCTTCTTACATCGGCAATATCCGCTCGCTGTCCGCCCAGATAGAACCGTTCGAAAAAATCCGGATCGAACAGGTCAAGGAGCGCCTGCGCAAGAACCTGACCGAGGCGGATGTCAAGGTGGACGAAAACCGATTCGAGCAGGAGGTTATCTTCTACCTCGAAAAGTTGGACATCACCGAAGAAAAAGTCCGGCTGAACCTGCACCTGGATTATTTCCTCAAGACGATGGACAGCGAAGAGGACTGCGGGAAAAAACTGGGCTTCATCGCTCAGGAGATCGGCCGGGAAATCAATACGACCGGGTCGAAATCCAACCAGGCCGATATGCAGAAGCTGGTGGTGCGGATGAAGGACGAACTGGAAAAGATCAAGGAACAATCCCTCAACGTACTTTAAACGACTATGGCTGCCAAAAATAAAATACTCATCTTTTCGGCCCCGTCCGGGTCGGGTAAGACGACCATCGTGAACCGCCTGCTTTCCGAAGGGATATTGGATGCCGAATTCTCGGTATCCGCTACTTCGCGCGCGCCGCGCAAGGGAGAAACGCATGGAAAAGAATACTATTTCCTTTCCCCCGAAGAATTCCGCCGCCGGATAGAGGCCCGGGAATTTCTCGAATGGGAGCAGGTATATGCCGATACTTATTACGGGACGCCCCGCAGTGAGCTGGCCCGCATCTGGGAAAACGGCCGGGTGGTGGTACTCGACGTGGATGTGGTAGGGGGACTGAACATCAAGCGGATGTATCCGGAAGAATCTCTGGCGATATTTATCATGCCGCCGTCCATCGAAGAACTGCGTGCCCGCCTGGAGGGCCGGGGCACGGAAACGCCGGATAAGGTCGATATGCGGATAGCTAAGGCCGAACGGGAAATATCCTTTTCGAAGGATTTCGATGTGATCATCGTCAACGACGATTTGGAAAAGGCGGTCGAAGAGGCCCGGCGTACGGTGCTCGCTTTTTTGGAAAAATAGTTGCCGCCGATAAAACGGAAGCGCTGAAAAAATGGGAGACGGGAAAAAGAAAACGGGACTCTATTTCGGGTCGTTCAACCCGGTACATGCCGGACACCTGATCGTGGCCGAATATATCCAGCAGCATACCGATATCGACGAGGTGTGGCTGGTGGTCTCCCCCCACAATCCTTTCAAGGAAAAGAATACGCTCGCTTCCGACTACGCGCGGCTGGAAATGGTGCACCTGGCCCTCGATGGGTTCGATGGCCTGCGGGCGTGCGACGCGGAATTTTACCTGCCTAAACCCAGCTATACGGCCGATACCCTTTTGTTTTTGTCCCAGAAATACCCCGACCGGCAGTTTTGCCTGATCATGGGGGCGGATACCCTTGTCGGGTTCGAGAAGTGGAAGAATTACGAATTCCTGCTCAAATATTTCCCGTTCTATCTCTATCCGCGCCCGGGTTATGCCAACGGCAGCCCTTTGTTCACGGGGGCCGATGTAACGGTAATGACGGGCGCGCCGCAGGTGGAAATATCGGCGTCGGCGATTCGGGAGGATATAAAGGCCGGGCGGAGCGTGAAAGCGCTTATCCCGCCGGCTGTGTATGATTATATAGAACGCGGAGGGTTATATAGGTAAAACCGTACTCCTGTTCTGTTGCATATACAAAAAAGCCCTGCTGAAAGCAGGGCTTTTTTTGATGGGTATGATTGCTTATTCGGTACCGCCTTTGGGTAGTGTAAAGCGGAACCGGGAACCGTATTTCAGTTTGCTCTCCACCTCGATCTTTTCCCCGTGGGATTCGATGATATGCTTGACGATGGAAAGTCCCAGCCCGGAGCCTCCGTTGTCGCGGGAACGGCTCTTGTCTACCCGGTAGAACCGTTCGAAAACACGGGCCAGATCGGCGGCGGCGATACCGATACCGTTGTCCGATATCTCGGTGACGATCTTGTCCCCGGCTTCATAAAAGCGGATTTTCACGTAACCGCCTTTCTCTTTGGAATAACGCACAGAGTTGGTCACCAGGTTGGTGAGAACCTGTTCGATACGCATCTCGTCGGCAAAGACCAGGATGGGTTCATTGTAATCTTTGTCCAGGGCGACTGTCACTCCGCGTTCGAAAGCCTCCATATCGACCATCCCGATGATGTTTTCAGCCAGCGCTACGATATCGAACGTTTCCTTTACGGGGATATTCCGGCCGTTTTCCAGTTTGGTGATGGTGTCGAGGTCCTTTACGACAGATACCAGTCTTTCCATTCCTATCGAGGCACGCTTGATATATTTGGCGGTGAGCTCCGGATCGTCGAGCCCCCCTTCCATCAGCGTGAGCAGATAACCTTGCGTGGTGAAAAGCGGCGTTTTCAGTTCGTGAGCCAGGTTGCCGATGAATTCCCGGCGGAACGTATCGCGGTCGCGCAGGGTGTCTTCTTCCACCTGGCGTTTTTCGACGAAACTGCGCATATTCTCCTGCAGGCGGGACAGTTGTTCGGATACTGTCCGCGAACCGTCGTACCGGGAGAAAGTGAAATTGTTGTGGATGTCCCGGATCTTACGGCTCAGCGCCCGGTCGTGCAGTGGGATCACTACCCAACACACTACGATGTAGAACAGGATGACGACCCCGCACAGCGTATATGTCAGGGTGCTGGCAGCATTCATATACAGGCATACACCCAGTACCGCCGCCAACAGGGCAGCGAAAAACAGGTGCGGAACCGATTTGGATAAAAACTTTTTCATGGTCGTATGTATTGCCTGCCGTGTAATCGGACAGGATTATTTGTCTTCGAATTTATAGCCGACCCCTTTGATGGTCTTGAAACTGTCGTCCCCGATCTTTTCCCGCAGTTTGCGGATGTGGACATCTATCGTGCGTCCGCCGACCACCACTTCGTTGCCCCAAACCTGGTTCATGATCTCTTCCCGTTTGAAGACCCGTCCGGGACGGGAGGTGAGCAGGGCCAATAGTTCGAACTCCTTGCGGGGGAGTACCATTTCCTGCCCTTTGTAGATGACCCGGTATCCTTCGCGGTCGACCACCAGGTCGCCTACCGTATATTGGGTATCGGCATCGGCGGTGGGGATATTGGCCCGGCGGAGCAAGGCCTTGATCTTGCTCATTAACACTTTGGGTTTTACCGGTTTGGTGATGTAATCGTCCGCTCCGGCCTCAAAGCCCGCCATCATCGAATAATCCTCGGCCAGCGCCGTAAGGAAAACGACCAGCGTGTCTTTCAACTGCGGTATCTGCCGCATCTTTTCGCAGGTCTCCATTCCGTCCATACCCGGCATCATCACGTCGAGGATGATCAGGGCGGGGACTTGCCGCCGGGCGATGTCTATGCCCTGTTGGCCGTCGGGGGCCGTGAAAACGGTATATCCTTCTTTTTTCAGGTGGTACCCGACCAGTTCGAGGATATCGGGTTCGTCGTCCACCAGCAGTATTTTCACATCGGAATTTTTCACAGGATAGCGTTTTTGGTTGATTGATCCGATCAAAGGTAAAAAAAATGCCGGATTACCGTTAAATTCCCCGATTTGTTTACGAAAAATTTAAACCTCCTTTACATTCCCGGGGTTATTCCCGGCGGTACTCTTCGCGTAGGGAGAGGGCTTTTTCCTCGGCGGCGCGCATTTGGGCGGCATCGGCGTCCGTTTTGTCTTTGTAACCCAGGTAGTGCAGCACTCCGTGCACCATCACCCGGTCGAGTTCGTCCCGGAAATCCTCGCCCAGGGCTTTGGCGTTGTCGGCCACGCGTTCCACGCTGATGAACATCTCTCCGCTAATGATGTAATCTTCCCGGTAATCGAAGCTGATAATGTCCGTGTAGGTATCGTGGTCGAGATATTCGATATTGAGTTTGAGGAGTTGCTCGTCGCTGCAGAACGTATAGGACAGTTCGCCCACTTCACAGTCGGCCTCTTCGATCACTCCGGAGATCCAGCGGGTGTAAAAATCTTCGTTCGTAAGTTCGAAGACCGTGTCGTACAGGTATTCTATCATTGTTAAAATGCGTTACGGGGTGTGCGGTTCCACCGGATGTCCGTTCACGGTGAGCGTGTAGCGGATATCGACCGATTTTTCCAGCATTTTGGCCACCGAGCAGTATTTTTCCACGGACAGCTGCACGGCGCGGAGCACTTTTTCTTCCGGCGCGTCGGTATCGATGTCGTAATTCAGCACGATCTGGGTAAAAGGGGTCGCTGCGTTGCCCTGTTCCCGCTCCCCGTGTACCCGTACGTCGTAGCGGCCCACGGTGGCTTTCTGTTTTTCCAGGATCATCAGGATATCGATGGACGAACAGCCGGCTACGGCCTGAAGGACCATCTCCATCGGGCTGGTGGCGCCGGGGTAATCCGCCGGGCGGCCGACCTTTATCCGGGCCCCGCTTTCGTTCGCGGCGGACATCAACAGCCCGCTTTCGAGAGTAAGAGAAATATCCATATATTATACATTTTTTTACCTACATACTTGCAAATGTACGCAATAGTTAAATACTTAGGAGTCTCTATTGCATATGTTTTTCTTTGCAAAAAATATTTAACTGTGTTAAATTCGACAGATTATTGCAAAATTGATTTTTCGATGATAAAAAAATTCTATATTTGCCACAGCTAAAGTCAGTAATTTTAGTTTTTCATAGTTATAGTTTTTAGGTTTGGGTTAGTTTTATTTGAAAGGCGCATCTTCGGATGCGCCTTTGCTTTTATAGGGTATGTGGGAACCGTTTACAAGGCCTCGCTCAGACGGAGCAGGTCGGTGTACACGCCCCGGGCTGTCACCGCGGCCCCGGCTCCGGCGCCCTGGATGACCAGCGGGTTTTCCCCATAGGATTCGGTGTATATCTCGAACATCGAGTCGCTTCCGCGCAATCCTCCCAGCGGAGTGCCTTTCTTCACTTTGGCCAGTTTGACCTCCAGCGTGCCTTTTACCGCATCCAGATCGCCCACATAGCGAAGCACTTCGTCGTCGGCCAGCGAAGCCTTGCGCCGGGCATATTCCTGGTTCATCAGGTCTTTTCCGGCCAGGAAGTCCTCGACCGAACCCGGACGGAGGGATTCCGGGATGAGGTTCTCGATCTTAATGTCCGAGAATTCACTGCGCATATCGATCTCGCGGGCCAGGATAAGGAGTTTGCGGGCCACGTCGTTCCCGCAGAGGTCTTCGCGCGGGTCGGGCTCGGTAAAGCCTTTTTCCATCGCTTCCCGCAGGATGTCGTAGAACGGTTTGTCCTCTTCCGAGAAATGGTTGAAGATATAGCTGAGCGTGCCGGAGAACACACCCCGGATGCGTAGGATCTTGTCGCCCGAATGGTGCAGCTGCCGGATGGTGTCCACCAGCGGCAGGCCCGCGCCCACGTTGGTCTCGTAGAGGAACGTCTTGCCTTTCTGTTTGAGCAGGCTGCGCAGGGACGCATAGAAATCGTACGAGATGGTGTTGGCCACTTTGTTGGACGATACCATGTCGAAACCGGCCGATACGAACTTAGGATACAGTTCTACGAATTTGCCGGAGGCTGTGTTGTCTACCACGACCACGTTTTCCAGGTTGTGCTGTTCGATGTAATCGATGATCGAATCGACGGTGTAGGGCTGCGCCTTTTCGTCGAACGCTTTGCGCCAGTCGCCCGATATGCCGTGGTTGTCCAGCAGGGCTTTCTTGGAGTTCGCTACCCCGAAGATGTTCAGACGCAGGTTGCGGCGGGAGAGGATACTGTCCGCGGTGGAAAGGACCTGGTCGATGAGGGTCCCCCCGACGTTGCCCCGGCCGAAGACGATGACATTCAGTTTTTTCGTCATGCCGAAGATGTGGTTGTGGATGACGTTCACCGCTTTTTTCAGGTCGGATTTGGCTACTACCAGGGACAGGTGCTCCCCGTTGATCGTGTTGTTGATCAGGTAAGGAACGATGGCGTTTTTACGCAGGGCGGCGTAAGCCTTGTCCAGGAAATCCACATGGCGTCCGATGATGGAGATAACCGCCACGTTCTTGTCGATGAGGATGTCCGAGATGTCTTTGACAGCTATTTCGCGGTCGAACTCGGCGGAGAGCACCTCCCGGGACAGTTCGGCTACCGAAGCGTCCACGATGAAGCCTATCCCGCGTTCCGAGGAGGCCTGGGAAACGATCTTGACGCTGACTCCGCGGCTGGACAGGGCGGTGAAGATGCGGGCGTCGATACCGACCTTGCCCAGCATCCCGCGTCCTTCGATGCTCACCAATGCCACGTCGTCTATCACGGAGATGGCTTTCAACCCTTCCCCGGCGCCGTGCTCGGCAATGGTAGTGCCCTGGCAGTCGGGATGGAAGGAGTTGAGGATGCGGATGGGGATCTTTTTCTCGATAAGGGGAAGGATGGTCTTGGCATGGAGCACGTTCGTACCGAAATTGGCCAATTCGTTGGCTTCGCGGTACGAGAGCAGGGGAATGATCTGCGCATCCTCGACCATGGTAGGATTGGCCGTGTATACGCCGTCCACGTTGGTCCAGTTCCTGTCTCTTATACACATCTGACGCTGCCGACGATACTCCTTGTGTA
>CALJDR010000077.1 GCA_938023515.1 uncultured Flavobacteriales bacterium
TACGAGATGACGTCGAGTCTCGTGGGCTCGGAGATGTGTATAAGAGACAGAAGGACTCCCTGGTGGTAAGCATCGTCCAGGGCAACATCCTGAGCGGCGATGTGGCCGCCAACCTGGCCTATTACGAACAAAAGATCGCATCCGGGACGCCCTCTGACCTGTGGGTTCTGCCGGAGACTTTTGCGACCGGTTTTACCTTTCCTCCCGCCGACACCACGGAAAAAGACGGGGAAACGATCCTTGCCTGGCTGAAAGCGCAGGCCGTCCGCCACGGCGCCGCCGTCTGCGGCAGCGCGGTCGTAGCGGACGGCCTGCGCCGGTTCAACCGCTTTTACCTGACGGATGCCTCGGGACGGGTGCAGCAATACGACAAACGTCATCTATTCTCCTACGGGAACGAAGGGAAATATATCTCCCAGGGGACTTCGCGGGACCTTTGGGAACTGTACGGCTGGAAGATCATGCCTACTGTCTGTTACGACCTGCGTTTCCCGGTCTGGTCTCGCAACGACCGGTATTACGACCTGATGCTCTGCGTGGCCAACTGGCCGGAGAGCCGTATCGCCGCCTGGGACACCCTGCTGCGTGCACGCGCCATTGAAAACATGGCTTATGTAGCCGCGGCCAACCGGATCGGGAAAGATTCGCAGGGGTCCGTTCATACAGGCCATTCCGATATCCTGACCCCGCTGGGCAAATCGCTCGTGGGCGAGGAAAAACGAACGGACGAAGCTGTCGTTTCGGCCTCCATATCCCTTTCGCGCATTCGGACTATTCGGGACAAGTATGGGTTTTTGGAAGACCGGGATCGGTTTTCTATTGAAAAATAGGGAGGCATCTTATCAAAACGAAAGGTAAAACCTCCGGATAAAGATAATAAGAATCGTTGCCCCATTTATCTTAACATTTCTTTGCGATTTCGGGGACGCCCTGTGGAAATCCCTTGCTTACCGTAATAATTTAGTTACCTTTGTGCATCAAAACATCTACCAAAAAAGCACATGACAGAAAAATGGAATTCCCTGTTCGACAAATGTATAGAGGATTACCATAAGAGCGACGACGTGGACACTCCCCTGTCCAATCCTTTCGCCGCCGACTCCCTGGAGCATTTGTTGTACCTCAAATGCTGGATAGACACCGTGCAATGGCACCTGGAAGATATCATCCGCCGCGAGGATATCGATCCTGTGGAAGCATTGAAATTAAAGCGCCGCATTGACGCTTCCAACCAGCACCGTACGGATGTCGTAGAATATATCGACAGCTACTTCCTCGACCGGTATAAAGACGTGAAAACCCACCCGGACGCTTCCGTCAATACGGAAAGCCCTGCCTGGGCGATAGACCGCTTGTCGATCCTGGCACTGAAAATATACCACATGCAGGCTGAAGTGTCGCGCAGCGACGCTTCAGATCAGCACCGGCAGGCCTGCCGGCAAAAACTGAACATCCTGCTGGAGCAACGAAAAGACCTCTCCGGTGCGATAAACCGCCTGCTGGAAGAGATCGCAGCCGGCGACAAGTACATGAAAGTCTACCGGCAGATGAAAATGTACAACGATCCGGCTCTGAACCCGGAGCTTTACGCCAAACGGTAACGCGCCATGAAACATATCCTGGCCATGCGCTTTTCGGCATTCGGAGACGTTGCTATGACCGTACCCGTTATCCGGGAATTTCTCGAACAGAATCCCGATGTACGGATTACGTTCTCTTCGCACCATGGCCTTGCCCCTTTGTTTGAAGGCATTGACCGCGTAGATTTTTTCCCGGTCGATTTCCACGGAAAACACCGGGGAATACCCGGGCTTATCCGGCTGCACCGGGAACTGATGAAAAAAGGACCCTTCAATGCGGTAGTCGATTTGCACAGCGTGATCCGAAGCCATTTTTTGCGCACTCTTTTCCAGGCCAGGGGGCTTTCCACCTACAAAATACACAAGAACCGGGACGCCCGCCACGCATTAACGCGGCAGGAAGACAAAATAAAACAGCCTATGCGCTCCATCCCGGAACGATATGCCGATGTTTTCCGGGAGGCTGGTTTTCCCATTACCCTGTCTAACTCCCTGCGCAGAATTCCCCGGACACTCTCTCCCGGAACGTTGGATGCGGTTGGTTTACCCGCCTCTTCACAAAAGCCCTGGATAGGTATAGCGCCTTTTTCCTGGTACGAAGGAAAGACGTATCCCGAAGATCAGATGTTCAACGTGGTAAAGGAGCTGGCTGAAAGCGGCGAATGCACCGTGATCCTTTTCGGCGGACGGGGAGAAGAGGCCCGGAAACTGGAAGCCTGGAAAGAGACATTACCCGCGACTTTCGTGGCAGCCGGAAAACTCACCCTTTCCCAGGAACTCGACCTTATCTCCCACCTGTCGGTAATGGTATCGATGGATTCGGCCAATATGCACCTGGCCTCTCTGGTAGGCACCCGCGCCATATCCGTATGGGGCGCGACCCATCCTTTTGCCGGATTCCTCGGCTACGGGCAAAGCCCCGAGGATGTGGTATGCATCGAGATGGACTGCCGTCCGTGCTCGGTCTTCGGCAATAAGCCTTGCTTCAAAGGAACTTACGAATGCATGAAATTGATTCCTTATTCATCCGTCAGCCGTGCCGTCAAGCAGGCGGCCGGCATTCTTTAGACCCTCTTTGTTATCCAAAACGATTTTTATTGGCCCGGCATCACAAAAGACCAATGGGTGTGTATAATTTTCCATCGGTTGGATGAATCTGATTGGTAAACCTCCGTGCAGTGCATCTTAAATATTTGGCCATCTCTGTGGGCCTCGTAATCATACATCAAGACCGCCATATCCGAAGATAACCGCACAACCGGGTCTATCATTCTATACAAGTCGATCTTTACCTTTCCCCGGATGGTGTCATAATATTCTTCCAGGGCTTTTTTACCTTCGATTTTATGCTCGAAAGCCGGGTCGACATATACGACATCGTCCGATGACAATTCGATAAACCCGTCGGGATTTCCACTATTCCACAGTTCCAAAGCCTGTTTTTCCAGGGCAATAATTGCAGCCTTTACATCTTCTTTGCCTGAAGGCACACTTGTACGTCCGGTCATAATTAAATCAAGATATATTTTTCATTATTCTCAAATGTAGCAAATAATTGGAAACCGGCCGGATTTGTGGGAATAAAACCGGATTTTTAAAAAAAAATGATTTGCTTTATCCCGGGAAGTTTCTACCTTTGTTAGGTAGAACTTAAAAATTTCATATGCTATGAAAAAGTACAAATGCACAGTCTGCGAATGGATTTACGACCCTGCTGTAGGAGATCCCGACGGAGGCATTGCTCCCGGAACTGCATTCGAGGACATTCCCGATGATTGGGTTTGCCCGGTTTGCGGCGTAAGCAAGGAAGAGTTCGAACTCGTAGAAGAATAATCTTCTCCGGTTACAGTCCAAAACTTTTTCCCCGGCAATCTTGCCGGCCATTTATCCCTTCCATTATCGGAATGCCTTTACTGTATTCCGTGATTGAGGGGAATTTTTATTTTTAAACCAAACTTCCGGCCTCCTATTTATAAAGTTGCGTTAAAAGGCAGGGCCGCCATTAGGAGCATGCTCCTAAAAATAGTTATATTTGTCTTTCCCTATAACGGCCGAAAGCACAGAACCGATTTTTAACCCTGTCCATTTCCCGAGCATGAGCATTAAACACAACTATCTGCTTCTATTGTCCTTTTCCCTGATCCATACCGGCGCTTTTGCCCGTTGTCCCGACCCATTGGCAGAGACTCCGCCTGTCACGGACACGATAGACACCAAAGACCGCGGGGTGATCAACCTGGTGAAGAACGATACCACCCTGCTGAAAGAAATATTCGAATCCGACACTTTCGACAAGATCGCCGATATCGACATGGCGTCTTCGGACGTGCAGGCGATCCCGGATTCGATCATAAAACGCCGCCTGGCAGCCTTGGATGCCCGCTCTCCGCTGTCCCTGGAATTCAATCCAGAGGTTCGCACATACATTAATATGTATCTGGGCAAACGCCGGGCCCTGGTATCCCGCATGGTCGGGCTGTCTATGTATTATTACGATATGTTCGAGAGCATCCTCGACCGGTACGATATTCCCTTGGAGCTCAAACATCTGACCATCATCGAATCGGCCCTCAACCCGAAGGCCCGCTCCCGGGTAGGCGCTACCGGCCTCTGGCAGTTCATGTACAGTACCGGACGGCTGTACAATCTCTATAACGACTCGTATGTGGACGAGCGTTTCGATCCGGTCAAATCGACCGAAGCGGCAGCCAAGATGCTGAAAAGGCTGTACGAAGATTACGGGGACTGGTACCTGGCCCTGGCCGCCTACAATTATGGCAGCGGCAATGTCAACAAAGCGATCGCCCGCTCGGGCGGGAAACGCAATTACTGGGAAGTACGCAATTACATGCCGCGGGAAACGCGGAATTATGTGGCAGCGTTTATCGCGGCCAATTACATCATGACCTACTATCGCGAACACGGAATCATTCCCGAACTCCCACAGGTCACTTACCAGGAAACGGATACGATCAACGTCAAAGGGCTCGTGTCTTTCGACCTCTTGTCGAAAAAACTGGATATCCCGGTCGCAGACATACAGTTCCTCAATCCGGCGTTCAAGCTCAATGCGATCCCTTATACGACCACCCGCCATTATTCGGTGGTACTCCCGGCCGATAAAGCGCAAAAATTCGCCGCTGAAGAAAAAAGCATCTATGCCGAAGCGCAGGAAGCGGAAGCTGCACTGAAAAAAGCACTGGCCTATAAGGCCAATACGACCGCCGGATCGGGCGGATCGATCGTATACCGGGTGAAAAAAGGGGATACCCTTAGCGGTATCGCCGTACGTTATGGCGTTTCGGTAACCAAGTTGAAATCGTGGAATCACCTGAAATCCTCGAATCTGAGCATAGGCCAGCGGCTCACGGTCTATCCTCGTAAATAAACGCTCGCAATGGAAAAAGTCGCTTGGCTTCTGCTGATCGCCTGTACATTAGCTTCGTGTGGGCGCGGGAAAGTCCGCACCGACGAGTATACAGCCATACCCCGCTCGACAGGCGCTGTCATGGAGATCGTCGCCGTAGTGGACAGCGGCCTCTATTCGGAGCAGGTAAAAGAAGCTCTTTTCCGGCATTTATCCCCTGTGGTAACCGGATTGCCTCAAAAAGAGCGCCGGGCAAGGCTATATGTGATACCCCGCTCGTCTTTCTCCCGAACTTACCAGAGTATGAGGAACCTTGTGCTGGTGGAACGTTCCGATTCCCTGTCCGGAATGACGACCGCCCAAGACGTCTATGCAGCCCCCCAAATCGTTTTTTCCATTAAAGCGCCCAATGCCCAGGTCGCGAAAGAACAAATCGACCTTTCCGGAGATTTTATGTTCCATACAATCCGGCAAAATGCCATAGAAGCCCTTCAAGAGCGCTTTGCACGGATAACGAATAAGAAATTAAAAGCCATCCCGGCCATGGGTATCGATATTTGTATCCCCAATTATTATCATGTGGTCCGCTCGGAAAAAGATTTCATATGGCTGACGATGGATATTACTAAAAACGGGATCAAAGGCACTGCCAATATCCTGTTGTATCGCACGGATTCCCTGGGAACTGGGGAAGATGCCGTGGCGTTACGGAACTCCATAACCAAAAAATACATTCCTGGACCGGCTGAAGGGTCGTACATGGCTGTGGAAAACACCGCAGTACTTCCTCAGCAGGAAACTGCCGTATTGTCCGGATTGCCGGCGACATTCACCTATGGCTATTGGCGAACCGAAGGCGATTATATGGGAGGACCGTTCATCAACTACACGATCGTAGACCCCGAAGACCGAATTGCCTATAGTGCGGACGGTTTCGTATATTTGCCTTTCGAAGAGAAAGGCGGATACACATTGGAATTGGAAGCCATTCTCAGGACATTCAACATCCTTGCCCTGTCCCAAAAAGAAGAGAAAAAATGAGTGCAAAGAACAAAATCCTGCGGAGTACGGGAATAGCCTTGCTCATGGCAGCCATATATTCATGTGCCACGGTAGATAAGCCAGCCGGAGGACGCTCGGATTACGATCCGCCCGTACCCTTGTTCTATTCTCCGGAAAATTATTCCGCCAATTTCAAAGCCAAGAAAATCGAAGTGGTCTTCGACGAACGCATTAAATATAAAAATCTTAACAAGGAACTGGTCGTTTCCCCACCTATACCCGATATTTTACAACGCATCAAGCCTTCGGCCACCATGCCGACAAAAAAAATGGAGATAGACCTCTCAGACGTCGAACTACTGCCTAACACCACGTATACTCTAAATTTTGGCAACTCGGTAGGCGACAACCACGAAGGAACCGCCATTCCTAACTTCAAATACGTCTTCTCGACCGGGGAAAAGATTGATTCGCTGACGATCGGAGGCATTGTTGAGGATGCCTTTCTAGGCAATTTTGATCCAAAAACAGTCATTATGCTTTACCGGGTAGACTCTACATTCAACGATTCGACCATCTTCAAGGAACGTCCCCGGTATTTTACTCGTCTGGCCGACCAAAAGGACAGTACGTTCCGCATAGACAACATCGCCCCGGGAACTTACCAATTGATTGCATTGGTCAACGAAGCATCCAACCAGATGTACAATCAGACCAAAGATAAAATCGCTTTCTTTCCCAGGTATATCGAACTTCGGGAGCCGGAGACCGTTGGATACCGCCTGCGCCTGGCGCAAGCCCGCAGGCCCTATAAAATATATCAGGGCGTGAATCAGCAAAAGGGCCTGATACAAATAGCTGTGGATGGCCTCGATCCTCAGGACAGCATCCTCCGGATATCTCCGGAGCTGCCCGATACAGCCCGGGATTACTACCTGTTCAATAAAGAAAGGGATACTTTGCGCTATTGGTTCACCAGCGATGAAAAAGACTCTATCCTCTTCGCGGTAAAAAGAAATGGTTCGGCTTCCGATACCATCTCTGCCAGGATACGAAAGCCGGCCGAAGTAGAATTCAAACGGATCATATCCACGCAGGGACTGGAACTGGACGGTCACGTCTTTATCGACGCCAACAAACCTATCGGGGAAATAAATCCACAGTACGTTCAACTCCTGGACAAAGACTCCCTCTCCCGGCCATTTTCACTCAAACCCGATTCTACTTTCACCCGAGTAGAAATGCTCTTCCCTATAACCCAGAACAATAATTACCGGATTACGATCCTACCCGAGGCATTTAAGAGTATCTTGGGAGAAATAGCGAAAGACACTGCCCGAACAGCCCTGAAGACCCGGTCTACGGAAGATTACGGCATGCTGACCGTCAATCCTGTATCATTTCATCAATTCCCGATCATCGTACAACTCGTTACCCCCGACAAAAACACAGTCGTCAAGGAAGCTATCCTTGACAAGCCCGGAAAAGCGGTCTTCAAATTGATTGTCCCGGCTAAATACCTGCTGCGCGTCATTTTCGACACCAACGGGAACGGCCGCTGGGATACGGTAGACTACTTAAAAAAACAGCAGCCTGAGCACGTACAATACATGAACGAATCCATTACGATCCGCCCCCTATGGGAGGAAGAGGTCGAGTGGTAGTACCTTTTGCAGAATAAAAAAGGCGGTTGAAATTCAATCGCCTTTTTTTTAAATGCTTTCCCCGATCTCTGGTTTTATCATTTTTTACTTTTCTTCTTTACCAGGATAGTGGACTGCCCGTCGGCAGAAACATCGATCGTAAAACTGTCCCCGGGAAGAATACCCTCGGTCACAATTTGCTGGGCTACGACATCCTCCACAAGCATCTGCAAAGCCCGTTTAAGCGGCCGGGCCCCATATTGCCGGTCGTACCCGCGCGAAATGATCAGTTCCCGGGCCGCCGGAGAAACCTCAGCCGAATAGCCCATCGTCCCGATACGGCGGTAAAGTCCCTCGAGTTCAATGTCTATGATGCGGTGCATATCCTCTTTCGTGAGGGCATTGAACGTGACCACCTCATCGATACGGTTCACGAACTCCGGTGCGAAAGTCTTTTTCAAAGCAGCCTCTATCGTTTTTCGCTCGTTCTCGGAAGCCTGGGACTGCCGGGCACGGGTGTCGAAACCGACTCCCTGTCCGAAATCCTTCAACTGACGGGCACCTATATTGGACGTGAGGATAATGATCGTATTGCGGAAATCGACCTTGCGGCCCAGACTGTCCGTTACAAATCCTTCGTCGAATATCTGCAGCAGGATATTGTATACATCCGGGTGGGCTTTCTCTATCTCGTCCAGCAACACGACGCAATACGGACGGCGGCGTACCTTTTCGGTGAGCTGGCCCCCTTCTTCGTATCCTACGTATCCCGGAGGTGCTCCCACCAGACGCGAAACGGCGAATTTTTCCATATACTCGCTCATATCCACCCGGACCAGAGCATCGGGCGAATCGAAAAGCTCCCCGGCCAGCACTTTAGCCAGCTGGGTCTTGCCGACGCCGGTCTGTCCCAGGAAAATGAATGTACCGATGGGCTTATTAGGATCCTTAATACCGGCCCGGTTGCGGATAATAGCCCGTACGACTTTATCGACGGCTTCATCCTGCCCAATCAGCTTACCTTTGATCCGTTCGCCCAGTTGCGCCAGGCGTTGGCTTTCGCTGCCGCCTACCCGTTTGACAGGTACGCCGGACATCATCGATACCACATCCGCCACATCCTCTTCCGAAACCGTTTCCGGATTGGCTTTTACCTGCTGCTCCCACTCTTCCTGCCGGGCAGCCAGGTGTTTTTCGACATCTTTTTCCAAATCCCGCAGACGGGCCGCATTCTCGAAATCCTGTGCCTGAACGGCTTCGATCTTACGGTTGCGGACGTCTTCCAGCTCCTTTTCGAGCGAAGATACCTCCTCGGGTACCTGCATATGCGAAATATGCACCCGGGATCCGGCTTCGTCCAAGGCATCGATAGCCTTGTCCGGCAGGAACCGGTCGGTCACATACCGCACCGTCATGCTGACGCATGCTTTCAAGGCTTCCTCAGTATAACGTACACTATGATGTTGTTCGTATTTGTCCTTTATGTTCTCGAGTATCTCCAGCGTCTCGGCCTCGGTAGCCGGTTCCACGATAATCTTCTGGAAACGGCGTTCGAGTGCCCCGTCCTTTTCGATATACTGACGGTATTCATCCAGCGTAGTGGCGCCTATCACCTGTATCTCGCCCCGAGCCAAAGCCGGTTTGAACATATTCGACGCATCGAGCGACCCTTGGGCACCCCCTGCCCCGACAATCGTGTGCAGTTCATCGATGAACAGGATGACGTCCCGGTTCTTTTCCAGTTCGTTCATTACGGCTTTCATCCGTTCTTCAAACTGCCCGCGGTATTTAGTGCCCGCTACGAGCGAAGCCAGATCGAGGGTCACCACTCGTTTGCCGAAAAGCACACGGGGCACCTGTCGGCGGATGATCCGCAAAGCCAGTCCTTCCGCAATGGCCGATTTACCGACACCGGGCTCTCCGATGAGAAGGGGGTTATTCTTTTTGCGCCGGGACAATATCTGGCACACGCGCTCTATTTCTTTGGTACGGCCCACCACCGGGTCCAGCTTTCCTTCCCCGGCCTGTACGGTCAGGTCGCGGCCGAAATTGTCCAGTACGGGGGTTTTGCTTTTAGCCGCGCGGGGATCGTTCTCCTTTACGGTAAACATCCGGGGCTTGTCTTCCTCCTCTTCCTCGTAACTCTCATTGCCCAGGGACGAATTGACATCCTCCTCCTGTTCCCCGTACTGGCCGGTAAGCTGGTGCTTATAGTCGGCGGAAAGCTTTTCGTAATTCAGGTTGTTTTGCTCGAAAATACGGGCTACGGGGTCATTTTGGTTTTTGAGGATACTCAACAGGATATGCACCGGCGCGATTTTGGGTTCGCGGTACATCCGTGCCTGAAGATAACTGAGCTTGATAGCCCGGGAAGCCTGCGGATTGAATTCGATTTCCTCCGGATCAGGTGTACGGGAGATATCCTCCAAGGGGCGCAAAGACTCGAAAGCCCTGCGGAGGCGCTCGATATCGATCCCATTGTCTTCGAGGATACCCAATACAGTGGGATTGCCCTGCCGCAATATACCCAAGGCGATGTGTTCGGTACCTATCGATACATATCCCAACCGGAGGGCCTCCTGCTGGGAATACCGGATGGCATTTATGGCTGCTGTAGAAAAATTCTCGTCCATGTTCTTATTCGTAAGCCGCTAACCGGCTTTCTCTCCTTTTCGTTTGGTTCATAAAATTGGATAAAAAAAGACAAAGGCGTTATTGTGAGTCCCGCCCCTGTCTCTTTCCCGATTTGCGGCCCAGGGCCGCACTGCGATGAGTCAGTCAATCGTCATCGGAAGGGGTAAGTTCAGGCTGCACCTGATATGTCAGTTTATCGATGGCGAATATAGGGTAAAATTCCTGACGGGCGCCTTTGACATAGAGTTTAAGCTTTTTCAAATCCTTCATGCGAAGCGGTTTGAGCTTGACAGTCTGCCAGTTTTCACGAATGTACGGTCTTTCGGGCAGGGAAAAATTGGCGACAGGCACTTCCGTCGAACTTACAAAATTCCCTTGTCCATCATATCCTTCTATTACCAGGGTCATATAGTCTCCATCAGTAGTGTTCATCGGTTCTACTGTCTGGCCGGCATCATTGGTGTACTGGTTTTTCATGCAGTACAGGGTGAGCGCCGAAGGGACGAACGTGAGCGTATCCGGATTCACCGGGCGGCTGAACGTGATCTCGGCTGCATTTTCCACTCCGTAACCGGCGCGCAGCAGCGTCACATTTCCCCGTCCGGAATCCTCCCCGGGATAGAACTGCAGCGGCGATATATCTGCCGGAGGATTTTCGATATCTGCCCCGCTGCGGTTACTCACCGCAGCCCCGGTCCATTTGATCCGGCCCGTATTTGCCATTGCACTGGGGAACCCGGCGTATTCGAACGTGAAATTCTCCCCGTATTTTTCGCTCTGAGCCGGTAAGGTCAACGAATTAAAATCAACTTTGGAACCCGGATATACCACGCCCGCATGGTAAAGGGTAAAATACAGGTTGTCCTCTGAGGTGACCCGGATACCGGCTGTGGCACCAAAATCTCTTTTTTCCCCCGAAACCGGAGAGGCTACAGCTCCTGTAGATACGGTGTATATCGGCGTCATATGCAGGTCGGAAACCTCCAAAGGCATATGAATAAGGATGATCGTACTGTTCGTCTCGATCTTCGCATCGGGATACTCCTCTATCTTGAATGTCAGAAGCTCCGATTCCGAATTCTTTGCCATCTTCGTATTGTCGCACGAGCACAGAACCGCGCAGAAGGCCAAAGCATATAAAGAGTTCCTGATACCTGTATTTCTCATTAGTAAATGTTTTTCTTTCTAATTGATCGGATACTTTCCAACGAGCAAAATTACAAAAAAATACAAACCAAAACGCCCCCCGAGGGGCAAACTTGCCAGACAGAGACCTAAATAATGGTTAAAGTTGCCCGATTTTTTAAGAAACAGTATTCCATTACAGCCTTTTTAGCAAAAAAAAACAATCGGAGACAAAGAATAGTATTCCGGAAAAACGCAGGGCCCGAAAGCTAAATATGACGGTGAATTAGCATTTTAAAGCCTACTTTCAATGACTACAAAAAAAAGAGGTTTTCCCTTTGTTTGTCCGTAGAATTCATATCTTTGCGACAATTCAATTGTCGCGCCCGCATGAACTGCCCCGATATTCCTTTCGGAGGGCGACAACCGGAAAAAATTTAGCCAATATGCGTATCTTTCAATGTTTTAAAGGATTTTTTCGCAAGCTATGCCTGGCCATAGTGCTTTTTGCAGCCTTGCTTTCCTCCGGTTTTTTGCCGTTGTCCGCACAGGGAAAAACTGCCGGATCGGCACAGGGCAAGATACTCATTATCGCTTCCTACAATCCGGACACCAAGCGGATGTCCACTTTCATCAATGAGTTCGAAAAAGAAGCGACCCGGGAAAAACTTCCTTACGGGATCGTGATAGAGGACATGGGCTGCCGGGAAGTCTCGGAAGGGCCCCTTTGGCACGAAAAACTCCGGGAAATCCTGCATCGTTACGACAAAGAACACTTGAAAGCCATCGTACTGCTCGGCCAGGAAGCTTGGGCGACATTCCTTTCTATGGAAGACATCCCGACCGACATCCCTTTCTTCGGTTGTTTTGCCAGCCAGAACGGAGTCCTTATCCCCAGAGGGGATTCCCTGCTGAATTATAAATGGGCCCCCCAAACGGTCGACATGAAAGCACTGGCCGAACAACTGTCTCTT
>CALJDR010000078.1 GCA_938023515.1 uncultured Flavobacteriales bacterium
TGTATAAGAGACAGGTGAAATACCAGTCGCCGGTATGCTCCGGACAGGCTTTGTGCAGGCCTTCGACGCTTTGGTACACGATGCTGACCTTGGCATGGATGTCCGGGGCGGTGATGAGTTGGGCGATCTTGTCCGATATCTGTTCGTCGGTAAATCCGGCGTATATCTCCTTGACGTGGTTCACTACCAGCGAGTCTTCCAGACCCAGTTGGGCTTTGCATTTTTGGTAGACCTCATCGATGATCGAATCCAGTCCGTTCTCGTGGAGCAGGTCGATCGCTGCCCGGAAGGCGATAAAGTCGCCCAGACGGGCCATATCGATACCGTAGCAGTCCGGATAACGGATCTGCGGGGCGCTGGACAGGATGATCAGGTGGCGGGGCTTCAGGCGGTCCATGATGCGGACGATGCTTTGCCGCAGGGTCGTCCCCCGGACGATGGAATCGTCGATGAGTATCAGGTTGTCTTCCGGGCGGACTACGCCGTATGTCACGTCGTATACGTGGGCGACCATATCGTCCCGGGAGGAATCCTCGGTGATGAAAGTGCGCAGTTTGGCGTCCTTGATGGCGATCTTTTCACTGCGGATGCGGCAGGAAAGGATATCGTGTATCTGCTCTTCGGTCGGGGTATGCCCGGTGGCGACCAGTTCCGATATCTCGCGGGCTTTCCGTTCGTTCAGGTAGTCCTCGAAACCTTCCGTTAGCCCGAAAAACGAACTTTCGGCGGTATTGGGGATATAAGAGAAAACGGTGTTGTGCAGGTCGTAGTCGATCTTTTTTAATACGGGTTCCACCAAGTTGCGCCCGAGCATTTTCCGCTCGCGGTAGATGTCCGCGTCGCTCCCGCGGGAGAAATAGATGCGCTCGAACGAGCAGGCTTTTTTGGGCAGGGGCGTCATCACGGGGGCCATTTCGTAGCTGCCGTCGCGCCGCATGATTAGGGCGCTGCCGGGCACGATCTCCCGGACCGTTTCCATCGGCACGTTGAACGCGGTCTGGATGACGGGTCTTTCCGAGGCCACAACGACCACTTCGTCGTCCGCATAGTAGAACGCCGGGCGGATACCTGCCGGGTCGCGCAGAACGAACGCATCGCCCTGTCCGACCATTCCGGCAATGGCGAACCCTCCGTCGAAACGTTTGGCGGCCCGTACCAGGACGGTGTGTATATCGAGTTCGTTGGCTACGTGCTCGGCGATTTCGACCCCGTGGAGACCTTCGGCTTTATATTTGGCCGCCAGCAGATCTACTTCTTCGTCCAAAAAGTGCCCGATACGTTCCATCACGGTAATGGTGTCCAGTTTGGCGATGGGGTGGTGTCCCATTTCGACCAGGCGGTTGTACAGGAAATCGGAGTTCGTCATGTTGAAGTTCCCGGCCACCACCAGTGTTTTGGCGGCGGTGATATTCTCCCGCATGAAAGGATGGACGGCCTCGATGGTGTTCCCTCCGTAAGTACCGTAGCGCACGTGTCCCAGGTAAATGTCCGAGGCGAAGGGCACGTTCTCCTTGATCCAGGCGAAGTCCTCTTTGGGCGACGGTTGTTCGGGGCGGTTGGCCATAGCGGCATTGACCTTTCCGTTCACATTTTTAAACACATCGAGGATGGCCTGGGATTCCATCGACCGCGTACGGTTTACATACGGATGGCCTACCGGGGTATCGATCTTCACGGCGGCGATACCGGCGCCGTCCTGTCCTCGGTTGTGCTGTTTTTCCATCAGCAGGTACATTTTGTTCAGGCCCCAGAAAGCGCTTCCGTATTTCTGTTGGTAATACTCGAGCGGCTGGAGCAGCCGTACCATTGCGATTCCGCATTCGTGTTTTATCTGTTCGCTCATTTTATTGTATATGCAGTACTTGTCATTAAGATTTTACGTCCAGTGCGTCGCGCAGGGTGTTGCCGAAAGTCATAAAGGCCAGAACGAGCAGCATGATCATCGTGCCGGGCACCAGGGCCAGGTAGGGTTTGCCCATCACCATGTACATGTAATGATCCCGGATAATGCCGCCCCAGGAAGGTATCGGGGGCTGCGCCCCGAGACCGAGGAAACTCAACCCGCTTTCCATCAGGATAGCCGAGGCAAAGTTGGAGGCTGTGATCACGATCACTACGCCCCATATGTTGGGAAGGATATGCCGGGCGATGATCCTCAGCTTGCCGAAGCCCAGTGCGCGGGCCGCTTCGACGTATTGCATTTGTTTGGCCGAGATCACCTGGCCGCGCACCATACGGGCTACTTCGACCCACATCGTCAGTCCGACCGCCACATAAACCTGCCAAACGCCTTTTCCCAAAGCGAAGGTCACGGCGATGACCATCAGCAGGGTCGGGATGGACCACATGATGTTGATCAGCCACATGATCAGCGCATCTATTTTCCCGCCGAAATATCCGGCTATCGCCCCGAGGCTCACCCCGATGATGATCGCGATAAGCACGGCGACAAAACCGATAGTGAACGAGATGCGGGAACCGATGATCATCCGGGAGAGCAGGTCGCGTCCGTAGCGGTCTGTCCCCAGGTAGAATGTCGTTTTCTTTACCGTGGTGAGCGGGGTTTTGAGCAGGGCTTTTTCCGGGGACGCAATTCCCTCGCCGATGTATTCCCGGTAGAAAATGGAATCGCCCACGGCTTTGTACTGCGTGACCGGTATGCTGGATAACAGCGGTGTACGCCCATCCCAGAGGACCGAGAGGAACGATTGCCGGTTGGCCTCCGGTTTTTTCACCTGGATCAGGTCTATGGAAAATCCCGGCGATTTGTTGGACAGGGCCAGATGCATCGTATTGGCGTTGGTCGTATTGTCCGGAGCCAGCGCATAGGCGAAAAGCGCCACAAAACCGATCAGAATGATAAACCAGAACGACATAACTCCCGGCAGGTTTTTCTTGAACCGGTCTATCGTGATCCTCAGTACTGATTTAGAAGCGTCGTCCTGTGTTTGTTGGGATGCCATCCGTGTGTGATAAAAGTGTTTCGGCCGGTTATTTCATGTCGGAAAGGATTTCCACCGCCTGTTGCAATGTGGCGTCTTTTTTCAAGTCCTTATGCCAGGTCTTGCGTTTGGAGGCCAGGGTGGTGTCCTTTTCTATGAGCGGCTTTTCGTAAGCGGGCGATAGGTAATCCAGGCTCGACTGGAATTTGTCTATCTGGTCGAACCGTTTCGACTCGGCCCGGTATTGTTCGTCCTCCGCCCGGAATTCATCCAGCGAAAGGGGGATTTCCTTGTTTTCCTTGCGGGCCTTGAGCCATTCGATATTTTCCCGGACTTGTTTGAAATAGGGGTCTTCCGCAATGCGGGCCTTGGCTTTTTCGATGACCGGACTGAAATCGTTGTTCAGGCGGGTATAGCGGGCTGAAGGGATGGAATCCCATTTCATTACGTGTTTTTCCTTGTCTTCCGACATATCGAGTACGGAGAACATATCGGGGATTTCCACATCGGATTTCACCCCGCGGATCTGGTTGCCGGAACCGTTCACCCGATAGAATTTTTCGATGGTCAGCTTGAGCGCACCGAGAGCCCCTTCGTCGAATATTTTCCCGCGGACCATATTGTCGAGTTCCACTACATTTTGTACGGTGCCTTTCCCGAAGGTCTGTTTCGAGCCGATAATGATAGCCCGATTGTAATCCTGCATCGCCCCGGCGAATATTTCCGAAGCGGAAGCCGAAATGCCGTTGATAAGGATTACCAACGGGCCATCCCAGGCTACGGAAGGATCGTTGTCCGGCAGCACCCTTACCTGTCCGTCCCGCGAACGGGTCTGGACGATGGGGCCCTGTTCGATGAAGAGACCGCCCATTTTGACGGCACCTCCTAAAGCTCCTCCGCCGTTGTTGCGCAGGTCGAGCGCTATCCCTTCTATCCCGTCGGCTTTCAGGCGTTCGATCTCTTTGGCGAGGTCTTCGGCGCTTTCACGGCCGTCCTTGTTCTCGAAATTGACATAGAATTTCGGGACGTAGATCACCGCGTATTTGCGGCCGTCTTTCTCGACCACCGCCGAGCGGACGAATGTGTCTTCTATTTCCACTACGTCGCGCACCAGCGGGATCTCTTTGATCGATCCGTCGGCTTTTTGCAATTTCAGGCGCACAGTCGATCCTTTTTTGCCCCGTATCAGGTCTACTGCATCGTCCAGACGCATACCGACGATGCTTACGTATTCGTCGTTGCCCTGTGCCACTTCCAATATTTGGTCGCCTACGGCCAGTTGCCCGCTTTTAGCGGACGGACTTCCCGGTACAATGCTGGCGATGGTGATATATCCGTCTTTTTGCTGGAGTACAGCGCCGATCCCTTCGAGTTGTCCGGAAATGCTCGCGTTGAAATCTTTTTCCTCGCGCGGGGCCATGTACTGCGTATGGGGATCGTAGTAAGTGGTAAACGCGTTGAGGTACATCGAGAACCAATCTTCGTTGTCGAGTTCAGCGATGCGTTTGAAGTAATCCCGGTAGTTTTTCAATACCGCTTCACGGGCTTTCTGTTCGATTTCGGCCTGTTTTTTCGGTACATAAGCGCTGTCTTTGGCGGCTTTGTCCTCTTCGACTTTCAGGTCGGAATACACGCGGGTAAGGACGTTGTATTTTAGGTATTTACGCCACCGATCCATCACGTCCGATGTGTCGTAGGCATAGGTCGAATCGTCCAGTGCCAGGGATTCTTTGATCGTGAAATCCATCGGAATGGCCATCAGCGAATCGAGCGCGCCGGATACCAGGGCCATACGTTCTTTGAAGATGGAGGTAGCCGAATGGAAAAAGGCAGTATCTCCGGCCAGAATCTGATTGTCTATGTCGTAGCGGTATTTTTCGAGCAGAGTCGAATCGGCTTTGGTATAGTAACGCTTGCCGAAATCCAGTGTCTTGAGGTATTCATCGAAGACCGAGGCGGATAACGAATCGTCTATCGGTTTGGGGCTGTAGTGCCACTGCCCCAGCATGTAGGATACCAGTTGGGTGAGGAATTGGGCTTTGTCCGGCTGCCGGTCGGCAGGTGCTGCGTTGAGCTTGATGACTGCGGAAAAACCGGCAAGGCATATCACCGTTGCGGCCCACAGGTATTTGTATCGTTTTATCAGGTTCATGGTTTCCCCTTTTTGCTATAAAGAAAGCCCAAATTTACTAACATTTGGGCAGTTGCAGAACATTTTTTAAGTTTTTAAACTATTATTAGGATTATCGGGGATTTTTTGACATTTTATGACACCCTAAGTCCTTTTACGCATTGATAACCCCGTTTTTACAGAAAGCATAAAGGGTTATAGAGGGTAACAAGAGTACCCGAAAGTTTATCTGATGTTTATCTGAAGCGGTTGTAACTGATTTCCCCGGGAAATAGCAGCAATCGGTTACACGATTGTTCCCGCGGACATCAACTCGCATGTGCGTATTTTATTCGACTAATATTTTTGATGAATAGTCGATTATATTGCTTCGTAACAAAGAATATATATCTTCATCCGGCCAGTATTTTTTCTTCAAATTAGCTTAATTTTTCCGTAAAACTTTCTGTCTGGGTAAAAGCAGGAACTGTCTTCATTTAAATTTCTCGAAATCTTTATAATTGATCGTTTTTTCTTTTTTTAAAATCCCGTGGTCTATTTCCAATAAAATATAATTTTCGTATGTCGGGTCGCTCCCGTAAGACTTTGCAGGAGCGATTTCTTCGCCGGATGGCAGAACAAGTATCCCTGTAAACCAATTTATTTTTATTGATTTCTGATCGGGGAAAATGTCATTGAGCGCACTTTTCCATTCATCCTGAGAGTCCATTATTTCGATACCTCTAAGATACAGCTGGTTCCCCCATATTTCAAATGTGGCTACATAGCCCCTCCAAAGAGCAGTTGTTCCAAATCCATTTCGGGGGTTTTTATCCGGATGTTTTTCAAAATAGCTATCCATGACATAGTTGGCTCGGGCTTGTAATTTGTATTCTTTTCCAAGGTAAATGATTTTGTCCGGGATTTGGGGTGTTCCCAAAACAGCAGAATGAAAAAAAGCAGTCAATAGGAACACAAAGAATGCTCTCATATAATTATTTGTTTTTGTGGATATACATTTTCCGATCTTATCGGTTTGTCTGCTTAACAAAAATACGTTTATTTGTGATCTGCGAAATGAAGCAGGCAGAATAAAATCCCGGGAAACATTTTGGCGGAACCGAAAAGTATCCGTACATTTGCCCACGTATTTTAAAACAATACATAACAATCATTTAAAACAATATTGGCATGTATCTTACAAAAGAAAAGAAACAGGAAATTTTCGCTCAGTACGGCAAATCGGCCACTGACACCGGTTCTGCGGAAGGCCAGATCGCGCTTTTCACGTATCGTATCAACCACCTTACGGAACATTTGAAAAAGAATATCCACGACTTCGGCACCGAGCGTGCCTTGGTGATGATGGTGGGTAAACGCCGCAGCCTGCTCGAATACCTCAAACGCGAGGATATCGAACGCTACCGTAAGATCGTAGAACAGCTCGGACTGAGAAAATAAATCCCGGCTATTTGAAAATCAAAACGTGCCTCCGGCCTCGGATGGCGCGTTTTTTTGACTTTAAAATAAAATGTTTATGAGAAAAATTTTACGCAATATCGCTTTTATGTGCCTGATCCTCTCGGCTGTTCCCATGCGGGCCCAGCAGGAGGAAATGCCCCAAAAAGAGACGGTTATCATCGATTATTTCTCCAGGGCCCGGGAAGTGCCGGGGCCTTATATGGAGGCTTTGCGGGCCCGAGTGATCGAGGGTTTCGTCAATCGCGGCCGGCACCGGGTCGTGGATGCGCAGACGATAGCAGATCTGCGGGATGCGGGATACGGAATGGTTTCCAGCCCTTCGGCGATCATAAACAGCCAACGGGATGCCGAGCGGCGCCGGGCGGACGCGATCCGTTCTCTCGGGGCGCGCTATGTGGTGGCGGGCGCAATAACGTCTTGTTCGTTTAAACGGGAAAAGGTGGGGGATGGCAATCGATATACTACCACGGCCGTGTTCATCCTGACCAGCTACGATCTGCTGACCGGCGAAAGTTCCGCCCCGGAAGAATTCCAGGCAAGGGGTTCCGGGGATTCTCCCGAAAAGGCCGACAGGGAGGCGCTGGCCTCTATCCCCTTGAAAGTGGTCTATTATATAGATAATCATTTTAAATACCAGACGGAAATACTCCGGATAGAGGCACCCAATGCCAAAGGGAAGTACAAAGAACTGTATATCCGCAGCGGGGCATCGATGGGGGTGCAGAACGGGGATTTGTTCAAAGTCTACGAGCGGTATGAGGTGGCCGGGACGGCTGGAATGCGGCTTATCGGGAAGATACGTGCCCGGCAGGTGTGCGGAGAAGAGTTGACCCTTTGTACGTTTTCCAACGGGGCGGATGCCATTGTCCGGGCTTTTTCGGAAGGCAGGGAACTGGTCGTGATAAGCGACGGACAGGCCTTGTTCTGATTGGAAAGAAACCACATAAAAAACGCGCACCTGAAAGGTGCGCGTTTTTTATGTTCTGCAGGTGAAAGCCTTAATAAATGCCTTCGCGCAGTTCGCGGATCTTTTTGTCTTCCAGGTATTCGTCGTAAGTCATATAGCGGTCGATAAGTCCCTTCGGTCCTATTTCGACGATACGGTTGGCTACGGTCTGGATGAACTGGTGGTCGTGGGAGGTGATCAGGACCGCACCCCGGAAATTGGTCAGGGCGTTGTTGAACGCCTGAATGGATTCCATATCCAAGTGGTTGGTCGGCTCGTTCACCATCAGCACGTTGGCGCGCATCATCATCATACGGGAGAGCATGCAGCGCACTTTTTCTCCTCCGGAGAGCACATTGACTTTTTTCAGGGCCTCTTCCCCGCTAAAGAGCATGCGCCCCAAAAATCCGCGTACATAGGCTTCGTCGCGCTCCGGTTCGGTCTTGGCCCATTGGCGCAGCCAGTCCACCAGCGAAAGGTCGTTCTCGAAGTAAGTGGTGTTGTCGGCCGGTAGGTAGGCCTGGGTCGTAGTCACGCCCCATTCGTATTTGCCGGAATCGGCTTTTTCCTGGCCGGCGAGGATCTCGTACAAGGCCGTAGTGGCTCGGGTATCGCGCGAAAGGAAAGCCACTTTGTCGCCTTTTTTCAGGTTGAGGTTCACATCCCGGAACAACGATTGGCCGTCTGTGCTTTTCGACAGCCCTTCGATATTGAGCAGCTGGTCGCCGATCTCCCTCTCGGTCTCGAAAATGATACCCGGATATCGGCGGGAGGACGGTTCTATTTCATCGATATTAAGCTTGTCGAGCATTTTCCGGCGGGAAGTCGCCTGACGGCTTTTGGCCACGTTGGCGGCAAAGCGCTCGATAAAGGCCTGGAGTTCCTTGCGTTTTTCCTCCGTTTTCTTGTTCTGCTGGGCGCGTTGGCGGGCGGCAAGCTGGCTGGATTCGTACCAGAAAGTATAGTTGCCGGAGAATGTCTTGATCTTTTTGAAATCGATGTCCACGATGTGGGTGGAAACGGCGTCCAGAAAGTGGCGGTCGTGCGAAACTACGATAACGGTGTTGTCGTAGTTGGCCAGGAAGTCTTCCAGCCATCCGACGGTGTAGATATCCAGATCGTTGGTCGGTTCGTCCAGGATGAGCACGTCCGGGTTGCCGAAAAGGGCGCGGGCCAAGAGGACACGCACTTTATCCTTGGTCTCCAGGTCGCCCATGACGGTGTAGTGTTTGTCTTCGGTGATGCCCAGCGAGGATAGCAGGGAAGCCGCGTCGCTTTCGGCGCTCCATCCGCCCATTTTTTCAAAGGCGTCGCTCAGTTCGCCGGCGCGAAGGCCGTCCTCGTCCGAGAAATCGGGTTTGGCATATACGGCGTCGAGTTCCGTTTTTATCTCTGCCAGGCGGCTGTTGCCCGATATGACGGTGTCCAAGACCGTACGGTCGTCGAAAGCGTAGTGGTCCTGTGAAAGGACGGACATGCGCTTGTCTTTTTCCAGCGATACGGCCCCGCTGGTGGGGTCGATCTCTCCGGAGAGTATTTTCAGGAAAGTCGATTTTCCGGCCCCGTTGGCGCCAATGACCCCGTAGCAGTTGCCGGGGGTGAATTTCAGGTTGACGTCCTCGAACAGGACGCGCTTGCCGAACTGAAGGGAAAGATTGGATACCGTGAGCATATTTCGAGCGAATTTTTTTACCTTTTCAAATCCCGGCAAAGGTAAGCATTTGGCCCCGATGAAAAAAATAGCCGCCTTTGCAACTTTTCTCCCCGAAAAAGCGGTCTGATAGGTATCTTCCGGAAATAATTCCGGAAAAAGAATCGTTTATATGTAACCTTTTTCCCCGGTTTTTCGTCTAATGAAATAGATATGGGGAGAAACAATAAAAAACCGATCATGAAAAGTCTGATAATTGCTTTTGTGTTAGTGTGTTGCGTTTCCTGTTCCTTTCAGACCGAGGTGCATTGCCGGGATCAGAAAGAGAATAAGGTCTTCACCGGAATCGAAGCTTTGGAAATAAAGCAGAAAGGAATGGACGTAAAATTATCTCCCAGCCTTAGCGATACTCTTTCGGTGGCTATCCGGATAGACGATATGACCCTGCGGGGTATCGATACCGAAAATATGGAATCCCCTTTCCGGTTTATGGTGGAAAAGGGAAAACTCCGGATCGAGCCTACCTATGGGGGAAAAGTGAAAGAATCTCAGGGGCTTATCACCGTGCTGGTCCCCCGGAGTGTGGAAATGGTCGAGGTGGAAACGCGGGAGGGAAATATAGAGGCAAACGGTATTCGGGCCAAGGTCATGGATTTGGTCAGCCGTGAGGGTTCCGTCAAAAATGAAGATTGTGAAGGCTGGGAGCAGATGCATATTTCCTCCCATCACTGATCCGAAATAATAATCATTACAAATAAAAATGCTATGAAAAAGATATTCCTTTTCGCCCTTTGCGCCGTGCTGGCCTCCAGCTGCGTATTTACTACCTCGGGAGGATCGTTCAATATTGCCGGTTGTACGGAAAAAATAAACGATAAAACGTTTATCGATACCGTTTATACGGATGTGCAATCCCTCCGGGTCGTGCAGACCCCTTTGCCGGTCAATATTGAGGCCGGTAGTTCGGATACCCTTTCGGTAAAATGCTATGTGGAAAAGATGAATACGAACGATTCCTGTTACCGGATAGCGGCCCGCATGGTCGGATCCGCCCTGGAAATATACCAGGAACCCGGCGAGAAATTGTCGTTCAACAATGTTTCCGGTTATATCGATATCCGGGTGCCTTCTTCGGTAAAGAATATTGCCATAAAATCCGTATCCGGACGTATCGATGTCAAAGGCATCCAGGTCGATAAGCTGAGTGCTACTACCGTTTCGGGCGGCGTGAAGTTCGCAGACGGCTCCGTACAGGATAAACTGGATGCTAAAAGTGTTTCGGGTGGTATCAGCCTGGAAAATGCAGCTGGCGGACTGGTCGTGGCGGAAACGGTGTCCGGAGGTATCCGAGCCGAAGGATTGGACTTTGCCCGGGTACAGGGAAAGACTGTCTCAGGCGGGATAACGGCCTATGTGGGGGAGAATGCAAAGAAATTATCATTCAGTACGGTGTCGGGTGGTATCCGGTTATTTATGAAAGGGGACTTAAGCGATAACCGTTATACCCTTAGCGGTGTCAGCGGTGGGATCCGGGTGGACGGCGTAGGCCGCGGCCGCCGGAAGTTTTCCTTCGACGGGGGAAACAGTCAGGCTGATGTCCGCGCTAAAACGGTATCGGGCGGTATAACGGTCCGCAACTGGTAACATTTGTCAAGCATAGAAATACAAACAAATAAAATAGGATGATCATGAAAAAACTGCTACTTTTATTCGTAGGACTCGCCCTGACGGCGTTTTCTTTTACGGCCGGGGCCGAGACGATCAAGAACAAGACCTTTATCGACAACTCGTATAAAGGAGTAACGGCTATAAACGCGGCCCAGACTGTGCTTCCCGTGCGGATATCTGCAGGGAATACCGATCGGGTAATGGTCAAATGCCATGTGGAAAAAATGACCGTCAACAAGAAAAATTTCCGGATCACCGCCCGGATGAACGGTTCGACCCTCGAGATCCGCCAGGAACCCAACAGCGGGCTTTCGTTCAAAAATGCTTCGGGCTACCTGGAGATCACTGTTCCGGCCGGTGTAAAGACCATATCCGTTGCCACGACATCGGGCAGTGTGAATGCCGAGGGTATTTCCGTGGATGCGTACCGCGTGGCTACCGTTTCCGGCAGTATTTCCGCCCGTTCCCTTTCCGCCCGTTCCCTGTCCCTGGGCAGTACTTCGGGCAGCATGAAATTGTCGGGGATTTCGGCTGCCAGCCTAAATGCGAACAGCACGTCGGGCAGTATGTCCGTAGATGGGGCAGAGGGCGACAAAGCGTCCCTTTCGTCCACTTCCGGTTCTATCCGGCTGAAAGACGCTTATTTTTCGGCCGCCAACCTGAATTCGGTGTCGGGTTCTCTGACGGGGTATGTGGGTGATCGGATCAAGCAGGTCAATGCCAACACCGTTTCCGGCAGCGTGAACCTGTTTTTCAAAGGGGACCTGAAGGATAACCGCTATAACCTGAACACCACGAGCGGCTCCATCCGGATAGAAGGGGTAGCAAGTGCCCGCCGGCACTTCCGGATGGATGCGGGCAGCGGGCGTGTCGGCGTACAGGCCAACACGGTATCGGGCAGTATAAGCGTGCGGAACTTCTGATCCCGTCCATTATCGTATAATAATCAACTATCGGATAAAATGAAAAAATCGATCCTCTTCTTCCTCTGCGCCGCTTTTATGGGCTTTTCAGTCTCGGTGAGCGCGGAAACGATCAAGAACAAAACCTTTATCGACGAGTCCTTTACCGGCGTGAAAACGATCAAAGTGGTGCAGACCGTCCTGGACGTGAATATCGTCAAGGCTGGCTCTTCGGACAAAACGTCCGTCAAGTGCCATGTAAATCAAATGGAATTGAATGCGAACGATTACCGGATCGGCGCCCGCCAGGTGGGTTCGACACTCGAAATATACCAGACTCCGCGCAGCGGCTTTTCTTTCCGCCGTTCGGACGGATATATCAACATCGCAGCGGCAGACGGAGTAAAAGTGGTCGTGGTGAATGCCGTGTCCGGGGATATCAGTGTACAAGACCTTGCACTCGACAACCTGGAGGCAGTTTCTACCTCGGGGGATGTCCGTGTCCGCGCGTGTGCAGCCGGAAACCTTTCCATCCGGAGCACTTCGGGCGATATGCAGCTGGATGCGGTATCTTCCGACCTGGCTGTGATACGGACTACTTCCGGAGACATCGCTATCGGTAATTCCGGGGGTAATAAAATCGATATTTCCACGACCTCGGGTGACGTATATGCCAAGGGAAGCCCGATGGGAGTCGACTTTTCCCTGGTGAGCATAGCTTCCACATCGGGAGACCTGACGGTCTATATGGGGCCGAAAGTGAAACAGACAGTATTTAAGTCCGTATCGGGCGACATAGGCCTGTGTCTGAAAGGAAATTTGAAAAACAACAACTACTCTTTGGGCGGAGTGAGCAGCGATATCACCATTTCCGGGGTGGCAGTCGCCCGCAAGAGCCTCGAACTCAAATTCAACAAAGGCGGCGTGGATATTAAGGCCAATGCGGTATCGGGTGATATATACATAAAAAATTACTAAGGTTTTTTTGGACAATAACTTAAAATAAACGAGCATGAAAAAACTGATGTTTCTTTTGACTTGCATCCTCCTGGCCGGTTTTACCGCTCCGATGGATGCCAAGACGGTCAAGGACAAGACCTTGATCAATACTTCCTACCAAGGGGTGAAAACCATCCGGGTGAATGCATCCGTATATAAGATCAACATTACAAAGGGTAATTCCCAAAAGACGGCGGTCAAATGCGTGGTGGAGGAAACGACCCTCGACCTGGAAGAATTCGAAGTGAAAACCCGACAGGAGGGCTCCGTCCTGGAGGTGTACCAGGTGCCCAATAATGATGGGTACTCCCGTAGCATGAGCAAAGGGTATAAGAAGAATCGGTTTAATGGGTATCTCAAGGGATATATCAACATCACGGCTCCTGCCGGGGTGGAGGTCGTGACCGTACGCGGCAGTTCAAAAGATGTGGACGTATCCGGGCTCGGGCTCGACAGCCTGAATGTATCCGCCGTTTCCGGCGATATCCGGGTGGGCGATATTGTGACGCCGAACCTGTCCGTAAAGGCCTCTTCCGGCGACGTGACGATTGAACGTTCGCGCGGCGGCCGGCTGAATGTTTCCACGGTGTCGGGCGAAGTGGGCGTGTCGGGGGCGGATTTTGCTACCCTAAATGTGCGTTCTTCTTCCGGCGATATCACGGTTTCGGCGGTCCCCAATGTCCGCACGGCTTCTTTTACGACCATATCGGGCGATTTAGAGATATCCGGAGTAAAAGCCGCAGATGGTTTTTCCGCAAAAACTTCGTCCGGATCGACAAGTATTTCCAACTGCAGTGCAGGGCCGAAATCCGAGATCGTATCCATATCGGGCGATGTGAAGATCGACGGGATGTCTGGGGATATTTTCACGTTGAAAACGTCTTCCGGTACTATTTATATGACGAATGTCCGGGGAAACCAAATGAGCCTGGCGTCCATCTCGGGCAATATCCAGGTACGTAGTTCCGATTTTATTTCGGTGAATACTTCGTCTTCTTCGGGCAACCTGACCCTCTATATGGGGGCAAAATTGAAACAGGTGGCTTTGAAAACCATATCGGGCGGAATATCCCTGTACCTGAAAGGGGATTTGAAAGACAACCGGTACGACCTGCACGGGATCAGCGGGACTTTCTCGATCCAGGGCTTTGCCAAAGCCCAGAAAACGTTCCTGATAGATTCCGGGAAAGGGTTTGTGGATATCAAAGGAGAAACTTCTTCCGGAAATATTACCGTCAAGAATTGGTAACCCGGTACGATTCCGGTAAAATAAAAAGCGGCCGCAATGCGGCCGCTTTTTTTATGTGGGATACTTCGGATCAGAAGAATAGTTTCCAGGCGATGGCCGCAATACCAACTATCAGGCAGTAAAAAGCGAACCATTTGAGCTGGGCCCTTTTTACCAGGGCGATCATCCATTTACAGGCAAGGATGCCCACCACGAACGACACGATCGTGCCGGCGGCAACCGGCCCCATGCCGGTCTGGGAAACTTCCATCGAAAAACCGCCGTCCATAATGTCCTTCGCGATCTGGCCGAAGATAAGGGGCAGCACCATCAGGAAAGAGAAGCGGGCGGCGTCGCTGCGGTCCACCCCGCAAAGTACCGAGGTAGAAATAGTCGTGCCCGAGCGGGAAAGCCCCGGAACGATGGCTATCGCCTGCGAGATACCGATGATAAGGGCACTGGTGAAGGATACTTTCCGGGTTGTGTCTTTCGCCCGGTCTGCCACCAATAGCAGTACGGCAGTCACCAGAAGCATCGAGCCCACCAGCACGACGTTCTCTTCAAACAGTTGGTCGATATAGTCCATGAAGAAAAGACCGGCGATCCCGGCCGGGATCATCGATAGGACGATCATAGCCAGATATTTTGTCTGCCAGTTCCACCGGAACTCGAAGAGGCCTTTGAGTAGGTCCCAGATGAGTTTGCGGAACACAACCACAGTAGCCAGCGCCGTTCCTACGTGCAGGTAGATCGTAAAGACGAGCCCAGCGCTTCCTTCGAGGTCGATTCCGAGTACTGCTTTGGCCAGTTCCAATTGGCCGCTGGAAGATACGGGCAGGAACTCGGCGAGTCCCTGTATGATGCCGAGCAATACGGCCTGCCATAAATCCATTTCTGAATGTGCGAATTATCGGTTATTGTTTTTTGCGGAGTTTGCCGGGAGCGTAAAAGATCGCGACGATCTCTACCACGAATCCGATAATGACCACCAGAGGAGCCCAGAAGATGCGCCGCTGGGAAAAGATGGCTTCGTTGAATTTGGTGAGGTCCGGGTCGTTCCCCCCGCTCATCAGGTAGAATCCGAAGAGGATGACGATCACACCTACGGCCATCAGGATATAGTTGGTCTTGGTGAAGAGAAAAGTATGCTGAGATTTTTTCATAATGCGGTGATTTCTCGATTAGTAATACATGTCCTCGGCGCGCATACGGAGGAATTTGCGCACGGCGATGCGGCCGCTGACCACTGAAATAAGGACGGAAACCGCTACGATAGCGCAGTAGAGGATGCCTATCAGACGGAAGTCCAGGATCAGCCGGTATTCCGGCTGCCAATAATACAGGTAGTAGATGATGCCGGAAAGCATCAGCAAGGCGATCAGGGCACTGATCAGGGCACTGACCAGCAGGCGGTTCACAAACGGCCGGCTGATGAAAGTCCGGGTGGCCCCCACCAGTTGCATGGTCTTGATGATAAACCGCTTGGAGTAGATAGTCAGGCGGACGGAATTGTTGATCAGCAGGACGGATACGATCAAAAACAGAATGGCAAAAGCACTCAGCCACAAGCTGATAGTCCGGATGTTGGAGTTGATTTCGTCCAGCATGATACGGTTGTAGTCTACCGATTCGACGAAATCGTTCTTCATCAGTACAGTGGCTACCGAATCCACATGCCGGCTGTCGGCGTATTCCGCTTTAAAAAAGACGTCTACTTTGTCGCTCAGCGGATTGCCTCCGACAAACTCGACGAAGTCCTCACCCAGGTCTGCCTTGAGGGAATCGGCCGCTTCTTCACGGCTGATGTACCGGGTGCCTTTGGCATAAGGGGCAACGTCTATCGCACGCATGAACTGGGTGAGATCCTGCTCCTTTACTCCGTCCCGCAGGGTGACCCCGACGGCGAAGTTCTCTTTGATATGGCGGGTCAGGTTGTCGGTGGAGAGCACCAGCATCCCGATCAATCCCAGAATGAAAAGTACGAGCGTGGTGCTGACGATCACCGATACGTAAGATGATTTCACCCGGCGGCGTTCGTATTTTTCCTTTTTGTCCTTTCTCATAATGCAGTAGGGTGCGAATACGGTATTTTACAACGGCTAAATTAGTAAAAAGGATGCAATGTCGCGGTTATCGGCGCGTTTTTTTGCGGGATAAAATCGGAAGCGGGCAGCATGCCTGCCGCCCGCTTCCGATTTTTGAGGGTAAAGATCAGCTTTTCTTTCCGAAAATCCCTTTCAGGGCTTCGGATGCTTTGTCTTTCAGTTTGCCGGATTCTTCCTTGACTTTTTCTTCCACTTTGGCTTTGGCCTGGTCGGCGGCCTTTTGGGCGGCCTTCTGGGTCTCGGCTTTCAGGTAATCCCCCAGCGAGGGACTGTGGTCCGGCCCGTAGGCGATAGAATATTTGGGCGACGTGGCAGGCCCGGTGATGATGCCGGCGATGTCGAGCGTCTCCCCGACCGAGGCTTTCACGCCCAGGGAGGTAAGGGTCGATACGGCATTGTCGATCGTTTTATTGATGCTCTCCGGGAGCATCTTGCGGGGAACTTTCAGGTCGGTGAGCATATCGAGCGTCATGCCGTCCAGGTTCATGTTCCCGGAAAGGGCGGCGGCGATCCCCGCCAGTTTGAACGTGGTAGGGGCTACCGTCAGTTTCCCGTCGGTGATCGTGTAGCTCAGGTTGAGGTCTTCGACCTTCGGGTCTTTCTCCAGGGCGGCGATGCCCAGCGCTTTGCCCAACGTCTGGCCAAGCCCGCTGTTTTTCAGTTGCAGCCCCTGCGTGGTCAGCGTTCCTTTGCTGTTCATCGAAGTGTAAACCGGCTCCATCGCCTTGTCGAAACGGGTGTTCAGATCGATCGATCCGCTTACCTGTCCGCTGACGGACGAAGCGACCGGGGCCAGCGCTTTTACGCTGGAGAACATGGCCGCCATCTGCGGGATGTCGAGCGAGGAGAGGGAGAACTTCATATCGGCGGCGGCATTTTCCGGCTCATGCGCGTCGTAGGAGCCCGACGCATTTACCGAACCGCCTGCTACCCGGGTCGTGATGCCTTTTAGGTAGGCGACCTGGTCGTAAAGGCCCAAATGGCCCTTGGTGTCCGTCAGGACGATCGTGCCGTAGGAGATCTTTTTCAGGTCGAGTTCCGTATCGAAGCGGATACTCTTGGGCAGTTTGATGGGTTCGGTCGCCGCAGCGGTTTCTGTCGTTTCTTTGTTTTCGGCCACTTTGGTGTCGGCGGCAGATGTAGAATCGGCCGGCATCAGGGCCGAAAGGTCGAGGTTCTGCGAGGATACTTTCAGGTTACCGCGGAGTTCTTTGCCTTTCAGGTAATAGGCCAAATAATTCTCGAGACTGCCCGACAGGGAAATGTCGCTGTCGCCCAGCATGAGCTTGAACGAGCGGAGGTTGAGGGCCTTCGGCGAGAAGATCAACTCGGCGGAAGGGATTTTTACCACTTGGGCTACCGATTTGGTAGCGTATTCCAGGTCGTCGATGGTGATGCTGCCGTCTGCCTTGAAATCCTCGTAATTGCCTTTTTCCAGAGTGGAGAGGTGCCCGGCGATAGCCACGTCGGCGTTTATTTTGCCGTTCACTTTATCGTCCTTTTCCAGCGGCATTACGTCACGCAGGGAGGCTACGTCGAGGGCGGTCTTCAGCGTGGCTTTGATATTGGGGTCGCTCATCGGGGTCGAGAGGAACAGGGTCGCCGAAAGCGGGCTGTCGGCGATCTTCATCGTGCATTTCGACATGTCGATGGTCATTGCGTCCAGCGAAGCGCTCTGAGGGGAGGCGATTTTCACGTCGATCTGGATGTCGTCGATGGACTTGGGCAATTTCGGGTATTGGATGCGGCCGTTCTCGGCTTTGAGCAGGGCATTGATGGCCGGCATACTCTTTTCCGCATACAGACCCTTTACCGTGGCGTCCATTTCGAAGGTGCCTTCCGTTTTCACTCCGTCCAGCATCGAAGCGTACTGGGGAGGGATCATCGACAGCAGGGAGGCGAACTGGGTCTTTCCGCTGCCAAGGTGGAGGTCGATGTCCATGCCGCCGCCGTCCTTCATACCGATGGAGCCTTCGCACAGCAGGTCGATATCGTTGAGTTTCAGGTTGTATTTTTCACCTTTGGTATCTACCGCGAAGACCATCTTGCCCATGTCCATGTCCATGGTGATATTGCCCAGGATACGGGCATTCTTCACGTAGCGTGTGCCGTCCATGGCGAAATCCAGCGTGTCGATGGAGGTCTTGGTATCCAGGGCGAAACGTTCCGAGCGCATGGCGCCGCTGCCCGAATGGGTCAGCCCGCCGATATGCACAAGCATCGAAGAAGTGGAGTCGATGTAGTTCACCGAAGCGTCGGTGATGCTGTATTTTTTCAGGTCGATGTTCAGGGACATCGAGGAGGTGTCGGCTGTTTCGGGAGCCTTGTCGTCGGACGGTTTGACGATGTCGTAGTTCGCACTGCCGTCCTTGGCGGTGACGATGTTTATCAGCGGTTTTTCCACACCGACGGCCCGGATATTGGGCGTGCCGGAAAATACGCTGGACAGGTCGATCACGGCGTACATTTTCGGAGTGCTGATCAGGGTGGTGCCTTCGAACTTACCAATGCCCTCGATCGCGAAATTTTCGACCGAAAGGGTGAAGTTGGGGAAGTGGGAGAACAGGGAAAAATCCACGTCCTGGGGTTTGACCACGATCTTGGCCGTGAGGGATTCGTTGGCCGCGTTCAGGGCGGCATCGATGATCTTGTCCTTGAAGAAATACGGGATGGCTATCATCAGCACGATGAGAAGGGCAATGAGAGAGCCTATGCTGATGGCCGCAATTTTAACTATTTTCATGTTATTATGATGGGTTTTGTGAAACGGTGTAATTAACGTGAATTTAATAAAAGTAAAGTTACGGATAATTTACGCAAGGAAAGCCTTAAAGCGGCGTTAAAAAAATATAAATAAAAAAATGGGAAAAAGTGGTGTAAAGTGGTAGAAATGTAGTAATTTTGAACAATGGGATATAATATGTACCGGATACTCGAAACATTCACCGTAAAGCCCGATGTCAAAGGGCGTATCGCGCTTCCTTCGGCCCTGCGCAAGGCGCTGGGGGAGGAGGTGTCGGGTGGATTTTTTATCCGGCGGTCCATGCAGGAGAATTGCCTGGAGATGTATACTTCCCAGACCTGGGAAACGGAACTGGCCAAGATCCAGCGTTTGAACCCTTACGTGCGGGAACATCGCAATTTCATCCGGCGGTTCATGGCCGGGGTCCGTTTCGTGGAGGCGGATGCAGCCGGGCGGATCAATATTCCGGCCGATCTTTCCGTGTGGGCCTGTTTCGACCGGGAGGTCGTGCTGTCCCCGGTGGGCCATATGTTCGAGCTGTGGGATAAAGAATTGTATGAACAGGCGCTGGGCCGCGACGAACAATCGTACGCGGAGCTGGCGGAAAAAATAATGGGGCCTGCCGGAGCCGGCAATGCCCCGTACGAGGAATAATAACTGTGGAAATGCCGTACCATGTACCCGTGCTTCTGGCCGAGTCCGTCGATGCGCTTGCGATAAAGTACGACGGAGTGTATGTGGACGCGACTTTCGGCGGCGGCGGGCATTCGCGGGAAATCCTTTCCCGCCTGGGGGAAAAAGGGCGGCTTTTTGCCTTCGACCAGGACAGCGAGGCCCCGGCCGGGAGTATTTCCGATCCCCGGTTCACTTTTATCGGGCAGAATTTCAGGTATATAGCCAACTATTTGCGGTTTTATAAAGTGCAGCATGTCGACGGTATTCTGGCCGACCTGGGGGTGTCCTCCCATCAGTTCGATACGGCCGGCCGGGGATTTTCCATCCGTCACGACGGGCCTTTGGATATGCGGATGAACCCATCCGGGCAGACCACGGCCGGGGATATGGTAAACGGTTACGAGGCTGGGCCGTTGGCCGACATTTTTTATAAATACGGGGAACTGTCCCAGGGGCGGCAGATCGCGGCGCGTATCGTGAAAAACCGGCCCTTGGAAACCACGGGACAGCTGATGGATGCGCTGCGGAGTTTTGCCGCACCGGGAAGGGAGAATAAATTCTTTGCCCAGGTATTCCAGGCGCTGCGGATCGCGGTGAACGACGAAATGGGCGCCCTGGAAGAATTTTTGCAGCAGAGTGCCGGACTTTTGGCCCCGGGTGGCCGTCTGAGCGTGATCTCGTACCACAGCCTCGAAGACCGGCTGGTGAAGAACTTCATCCGTGCGGGGAATTTTTCGGGCGAGGCGGAAAAAGATTTTTACGGGAACGTGCTGAGCCCGCTGCGGGCGGTCAACCGCAAGGTCATCGTGCCTTCCCCCGAAGAAATGGCTGAAAACCCGCGTGCACGCAGTGCGAAACTGCGTGTCGGCGAAAAAACAAGCGATAAACAGAAACTATGAACCCGCTGGACTCTTTTGCCAAATTCATCCGCGGCGATTATTTCACCGGCCGCATGTGGAAAGCGACGGCTCTGGTGGTGGTGATCGCCTTTACGATGGTGTATAGTTCTGCCTCGATGGACCAGAAAGTGTACCGGCTCAAAAAACTGTCCGAGCAGAAGAACGCGCTGGCCACTGAATATGTGGAGATACAGTCGGAAATATCCCAAGTGAGGATGGAGGGCGACCTGCTCGAAAAATTCTCGAACGAAGGTTTCAAACCGGCCAAGGAGCCGGTCAATATGATACGGGTGGTAAAAAAATGAGTACCGAAGACACCGATATGCGCGAAGATACGCAGGACCGGCAGGATGGCGACGCCTCTTGGGCTTCGTACACGATGGTCGGCATTATGTCCGGGGGCTATATCCTGGCCTTGGCCGGGGTGTTCGTATTCATGATGAGCATCGCTTTCACCCGGGACGACCTGCGGCAGGAAGCCCGCTCGCGCCGTATCGAGGAAAGGGCCGTCCCTTCGCGCTGGGGAAATATCTATTCGTCCGACGGATATTTATTAGCCTCTACTGTACTGCGGTACGACGTTTTCTGGGATATTACCGTCCCAAAAGACGCGACTTACAACGATTCCAAGGAGAAAAAGCATATCACGGCCCTTTGCGATTCGATGGCCAAACATTTCCCGACCCGTTCGGCCGAGGGGTGGAAGCGCTATTTCGATGCCGGGCGCAAGAAAAAGAACCGCTACCTCCGGGTGGCAACCGATATTTCCCAGGCAGACAGGGACAAGATACTGACCTTCCCGATATTCGAATACTACGCCAAGAAAACATCCCCGGTCCGCAGCGGGCTGATCATCAAAGATTACTCCAAGCGGGTGAACCCTTTGCGGGGGATGGGCGACCGCCTGATCGGTTACTCGGACGACAACCGGGCATATGTGGGGGCGGAAGGTTATTATGTGCTGCAGCTTAAGGGAACACCCGGCACGCGGATGATGCAGGAGATAAAAGGGGAGTGGAAACCCCTGGCCGACGGTAACAAGCGCAATCCGGTGGACGGGAAAGACCTGGTGCTCACGATCGACGCGCGGATGCAGAATATCGCCCATAAGGCGTTGGAGGAGCATATGCTTAAATGGAGCGCCGAGCGCGGCTGTGCGGTGGTGATGGATGTGAAGACCGGCGGGATAAAGGCGATGGTCAACCTCGGGCTTACCGGGGAAGGGCGTTATGCCGAAGTGCAGAACTACGCCGTCGGGGAGCGGAGCGACCCGGGTTCGACTTTCAAGCTGATGTCCGTGCTGGCCCTGCTCGAAGAGAACGCGGTGGATACCACGCAAAAAGTGGATACCGAGAACGGTATCTATATGATATACGGCAACCGGGTGCGCGACTTTAAGGCCGGCGGGTACGGCGTGATCACGCTCCGCACGGCATTTATCAAATCGTCGAACACCGGCATCGTCAAGACAGCTTACGGCGCGTTCAAAGACCGGCAGGGCGAGTTCATCGACCGTCTGTTCAAAATGCAGGTGGGCCAGAAGACGGGCATAGATATCGCCGGGGAGCCGGAGCCTTACATCCCTGTACCCGGTTCGCCGAAATGGTCGGGCATTTCGATGCCGTGGGTGTCATACGGTTACGAACTGCGGATCACCCCTTTGCAGACTCTTTCACTGTTCAATGCTGTGGCCAACGACGGGGTGTACCTCCAGCCCCATATCCTGGCGCAGGTACGGCAGGGCGGCCGTTTGCTGGAGACCGTGAAACCCAAGTCCCGGGGCAAGATCGCTTCGGACAAGAACATAAAGATCATGCAGGATCTGTTGAAGGCGGTGGTGAACGAAAAAGGAGGGACGGCCCATACGGCTTGTTACGATCCTGAACTGCGCATCGCCGGGAAGACGGGTACTGCGCAGTACAACTACGGCCGGGGCGAACCGATGGAATACATGGTGTCGTTCGCCGGGTATTTCCCCTACGACGAGCCAAAATATTCGCTGGTGGTGTGCCTGTACCGTCCCAAGGGGGGCGCTTCGGGCGGTGTGATGGCGGCCCCTGTGGCCCGGGATATCGTTTCGGGCATTTACTATACCACGCCTAAGGAAATCTATCAGTATAAAGGGCCGGAATCCGGGATGTATTCCCAAGCCGAAAAGGAAAACGAACGCGGGCAGGTAAATGCCGATCCGTCCGTCATGCCCGATGTCCGGGGAATGTTCCCTTCCGACGTGGTTCCTTCGCTGGAAAAAATGGGCCTTTCCGTCCGGGTGGACGGCGGGACGGGAAAGATCACCCACCAATCCTTATCCAAGGGCAGCAAAATACGCCAAGGGGATAAAGTGATACTCACCGCAAAATAACAGGCAGGCTATGAAAACACTGAAAGAAATACTCCGCAATATAGACCATATGCTCCTTAGTGGCGAGGGAACGGTGTCCGTTCCCGGCCTGTCGTTCGATTCCCGGGCGGTTCCTGCCGGGGGCGCCTTTATCGCGATAGAAGGCTCGGCGGCCGACGGTCACGACTATATCGACAAGGCGATAGACGGTGGTGCGGCCGTGGTGGTGTTGCGCAAAAAACCAGACGATCTTCGCTCCGGAGTGACCTATGTGCAGGTAGAGGATACCTCGCGGGCGCTGGCGCTGATGGCCCGGAATTTTTACGACGACCCAACCTCGCGCATAGCGCTGGTGGGCGTGACGGGCACCAACGGGAAAACGACTACCGCGACCCTGCTATACAACGTATTCCGGACGATGGGCTACAAATGCGGCCTGTTCTCCACGGTGGAGAATATCATCGACACCGAGCACATTCCGGCCAAGCAGACTACGCCGGACATCCTCACGCTCAACGCGTACCTGGACGAAATGATAAACCGGGGGTGTGAGTATTGTTTTATGGAAGTGAGTTCCCATGCGCTGGCTCAACAGCGTGTCGCCGGGCTCGATTTCCGGGGGGCTATCTTTTCCAACCTGACGCACGACCATCTGGATTACCACAAGACGTTCGCCGCCTACCGCGATGCGAAGAAGCTCCTTTTCGATTCGCTGTCCCCGGATGCTTTTGCGCTGGTAAACGCCGACGACAAGAACGGGCTTTATATGCTGCAGAATACCCGCGCCAAAAAATACACGTATTCCTTGGGTTCGGTGTCCGATTTCCGGGCGAAGATCCTGGAAAGTACGTTCGAGGGCATGGAGCTGAACATGGACGGCACGGAAGTGTGGCTCCCGTTGGTAGGGCGTTTCAATGCGTACAATGCGCTGGCTATTTACGCTTCGGCGGTGCTGTTGGACTGTGAGAAAACGGAAGTGCTGGAGGCGCTCAGCCGTCAAAAGGGAGTGCACGGGCGTTTCGAGAGTTGGATATCGCCTTCGGGGGTGGTGTGCATCGTCGACTATGCCCATACGCCCGATGCGGTGGACAATGTGATGCGTACGATCAATGATTTGCGTACGCGCAACGAAACCTTTACCGTGGTGATAGGCTGCGGGGGGGACCGTGACCGGACCAAGCGCCCGGAGATGGCGGCGATAGCGGCCGAAGGAGCGGACAAAGCGATCTTCACGTCGGACAACCCGCGCAGCGAAGACCCGATGGAGATCCTCGAGGAGATGCTCGCCGGGGTTCCGGCAGAGCGAACCAACCATGTGTTGGTGAACGCCGACCGCAGGCAGGCGATCCGTACGGCGGCGGCGATGTCCCAAAAAGGGGATATCATCCTGGTGGCGGGAAAAGGACACGAAACGTATCAGGAAGTCAAGGGCGTTCGCAGCCATTTCGACGATATGGAGGAGCTCCGCGCGGCATTCGGGGCACAAGAGGATAAATAAGAGAAACGATCGGTAACAATAACGGAAAAACACTTTAGGCTATGATTTATTACCTGTTCAACTATTTAGACCGGATGTACGATTTTCCGGGGGCGGGCATGTTCAATTATATCAGCTTCCGGGGTGCGGCCGCCTTCCTGTTTTCGCTCATCATTGCCTTGGTGTTCGGGAAAAAGATCATCAACTTCCTGCGCCGCAAACAAATCGGCGAGACCGTGCGGCATTTGGGCCTGCAGGGGCAGGACGAAAAGGCCGGGACCCCTACGATGGGCGGAATTATCATTATCCTGGCGACGGTCGTGCCGGTGTTGCTTTTTGCTCAGCTGTCCAATATATACATCATCCTGATCCTCATTACGACCCTGTGGATGGGCTCGATCGGATTTTTGGATGACTATATCAAAGTTTTCCGAAAGAATAAAGACGGGCTGAAAGGCCGCTTTAAAGTGGTCGGCCAGGTAGGGCTGGGCCTTTTGGTGGGCAGTGTGCTGTATTTCAGCCCGCAGGTGGTTATCCGCGAGGCCGCGCCCGCCCAGGCGGTGGCGGCTGTCCGGGCGGTGGAAGGCTCGACGGACGAGGTGGCTTACCGGGAGGCGCGTTTTCTCCAGGCGGAAAAACACTCCACCAAGACCACGATCCCGTTTGTGAAAAACAATGAATTCGATTACGCTTCCCTGATCAGCTGGATAGGGGGCAATTACCAGCACTGGGTGTGGATCATTTTCATTCCCATCGTGATATTCATCATCACCGCCGTATCCAACGGAGCCAACCTGACAGACGGTATCGACGGACTGGCGGCCGGTACGTCGGCGATACAAGCCTCCGTACTCGGGGTATTTGCCTGGGTGTCGGGAAACATTGTATTTGCGGACTACCTCAATATCATGTATATACCAAATGCCGGGGAACTGATGGTGTTCATATGCGCCTTTGTGGGCGCATTGATAGGCTTTCTGTGGTACAATGCATACCCGGCCCAGGTGTTCATGGGCGATACTGGCAGCCTGACCATCGGCGGGATCATTGCCGTGCTGGCCATATGCGTGCGCAAGGAACTCCTGCTTCCGCTCATTTCCGGGGTGTTCTTTATCGAGACCCTCTCGGTGATGATACAGGTGTCGTACTTCAAGTACACGAAAAAGAAATACGGCGAAGGCCGCCGTTTCTTCCTGATGGCGCCCCTGCACCACCATTTCCAGAAGAAAGGCCTGCACGAGAGCAAGATCGTGACCCGTTTCTGGATCATATCGGTATTCCTGGCGGTACTGAGCATCGTAACCCTGAAGATAAGGTAAGAGGAGAAAACTATGAAAAAGAATTCGGACGCCATACTGAAGGTCGACCTTCACATCCTGCGCCATGGGGACAAAGTCATCTGGGGGATCGTGATCCTGCTGCTGCTGTTCTCGCTGCTGGGTGTGATAAGCACCAGCACGATCCAGCAGGTGAGCAGTATCTCGTCGGTATTCATCACCTTCGCCCGCGACGTGCTGGTAGGGGTATTCATGCTGCTGCTTACTTATTGGCTGAATTATAAATTATACCGGGGACTCACGTGGATCATCGTGCTGCTCTCCATCGGCACCCTGCTTTGGGCGTTTGTGTCCGGCACCGTGATCGGCGGGCAGAGCGCGGGGCGCTGGGTGCGGATATTCGGGCTCAGTTTCCAGCCTTCGGCCTTTGCGCTGATCGCGATGGTGATGTTCGCGGCCCGGTACCTCGAGAAATACAGCCGGGATACGGCCAAGATGCTTTCCTGGAAGCGCCTGGCGCTGGACCTCTGGGGGCCTGTGTTGCTGATGTTCGTCCTGATCACCCCGCACAATCTCTCTACGGGACTTATCTTCATTTTTACGTTCTACGTGATCCTGCTCATAGGGCGGTACCCGCTTCGGCATATATTCATCTCGTGGGCTATTTTTGCGGCGGCGGGGCTTTGCCTGTACGGGGCGTATAAAGCCAACCCCGAGGCATTCAAAGAGACCCGTGTCCCCACGTGGGTGGCCCGCGTGGATAATTTTTTCGTCAAATCGGACGGGAAGATGTCCCAGGAGGACATGGACAAATACCGCCAGGTAACAGCCGCTAAAACGGCTATTGCCTTGGGGGGGACATTCCCGGCGGCCGGCCCGGGCAAGAGCATCCAGAAGTATTTCCTTTCCCAGGCGGACAGCGACTTTATATTTTCTATCTTAGTGGAGGAATACAGCATAGTGGGCGGGGCATTCATCCTGCTGCTTTTTGTCGTATTCACCATACGGGTGACGGTACAGGCGTTCCGGGTGGAAGACCTTTTCGGGCTGTTGGTGCTGTGCGGGTTGTTATGCGTGATCATGTGTCAGGCGATCATCCATACGGGCGTCAACGTGGGTATGATCCCGGTTACCGGGCAGAACCTGCCGTTCATCAGTTCCGGAGGAACATCCATTATCGCTTCGTGTATGATGGTGGGGATCATGCAGAAGATCATTATGAACTCCCGGGAAAAAGCGCTGGCCGACATTCCCGTACAGGAGGCGGATTCCGAGCCGGTATCGTTGGGGGAAGAGGACGAGGAAAATAAAGGATAAAATATCACAGGGAATATGACATCGCAGAAAAGACCATACAGAATCATACTCAGCGGCGGGGGCACCGGCGGGCATATTTTCCCGGCAGTCTCTATCGCCGACGAGATCAAACGGCGCTATCCCGACGCGGAAATCCTGTTCGTAGGGGCGCTGGGGCGGATGGAAATGTCCCGGGTGCCGGAAGCCGGTTACCGTATCGTAGGACTGCCCATTGCGGGGATACAGCGTTCGCTGTCCCTGTCTAACCTGGCCGTTCCGTTCAAAGTAGTGTCCAGCCTGTGGAAGGCGCGGAGCATCGTGCGCCGTTTCCACCCCGACGTGGTCATCGGGACAGGCGGTTATGCCAGCGGGCCGGTGCTTTTTGCCGCGTCGATGCTGGGTGTGCCGACCCTGATACAGGAACAAAACGGGTATGCAGGGGTAACCAACCGCATCCTTTCCCGGCGGGCCGATGTGATATGCGTGGCCTATGAGGGATTGGAAAAAGTATTCCCTCCGCAAAAGATCGTATTCACCGGAAATCCGGTACGGGCCTGTATTACCGATGCCGGGCTGTCGCAGCGCCAGGCCAAAGAGCAGTTCGGGCTGAACACCGAGAAAAAGACTTTCCTGGTGCTGGGAGGCTCCCTGGGCGCCCGCGCGATCAACGAGGCGGTATGGGCCAACCTCGATATTTTCATGGAGAACAGTTCCCAGCTTTTGTGGCAGTGCGGCCGCATTTATTATGCCAAATACCGGGAAATGCTCGATAAACTGATAAAAGCCCATCCGGACAAGCATTATGCGTCCCGGATCGCGTTGCTGCCTTTTATCTCGGAGATGGATGTGGCCTTTGCCGCGGCGGATATGATCATCTCCCGGGCCGGGGCCGGCACGATTTCCGAACTTTGCATCATCGGCAAGCCGGCGATCCTCATTCCTTCGCCCAATGTGGCGGAAGACCACCAGCGGCACAACGCACTGGCACTGACTGCCCATGGGGCGGCGATCCTGATCCCCGAAGGGGAAAAACTGTCCTACGAACTGGGCGATGCGGTATTGCGTTTGCTCTCGGACGAGGGTCTGCGCGAAGACCTGGGCCGGAATATTTCCGAGATGGCGCGTCCCCGGGCTACGTCCGATATCGTGGACCAGGTGGAAAAGCTGCTGAAAGACAAGAAGAATAAAAAGAAGAAATGACCATGTCCAAACGTGTGGGGTACCTCATCTTTGCGCTGACAGCCGTCGCTTTCATCGTATTCGCGGTGATGATGGAACGGGCCGGCGCCGGGGCGTCGCATGTGAAAGTGGACGTAAAACAATCTTCCGGTTATGGATTCGTCGATATCGAGGCGCTGAAAGCCTATGTCGAGAAGAACCTGTCGAAAGTATCGCCGGATTCGGTTTCCGGGCGGATACTTCCCATCGAAAAGCATGTAAGCCGCAATCCCTATATCGAGAAGACGCTGGTCTACCGGCAGCCTTCCGGCGATGTAAAGGTAGAACTGTGGGAAGAGCAGCCGTCTTTCCGCATCGTGACCGATTCGGGCAATTACTACGTGAGCCGGGTGGGGAACATCATGCCGGTGAAAGCCGGGATCGGGGTGGATGTGCCGCTGGTCTACGGACGTGCGGAAAAAGGCTCATTCCCAGGAGTGAAGGAAGTCATCCGGCGGGTGGAGCAGGACGATTTTTTCTCCACCCAGGCCATAGGGATCCAGGTATCGCGGCGGTTTAAGAACGGGAAGGCCGTTTACGACTATGCCGTCGATACCCGCAGCGGGATGAAAGTCATGCTGGGCATGGCGGAAGATATGGACGTTAAATTCGAAAATTTCGGGATAATTTACGCGTATTTGTATTCCGCCGGCAAGACGGATGATTATAAAGTCGTAAATTTGGAATTCGGGAATTATCTCATTTGTCAAAAGAAATAGAGAGAGTTATGAAGAACAATACGGTATCGGTAGGACTTGACATTGGCACGACCAAAATATTGGTGATGGTGGGCCGCCGCAAGGCGGACGGTTCGGTGGAGATCATCGGAGTAGGCCAGAGCCCCAGTACCGGGGTGAGCAAAGGAGCGATACAGAATATCTCCAAAACGATATCCGGTATTCGTGAGGCGGTCGTACAGGCCGAACAGTCCTCCGGTGTGAAGATCGAGGAAGTCACGGTGGGCATCGCCGGGCAGTATATCCGTTCGGTGCGCCAGACCGATTACATCACCCGGGAAAACCCCCAGCGGGTCATCGACCAGGCCGATATAGACCGCCTGACCGAGCGGGTGCTCAAAACCCCCCTGTCGGATCACGAACGCATTATCCACGTATTGCCCCAGGAATATAAAGTGGACGCCGATGCCGGGATTATCGAGCCGGTGGGCATGTCCGGGCAGCGGCTGGAGGCGACTTTCCATGTGATCATCGGACAGGTGGCCCCCCTTTTGAACGTCAAACGCTGTGTCGAGGGCGCCGGGCTTCGCTTGGCGGGCCTCAAGCTGGAGCCTATCGCTTCGGCGGACGCGACCCTTACCGAGGAAGAAAAAGAAGCCGGTGTAGTGTTGGTGGACATAGGCGGCGGGACGACCGACATGGTGATCTTCCGGGACAATCTGGTGCGGTACTCGGCTGTGGTGCCTTACGGAGGAAAAGTAGTGACCAACGATATCAAGGAAGCATGCTCGATCCTGGGCCGCTATGCGGAAAAGCTCAAAACCCAGTTCGGATCGACTTGGCCGGGCGCCAACCTCGACACGGATGTGGTATCCATTCCCGTGATACAGGGGCTGCCGCCGAAGGAAATATCGATGAAGACGCTTTCGCGGGTCATCTATGCCCGCATGGACGAGATCATGGACGATATCAATGCCGAGATCGCCAATTACCGGCAAATAGAGCCTAATAAGAACCTGATCGCCGGGGTGGTGATCACCGGAGGAGGAGCGTTGCTCAAACACCTCCCGCAGTTCGTGCTGTTCAAGACCCAGATGAGCTGCCGGATCGGTTACCCGAACATTTACCTGTCGGAGGAAAACCGCGAATGCCTTACTTCGCCTGCTTATTCGACCTGTATCGGGCTCGTGTTGAACGGATTGAAAGACGTCGTGGCGGAAGATCCGTCTCTGGAGGAACAGGTGGTGCAGTCTTCGGTCGATATGTTGGAAAAAGAAACCGTGGAGCTCCCCATCGATGAGGTACTTACCAGCATGCATGCCGTGAACGTGCCTCCGCTTGCGCAGGGGCCGGAAGCCGAAGTCCGGAAACCCCGGGAAGAAGAAAACCCTTATTCCTACCGCAGCGATGATACGATGGAAGTATTCCAGCAGAAAGTCGAGATCCGGGTAGAGAAAGAGGAAGAAGAAGAGGAGGAAGAAATCCGGCCTCAGCCCAAGAAAGAAGACAAAGCCCCTGAAAAGGCCCAGAAAAAAGATAAGAAAGGATGGGACAAGAAGATTGAACGCACGATCTTCGATTTCCTGAAAAAGATAGAATAACTCTCCGGCACGCAGACCGGAATAATAGAAAGGGAAAACATATGGTATCGTTTTTCGGAGACGGAATAAGGTTCGTACCCAAATCGGAAAATGCGCGCCACGAGATAAAAGTGGTAGGCGTAGGCGGTGGCGGTGGCAATACCGTCAACCACATGTTCCGCAAAGGCGGGGTGGCGGTGGACTATGCCGTGTGTAATACCGACAAACAGGCGCTCAGCGCCAGTCCGGTGCCCGAAAAGATCCAGCTCGGCTCCTCGCTCACCGAGGGCTTGGGAGCGGGATCGAAACCGGAGGTCGGGCGAAAGGCTGCCGAAGAGAGCCAGGAGGCTATCCAGAGCCTTTTCCCGGACGAGACCAAAATGGTGTTCGTCACGGCCGGAATGGGCGGCGGAACGGGCACGGGAGCAGCTCCCATCATAGCCCGCACGGCCAAGAGCATGGGGAAACTGACGGTAGGTATCGTCACCACTCCCTTTAAGTTCGAATACCGCGACGAGGTAGCCCAGGCCGGGATCGCCGAAATGCGCAAATCCGTCGATTCGCTGATCATTATCAACAACAACCGGATATTCGACATATACAGTGACGTGGACATGCGCGACACGTTCGCTATCGTCAATGAAGTGCTGTGCAAGGCAGCTTCCAGCATTGCGGAGGTGATCAATCAGTCGCTTACCGTCAACGTCGACCTGGCCGATACCCGTACGCTGCTCACCGACAGCGGGACAACGCTGTTGGGGTCGGGCCGGGCATCGGGCCCCGACCGGGTAAAGAAAGTAACCGAAGAGGCGCTCTCCTCCCCGCTGCTCAACGATGCGGACATTTACGGGGCGAAAGGCCTGATATTCGTGGTCAAATACGGTAAGGGTGGGTTTATCGCCAAGGAACTGGACGCGATGACCACCATCATCCGGGAACGTTCCGGCAACGAATCCCCGGTGAAATGGGGAATGGGACAGGATGATACCCTGGCCGACGACGAATTAAACCTGATGATCATCGCCGCCGGATTCCCTTCGGAAAAACGGATCAACCGCCCCGAAGAGCCCCGCGACCGCCATGTGGTAAGCCTCGCACCTGAAGGCCCCCTGGCCGGCCAGAACGAATCGCTGCAATGGGCCGGACATCTGGAGATCCGCCCGGAAGAAAAACAGACCGAAGAGCGGACCATGCCTAACGGGGAAAAGAAGACTTTTACTGTATATACCCTGCAAATGGACGACGACAATCCCCCTACGCTGAACTTTTCCGGACAGGCCTACCAGTCATATGCCCAAGCGCAGCCGGATGCACCCCGGGGAAGCCGGCAGGAGGAAAGACGGCCTTACGAACGCCGCCAGTCCCCGGCTGCCAGTCCGTTGGATTCAAGTATCGAAGACGTGCTATCCGGCGGAAATTCCGGATATACGGCACAAAGTGGTATACGGGCTGGTGTAAAGCAAACCGGGAACCGCGATACGGAACCGGCTTACCTGCGCCACGGTATCACGATAAACACCAATCCGCCCAAGGAAGGCCGTACCCACGACTGGACTCTGCGTATGGACGAAGAATAATAGATTTTTGGAAAGTATAAGAGACAGGGGTAACCCCCACAAAAAAGCCCGCCGATTCCGGCGGGCTTTTTTGTGGGAATTTTAATCTGTTCTTGCGGAGGGATCAGTGCTGTTCTCCGTCGAGGTACAGTTTCCCGGCCCTCCAGGTGGTGTCGAACCCTTTGCGGTTGTAGAACCGGATAGCTCCTTCGTTGTTCCCTTCCACGTCGAGTTCTATGCGGTTGATCCCGCGCTGGCGAGCTGTATCGGTTACGGCGTCCAGCAGGGCTTCGCCGATGTGCATACCCCGGTATTCGGGGCTTATCATCAGGTCTTCGATGTGGATCGTGGGGCCTTTCCAGGTGGAGAACCGTTTGAAATAGACGGCGCACCCCAGAATCTGGCCTTCCTTGTTTTCGGCTACGAAAGCCTCAAAGGACGGGTTTTCGGCGTCGAGCCCTATACGACGCATTTCGTCGGCGGTCCAAGTGACCATTTCCGGCGCGTTATGATGGGCGGCCAGTTCCTTTATCAGTCGGAGTATCTCTTCGGCATCGTGTCCGGTGGCACGTCTTACTTTTACATTTTCCATGCTATTTTTCTATTTATTGTTTATAAACCCAAAAGGCGCTTCCGGGATTTTCCGGAAGCGCCTTTCCGGAGGGAGCCGGTCCGGTGCGCGGTGGCCGCGGAGCGGTTATCCCAGATAAGTCTTGAGTATTTTGCTGCGTGAAGTGTGCTTCAGGCGGCGGATGGCTTTTTCTTTGATCTGCCGGACACGTTCACGGGTCAGGTCGAATGTTTCGCCGATCTCTTCGAGGGTCATCGCATGCTGTCCGCCCAGTCCGAAATACAAGCGGATCACGTCGGCCTCCCGGGGGGTAAGGGTCTGGAGCGCACGCTCGATCTCGATGCGCAGCGATTCGGTCATTAGTTCGCGGTCCGGGTTGGGCGATTCGCCGCTCTTGAGTACGTCGTACAGGTTGGAATCCTCACCTTCCACCAGCGGGGCGTCCATCGAGATGTGGCGGCCGGAGTTCTTCAGCGATTCCTTTACGTCCTCTTCGGTCATGTCCAGTTCCTGGGCGATCTCTTCGGCGGACGGGGCGCGCTCGTTGAGCTGTTCCAGCTCGGCGTATTTCTTGTTTATTTTGTTGATGGAACCGATCTTGTTCAGCGGCAGGCGGACGATACGGGATTGTTCGGCCAGCGCCTGCAGGATGGATTGGCGGATCCACCATACGGCGTACGAAATGAATTTGAACCCGCGGGTTTCGTCGAAACGCTGGGCGGCTTTGATCAGCCCGAGATTGCCTTCGTTGATCAGGTCGGGCAGAGTCAGCCCCTGGTTCTGGTCTGTCTCTTATACACATCTGACGCTGCCGACGATACTCCTTGTG
>CALJDR010000079.1 GCA_938023515.1 uncultured Flavobacteriales bacterium
TGTTTTTTAGCGTTTTTATGTTTTTGCTTTTGTACAATCCTATTTTATGCCCTTAATAAAAAAGTGTGAGCAACATCGCATCACGTCCGTCCAGGCGGTCCATCGCCTTTTGTATGTACATGGAACGCTCCTGGCTGTTGATATTTTCCATTTGCGTGACAAGTCCGGTGTCCACGTTCTCCTCGAAATTCATCCAGTCTTCCACTGGAGTGGTGTTCAACGAGGAAGAACGGTAATAGGTCGAAGCCTCATTGAAAGCGATACGGAAAAGCCAGGTGGAAAACTTGGAGTCGCCCTTGAATTTCCCGAGCGACATATAAGCTTTCACAAAAACGTCCTGCGAAAGGTCTTCCGCATCTTCCCGGTTTTTGACCACCCGCATTACCACGGCCATGACCATGTCCTTGTACTTGTCCACCAGGACAGCAAAGGAACGGTCATCGCCGCGCAAGGCTTGCTTTATCAGGACGCTTTCATCCATGGGTCAACCGCCGGTATACGAGAATCAGTCTTCCGTATAAGTCGTTCCCCCTTTCCGGCCCGCATCCGGACCGAATGGCGTCCCGTCATTCTTTCTTTTGTTCTTCCGTACATAATAGATGTACAGTGAGATACAAATGGACAACACGACGATGGATAAGCCCAATCCTTTAGTCTCTATCAGGGTGTAGGTGAACAGTAGATTGGTTGTGAGCGATGCCACGAGCAGGCCTACGGCCGCCCCGCCGAACACATACATCCATTTCACCGTGGAATCCTCCGCTTTGACCGGGGGATAATATTTCATCCGGGGAGGTTCCGGTGCCACAGGCTCCTCTGACAGCTCTGGCGACTGATCCTGGACTTCGGGGCTTTTGGGCGCATCGTCCATCGGTTCAGTCGGGCGGGCTTCCGGGGCCGGCTGCCTGTACTTGCCGTTCATTCCGTTCTCTATCATTGCCATTCTTTCACGGTGCCGGTCGGAAAGGATTTTCCGTACGATGAGGAATACGATCAGCGGTATCACGATGAATAATCCGATCACCACCGCCAGTCCGATAAGGATTCCTGCTGTTGCTTCTGCCATGATCTTTTATGTTTTTGCGTTTATTATTTTTGTTTTTCCTTTCACTACATTAGACTGTAAATGTCTGTAAAAGGTTACAGACATCCGAGAAAATAGCGCTCTTTTTCGCGGCCTTTAATGATAAAAGCCTGCAAGGGACATCCTTGCAGGCTTTTACTAATTTATCTGTCCCTGAATTACTGGGCAGGCGTCTGCTCCGGGGCAGGTACCGGTGCCTGCGTCGGAGCCGGAACCGCGGGGAGTTCCGTACGGGGAGAAGCTGTATTATCCAACACATCATCATATGTGCTCTGCGCCGTACGGGGAAGCGTAAGCGAAGAAAGGATTGCCAGAACAACTACTGCCGCCGAAAGCGTCCACGTTGCACGATCCAGAAACTGGTTGGTCTTCTGCACGCTGCCTATCATCTGCTGGCTGCCGCCAAAAGTGGACGAAAGACCGCCCCCTTTAGGGTTCTGCACCATGATGATCACAACCAAGAACAGGCATATTATAACGATCAGTACTGCAAAGAATGAGAATGACATATCTTTTGATTTTTAATTTTTATCCCTTAGCTTTTCCAGCTCTTTGATTCGGTCTGCAAAGAAACTACTTTTTTTCGGATTTTTCAACATTAAAATGCGATAAGCTTCCACCGCCCGGCCATATTTTTTCTGACGGACATAAATACGAGCCAACGTCTCGGTCATCACCTGTTCGGAAAGTATCTCCTGCTCCGGTTGTGAAAAATCCCTGTCGGACGATTCAAAATCGGACGAAGGTTTTATCCTGGGATTGGTACGGATAAACCGGTCTATGAGTTCTTCCGTATCTTTCCCGCTCTTATTTTCGCGGTCCATCCATTGGGACAATTCTTCAGGGGGTTCCTGCAGAACCATATCTCCCTGCGGAATAACAACCCTGGCCGAACCGACAGGTTCCGTCCGATTGATCAGTTCAAAAAGGGCCTTCCGGTCGGAAATGAATGCGGCCCCTTTAGCTAATTGGGCCGAATAGGAAAAATTATCCGTATTATAGAGCGCTTTCAGGTAAAGGATGCGGGATATATGGCAAAATGGATAATGCTCCAACGCTTCTTCCAAAATACGGATATCATCCGTACCAAGGAGGTCCGGGTGGGCAATATATTCGACGACAAGCTTTTTATCCAGCATTCTTTCCTTGTGCTAAGATTACCATTGCGCTACTGTAGCACTGAGAATATCTTCGAGCAACTGGGTGACAATCTCCTCGACCAGACGCTGTTCTTCTGATCCGCTAAGGGTTCCTTCCCCGTTTGCATCAGCATAATAACTGAACGTCCGATCGATATTCTGAGTTTCATCCTTCGTATTGTAGAACCGCACCTTAACGCCGATGGTAAGCCTTATCTTGCCGGCTATCGTTTTCCCGGTTGACTGATCGTAAGACGGGGCCACCGACGTCTGATCGTAAGTGACTATCTCTCCTTCATACACCAAGTCTCCGTCGGTCTTGACCAACTGAAGGCTGGTACGGGAAGTAAGGATATCCTGTAATTGTGTGGTAAAATAACTGCTGAGCGTTGGATTGACCAGGAGTGCGTCGTTGGGAAAATAATCCACCTGCATAGTCTTAAGGTCTTTCGAGATATTCACTCCCGAAAACGAATATACCCAGCAGGATGTCGGCAACAAAAGTGCCGCTGCGAGCGCCAGCCAGCACGATATACTTTTTACAATCTTGTTTTTCAATGCCATATAGCAGTTTTTTTGTAAAACCGTAGAGAAACAAAGGTAAGAAAAAGGTAAGAACGCCAACCCCACTTTCCCGATTTTTCTCCCTCTTCCGATAAACCGCGAAGCGGCGCGGTCTAAGGCCGCGCCGCTTCGCTATTCCTATATATAAGGTTAATCTTCCAGTTTTTCCAGAGCGTAACGCATATCCACCTCTTTGGAAATGATTTCCTTAAGGTCCGTAATAGCGACACGCTGCTGCTCCATCGTATCCCGGTGACGAATCGTCACCATGCCGTCCGTAAGGGTATCGTGGTCCACTGTCACGCATATCGGAGTGCCGATTGCATCCTGGCGACGGTAACGGCGGCCGATGGCGTCTTTCTCATCGTACGCTACATTGAAATCGTACTTGAGCTTATTGACGATATCCCGGGCGCACTCGGGCAGGCCGTCTTTTTTGATCAGAGGAAGCACGGCCACTTTCACCGGGGCCAATACATAAGGGAGGCGCAATACCGTCCGCGTGGAACCATCCGCCAGGGTTTCTTCCACCAGCGAATGCGAGAACACGGCCAGGAACATACGGTCCAGCCCTATCGAAGTCTCGATCACATAAGGGGTATAGTTCTCATTGGTTTCCGGATCGAAATACTGCATTTTCTTGCCCGAGAATTTCTCGTGGCTGGACAGGTCGAAATTGGTACGGGAATGGATACCCTCCAATTCCTTGAACCCGAACGGGAACTTAAATTCGATATCCGTAGCCGCGTTGGCATAATGGGCCAGTTTGTCGTGGTCGTGGAAACGGTAGTTTTCCTCGCCCATTCCCAGAGTGGTATGCCATTTTATGCGGCGCTCTTTCCATTTTTTAAACCACTCCATTTCGGTGTGGGGGCGCACGAAGAACTGCATCTCCATCTGTTCGAATTCCCGCATACGGAAAATGAACTGGCGGGCTACGATCTCGTTGCGGAACGCTTTACCCATCTGCGCGATCCCGAAAGGTATCTTCTGGCGGGACGATTTCTGCACGTTGAGGAAATTGACGAAAATACCCTGTGCCGTTTCCGGACGCAGATACAGGTCGGTCGTCCCTTCGCTGAGCGAACCCAGTTTAGTACTGAACATCAGGTTGAACTGACGCACTTCCGTCCAGTTGCGCGAACCGGTATCCGGGTCGGCGATCTCCAGCTCCTCGATGAGCGCTTTTACATCGGCCAGGTCGTTCTTGTCCAGCGAATGCGACATGCGCAGGATGATCTCGCGCTGGCGGCGGCGGTTTTCCGCGATATGTTCATTGGTGGCGACGAATTTTTCCTCATCGAACGCCTCTCCGAAACGTTTGGCGGCTTTCGCGATCTCTTTCTGGACTTTATCCTCCATCTTGGCCACATAGTCCTCGACCAGGACATCGGCCCGGTAGCGGCGTTTGGAGTCTTTATTGTCTATCAGCGGGTCGTTGAACGCATCCACATGCCCCGAAGCCTTCCAGGTAGTCGGATGCATGAAAATAGCAGCGTCGAGCCCCACGATATTCTCGTGCATCTGCACCATCGCCTTCCACCAATATTCCTTGATATTGTTCTTCAGCTGGCTCCCGTATGGGCCGTAATCGTACACCGCACTCAGTCCGTCGTATATTTCACTCGAAGGGAATACAAATCCGTATTCTTTGGCGTGGGAAACCACTTTCTTGAATTGTTCGTCGCTGTTTGCCATCACATCAATTTTTTTCGTTCTATTCTCTGTGTCAAGGTTGCAAATTTAACCCTTTGTATCGATTAATCGAACGATAATCCGGCAAAAAATCGCATCAAAACACCCGCTTCGCTCCGGAAAAGCCTAAACGAGCGGTTTTTTTGAAAAAATTCGAAAAAAAAGCGGCCATACTATAAATCCTGGGGAAATATTTATAACTTTGCATTACAAAGTACTTTTAAAATGAACACAAGCGATGCCCGCCAAACTCTGAGCGAAATCAAAGACCTGATGAACCGCTCGTCCAAATTCCTTACCCTCAGCGGTTCTACATCCGTCGTGATCGGTCTGTATGCCTGTGCTGCAGCCGCAGCGGCCTATGCCCTGCTGAACAACGGACAGGAATTTTCCTGGGCGCGCCTACCGCTCCTGCTGGCCCATACCCCCCAGAGCCTCCACCAGCTATTATGGCTGGCCGGAGGACTGTTGATCCTGTGCATCGGGACAGCCCTTTTCATGTCCTGGCGCGTGGCCCGCAAATCGGGGAAAAAACTCGTTCTCGATGCCGCCGTACGGCGCCTGTTGTGGAGTTTCGCATTGCCGATGGTTGTCGGCGGGGCACTCTGCCTTTCGTTATTCTACCACGGGCATTACGGGCTGACTTCTTCGGTGATGCTTCTGTTTTACGGGCTGGCGTTGGTGTCCGCCTCCCGGTATACCTATTCTTCGGTGCAATACCTGGGCTATGCACAGATCGTACTCGGGTTGGCCGACAGTTTTTTCGAAGGCTACGGATTGGTATTCTGGACACTCGGCTTCGGGGTACTGCACATTGTTTACGGAATATTCTTCCTGGCCACAAAACCACAGCGATGAACCTGGAGCAGATCGATAAAGCGCTGGAAAGCAAGGTAAGGCTGGGCATCATGTCGGTACTGGCCGTAAACGATTCGATGGATTTCGTGTCGCTCAAATCCTTGTTGGGCGTGACCGACGGCAACCTGGTCACCCATTTACGCACTTTGGAGAACATCGGCTATATCGCAGCCCGCAAACAGTTCCTCGGCCGGAAGCCCAACACTTCGTTTTCCGCCACCCCCAAGGGGCAAAAAGCATTCCAAGATCATCTCGAAGCGCTCGAAGCGTTCATTAACCAACATAAGCCGTAATTTTTTTTTGACCCATTTACTTTGAAATACAAAGTACTTTTTAAACATATAAATAAAAACCAAACACCATGAACCAATCTCCCTATCCCTCTGCAAACGGGCACCCGGAAAAGAAATCGTTCTTCCACCGGTTCGCCCTTCTTCTAAAACTCCTGTTGATCGGATTTTTACTGCTTATCCTGCTCATCCCCCTTTCGATGGTGGAATCCCTGATCCAGCAGCGGGAAAGTGCCGCCGATGCCGCCCGGACAGAGATTGCCGGAAAATGGAGCCTTGCCCAGCAAATCGTCGGGCCGGTGCTGTCCGTCCCCTGTCTCTCGGCGTCCGAAACGGCCGATGCCCAAGGCGTTAAGACAGTCCGTTACACCCGCCGTTACATCAATATCCTGCCGGAAAGCCTCAAGATCGAAGGGCGGGTAAATACGCAGACCCTCAACCGGGGGATTTACGAGGCCGTCATGTACCGTTCAACACTTCAACTGTCCGGAGAATTCCGTCTTTCAGAAGAAGAAGCCTCTCGCTTGGCCGAATACCAGCCCGATTTTTCCAAAGCCCGACTATCCGTAGGAATAACCGACCTGCGCGGGCTTGAAACACTCGCCGTGCTGCAATGGGACGACCAGAAGACCGATTTTTCCCCCGGCACGGGCGATGATACAGGACTTTCTTCCGTCCTATCGGCCGGAGTGAATGCTGCCGCCCTGTCCGAAAACGGAGGCTCGGTCGCTTTTTCAACCGATCTTTCCCTCAAAGGATCGGAATCGCTGTATTTTATCCCGGTGGGAAAAACGACTTCCGTACACCTTTCGTCGGATTGCGCCACGCCGAGTTTTTCCGGCAACTTCCTTCCTTCGCAGCGCGAAGTGTCCCCGGAAGGCTTTCAAAGCGTTTGGAATGTGATCGGGATGAACCGGAACTACCCCCAGATATTGGAAAACATAGGCCGTAACGAGGCCGTACAGCAGTCCGCCTTCGGAGTGGAGCTTCTGGTGCCTGTAGCGCAATACCAGATGACCACCCGAGCCGTCAAATATGCCGCGCTCATCATCCTGCTCACATTCGTAGTCGTATTGTTCGCCGAAATCGTCCTGCGGCGCCGGCTCGGTCCATTGCCATACCTGCTCACCGGGCTTGCGTTGGTATTGTTCTACTCGCTGCTGGTCGCCCTGTCGGAACATATCGGTTTCGCCCTGTCGTACCTCACGGCCTCGGCGATGACTACAGGACTGCTCTTCTTTTATATGCGGTCGGTATTGGGCCGGGGCAGCGCCGCCTGGGGGGTAGCTGGAATGCTTATGCTGCTGTATGCTTACATTTACATCCTGATGCAGATGGAAACTTACGCCCTTTTGGCCGGAAGCCTCGGACTGTTCGCCATCCTGGCCGGTGTGATGTTCCTCTCGCAAAAGGTGGGAATAGATAAGTTGAAAGAATAAACCGATCCCCCAAAAAACATACGGCCCCTCCGGAATCGGAGGGGCCGTATGTTTTTTACAGTCGAATGGATTACAGGCGGAACATCACTCCGGCCATGATATTGGATCCGGCCTCGAGTTTTACCGCAATATGGCTCGTGATATCGTACGAAGCGCCGAGATAACCACCTCCGGTGAACTTGGTCTTGTGGCCGAACTGCACGCCCATCGTAGCGCCCAGGTACACGTCGAACGGACCGGGTTTGGAAGGGGTGATCGCATTGAGCAGGTGGAAGTTGGCACGGGGACCGATATACATTTCAAAATCGTCGTCGAACAGCATGTTTACCTGGCCGCCGACGGAAATGAAGTCCATTACTCCATAATCGTAATTGCCTTGTATGCCCACTACATTATAGGTGTTAAACCCCGAACTAATGCCCACTCCGAGCTGGGAACTGCCTTTCCCCTGGAACGCCTGGGCATTTGCTGCCGAGCAGCCCAACAGGGCGAACAGCATCACAAGTAAAGTCTTTTTCATGTTTTGGATGTTTTTAGTTATACAGATTATACACAAATGTACTAAAAAATCCTTTATTGCAAAAAAAGCCGGACCTCGAATGAGGTTCGGCTTCACTTTTCTTCAACTCAAATCGTTAGGAACTCACAATTTGATAATTTTTCCATCCCGGTCGTAAAAACGGTACTGTAAATACCGGTACGCATCCCTGGGCACGATCCTCACCCAGCGGCGGTATTTGAATAGCCAGGAAAGCCGCGGCGACACCAATCCTTTGGTCAGGTAGGCGGCCACAAAAGGGTGCGTGTGAAGCGAAAATCCTTTGTAACCGGCCTTGCCGAACTGTTCGATCGCTTCGTCCAACTCCCCGAGAATATTGATCGGGGCATGGATCGTCCCGCTTCCTTCCGGATCGGGTTCCGAAGTCTCAATATCGGTAGCCGGACGGACGCGTTGGCGCGTGATCTGAACCAAGCCGAACTTGCTGGGCGGCAAAATTTTATGCCTTGCCCGATCCGACTTCATGAACTCGCAGAGCTTTTCGTAAAGCGCTTTGCGGTGGTCGCTCTTAACCATATCGATGAAATCCACCACGATGATTCCCCCCATATCGCGCAGGCGAAGCTGGCGGGCGATCTCCTTGGCGGCCACCAGGTTGACCTCCAGCGAATTGTTCTCCTGATTTTCTTTGGCGTTCAACCGGTTCCCGCTGTTCACGTCTATCACGTGCAGGGCCTCGGTATGCTCTATCACCAGATAGGCACCCTTGGTCATGGGAACGCTCCGTCCGAAAGAAGTTTTTATCTGGCGGTCAACTCCGTATTTCTCGAAAATGGGAACCTTGTCGGTGTGGAGTTTTACGATCTTGTCCCGCCCCGGAGTTATCGTGCCAATGGACGATATCATTTCCAGGAAAAGGGCCTCGTCGTTGACCACGATCGAGGAGTACGAATCGTTGAACAAATCGCGGATAATACCTGAAACACGGTCTTCCTCGCTCAGTACGCGCGCTTTGGATTTTTCCTTTTTCAGGCGGGAGTAAATATGCTCCCATTTTTTAACCAAGGCATCCATATCGGCCTTTAGGTCTTCTGCGGACTGCCCCTGGGAATTGGTGCGGGCGATCAGGCCGAACCCTTTCGGGCGCAACCCTTCGAGGATCATACGCAGGCGTTCCCGTTCGTCCTTGCGCCGGATTTTTTGCGAAATGGCCACCTTTTCGTTGAAAGGGACCAATACCAACATCCGTCCGGGGATGGACAGTTCGGATGTCAGCCGAGGCCCTTTGGTCGAAATAGCCTCTTTGGTGATCTGTACCAGTACGGGGGTACCTTGGGGCAATACGTCGGCGATCTTTCCGTCCTTGGCGATGTTCGATTCCATTTTGAAACCGTCCAGCATGGCCGTGCGCTGCCCGCCCGTTTGTGTGTTCCTTATAAATTTGAGCAGTGACTTGACCTGAGGTCCTAAGTCGTTGTAATGCAAAAAGGCATCCTTGGGGTGGCCGATGTCGATAAAGGCCGAATTGAGCCCGGGAATTACTTTCCGCACTTTTCCGATGTAGACATCCCCGACCGCAAAATCGTTTTGCGCGGCTTGGGTCTGATACTCCATCAGCCGTCCGTCTTCCAGGATAGCGATGTCTACTTCAGACGTCTTCGAATTGATTATAAGTTCAGTGCTCACAATAACAATAAAATTGCTTGGGTTTATACGTGGGAATACAAAATTCCCGTTCGTAAAGACTGTGAAAAGGCTTTTGTTTCCGCCACCGGCACAGAGCCGGTAAAAAGAGCAAAAGCACCCTTAACGTGTAAGGATGCTGTTACCGACATTCGCAGCAACCGGAAAACCCGGCTGCCTGCGACATTATTTCTTCTTGTGGCGGTTAAGTCTTCTGCGTTTTTTACGCTTGTGCGTAGCCACTTTATGTCTTTTACGTTTCTTTCCGCTAGGCATAGCTCAAATGAAATTAAAGGGTTAATAAAAATATGTTCTGAGCCTCCCGAAGAAGGTATCCCGGTCTTATTTTGCTTTTACGGATTTCTTCACCCCTTCCACAAATACTTTGGAGGGTTTGAAAGCAGGGATGTTATGTGCAGGGATCTTGATGGTCGTGTTCTTGGAGATATTACGTCCGGTCTTCTCGGCACGACGCTTGATGATGAAACTTCCGAAACCGCGGAGATAAACGTTCTTTCCGCTCTCGAGAGATTTTTTTACTTCTTCCATGAAAGCCTCGACCACAGCCTGAGCTTCGGCTTTTTCCACTCCTTTTGCCTCGGAGATGCTAGATACGATATCTGCTTTTGTCATTTTTGGTTTATTTTATGATTAATAAATTACCGTTCCTTTAGTGGTGGTGCAAATATATGATTTTCTGAATCGTAGACAATGGAAGGCCCCGCATATTAACATTATTTTTTTACTCCCTGAAAATTACAAGGTTAAGAGACGATCATTCCTCCGCGCCGCCTGTTTTTCAGGCAAAAGGACTATATTTGCCCCACGATACCGAACTGCAATCGCTCCGAAAACATGAAAGACCTAATAAAAGGATTCTCAAAACTTTCCCGGGACCAGAAGATCCGCACGATACTCGATGCCTACGCTGCCGACCCAGCCAAAGCGGAACAGACAATACGGCGCTACCTCCACGCAGACCCCGAACTCCAGGAACTGCACGAAAGTTTTGCGGAAAACACCCTGACCAATTATTACATGCCGCTGGGTATTGCGCCGAACTTCCGGATAAACGGCCGCTACTACGCGATCCCGATGGCCATTGAGGAGAGTTCCGTCGTGGCCGCCCTTTCCAAATCGGCCTCTTTCTGGGCCGAACGCAGCGGCTTCGAAGCCCAGGTGATATCCATGATCAAAAAAGGACAGATACACCTTATTTATACAGGAGCCGACAAAAACCTATTGCTTCCGTTCTTTGAAAGCGTCAAAGAGGAACTGATCGAGGCCGCCCGGCCCGTCACAGAAAAAATGCAGGCCCGCGGGGGAGGCATCCTCTCCCTCGAACTACTGGATAAAACGGATGCGATGGAGGGCTACTTCCAGATTGACCTCTCGGCCGACACGAAAGATTCGATGGGCGCGAACTTTATAAACAGCGTGTTGGAATCGGTCGCCCAGCGGTTCAAAGAGCTTTTCACCGAAAAAGGCATGCCGGGAGATTTGGAGATCATCATGAGCATCCTGTCCAATTACACGCCCGACTCCCGCGTCAGGGTATCCGTTTCATGTCCGGTAGCAGGTATGGCCGCCGACGGATTTTCCGGGGAGGAATTTTGCCGGCGCTTTGCCGCCGCCGTCCAAATGGCGGCATTGAGCGTAGACCGGGCTGTCACCCACAATAAAGGGATCATGAACGGAGTAGATGCCGTTATCGTTGCTACCGGCAACGATTTCCGGGCGGTGGAAGCCTGCGCCCATGCCTATGCGGCACGGGACGGGCAATATACGAGCCTCTCTCAGGCCTGGGTGGAAAGCGGAGAATTCCATTTTGCGATGGAGATCCCGATGGCAGTAGGAACGGTAGGCGGTCTTACGCGCCTGCATCCCCTGGCCGCTTTGTCCATGGAACTATTGGGAAATCCTTCAGCCGGCCAACTGATGGAGATCGCTGCCTGTGTGGGGCTGGCGCAGAATTTCTCGGCTGTACGTTCGCTTATCACCTCGGGGATACAGCGGGGGCACATGAAAATGCATCTGGGGAATATCCTGCGTACCCTTGGCGCGACCGCAAAACAGGAACGGGCCGCAAAGGAATATTTTTCCGACAAAACGGTCAGTTTCCGGGCTGTGGAGGAATTTTTAGCCAAGGACTTATAAGATAACAATCCACAGCCTCTCACACGATTTTCGCAACTCAAAAGAAAAGGATTACTTTTTTAAACATTCTGTGCAACTACACAACCGCTTTGTATATCCGTCCATAAACAGGCCAAAGCGCATGTACGAAAATAACGTACCTTTAATCTTCATAGGCGCAGACAAAAAAATTAACAAATGCCGTAATATGGAAAAATCTGAAATATAGTCATTTGTATCCTATTGTCGATTGTTTGTTATCGATTCGTGCTTTACTATAAAATTGTAGGATTAACCACCGCATTATTATAATTGTGTACAGAAACACTTCCGTTATTCGGAAGTGATTTTAACCGGATTGTCTCATTTTGGCACAACTATTGCCGGCTCGCAGATTATTTTTGCTCCCTGTGAAAATAACCTGATACGGGCAATGGTATCAAGAATTCATTAATAAGGCAAAATGAGAACAAGAAAAACAATTGTAGCACTATTAGCGGTGCTGCTCCCCGTAGTGTCGTGGGGACAACAAGAAAAAGAAGAAACGAAAAACACTCCCTGGAAAGGCTTCGAGACCAACCGCTTTTGGGACAACTGGTTCATCTCCCTGGGCGGAGGCGGACAGGTGTTCTTCGGGCAGGACGACCAAAAAGGGCCTTTCGGGGAACGCATATCCCCTACGATGGATCTGTCGGTCGGTAAATGGATAGTTCCTGCACTGGGATTGCGGGCCCAATTCAACGGGTTTTCCCAAAAAGGGTTCACCACCCTGGAAGACAACGAGTACATCACAGGCCCCACAGACATCGAGGGTGTTTACAAACAGAAATGGGACCAGATACACATCCGCGGGGACGTCATGTTCAACCTGTCCAACTGGATAGGGGGCTACCGGACAGACCGCTTCTGGGAATTCGTACCTTTCTTGGGCGTAGGCTTCATGCACAACTGGGGCGGCTCGGTACACAACGAGTTCACGTTCAACGCCGGTCTTATAAATAAACTGAAACTTACGGAAGCCCTCGACCTGAACCTCGAACTGCGCGGTTCGGTATTCGACGGAAAATACAACGGCGAGCTCGATCCCAAGGATATTCCGCGCCCGAATGGAATGGCTACCGTAACGATAGGCCTGACCTATAAATTCAAAAACCGGTATTTCCACCGGTGCGGTACCGCCTCCAAACGGGAGATCGAAACCCTCAAGACCCTGAAAGAAACGGAAAGCAGACTGCAAATGGCCGTGGCGGAAAATGCCTCGCTGAAAGACAGCCTGAAAAACCGGCCGGAAATACCCGTCCCGGTAACGGTGGACGACTGCGATTGCGATTACATCCAGTATGCCGTCTTCTTCCCGCTGGACATCTCGAAGGTCGACGAACGGGAAAAGATCAACCTGCGGGAGATCGCCGAACAGATCAAAAAAGACACTGGCTCCAAATACCTTGTCCTGGGATATGCCGATAAGGAAACGGCTACCCCGCCCCACAACCAGAAACTGAGTGATAAACGGGCAGAAAACGTAGCGAAGTTCCTCATCGAATTCGGCGTAAACCCCGACCAGATCAAAGTGGAAGGCAAAGGCGGCATAAGTTCCGGCCAGCTTTTCGACAAGCCCTATCTCAACCGGGTAGTTATTATCAAGCAGGATAAATAACATATTGCAGACAGGGCCTTTTACAAGGCCCTGTTTTTAAATTTCATCCGTACCGGATTTTTAACCGCAGCGAAAGGATATTTCTTATGGCTTTCAACAATATTTCCTATACACCCAGGTGGCTCGTTCTCTTGGCAGACCTCGGCCTGAGTTTTCTCTCCGTGCTGACAGCCACCGCTTTGTTCTTCAATTTCGATCCCGAAAGGATGGATTGGAGCATTGTAGCTCCGTTTTTCCTGGTCATCATGGGGGTGCGCGCGGGGTCTTTTCTGATCTCCCGCTCCTATTCCGGTATCATCCGTTATACGGGATCGCAGGACGTACTGCGTATCGTATCGGTGCTCACCGCCGGGGAAATAGTTCTGGCTGGTTTGACCTTCTTTTTTTACGTGTACTACCGGCCTGCCTTTATCCCGCTCGAAGTGCTGGCAATCGAATACCTCACCCTTTCGTTCCTGATGATAGCCGGGCGGTTGCTCTTCAAAAGAGCTTTCGCGCAGTATTTCAGTCCTCCCCGGAAAAGGAAAGGAATCCTCATTTACGGGGCCAACGAATATGGCCTGATGGTCAAACACATCCTGAGCAATCCGATAAATGCGGCCTATCATGTGGTAGCCTTCGTGGATTCGGACCTGAAAAAGGAAGGTAAGGTCCTCTCCGGGGTGAAAATACACCGTCACGACGATTTGCAGGAATTACTGGAGAACAACGAGATCGAAAAGATCGTCATCGCCCAGAGGCTGCTTTCCGCCCGGAAAAAAGCCGACATAGCCCGGATATCCCGGGAACATCATGCCAAAGCGGTCGACATTCCGAATTTTGAGAAACTGTTGAACGGGGAGCTGGATATCCGGCAAATCACCGACATCAACGTCGAGCGCCTGCTCAACCGGGGATGTATCGAGTTGGACGACCACGCTATCCGGGAGGAATTACTGGACAAAACCGTCCTGGTCACCGGCGCAGCCGGCTCGATCGGGAGCGAGATCGTGCGACAGCTCACTTCCTTCAACCCGAAAAAAATTATCCTGCTCGACAGCGCGGAAACCCCGCTGTATAACCTCGAACTCGAACTGACGGAAGATTTGGAATTCTTCCAGACGGAGGTCGAACTGGGTACGATCTGCGACCGGGGGCGTCTGGAAAAATTATTCAGCCGCTACCGTCCCGATATCGTATTCCACGCCGCGGCCTACAAACACGTACCCATGGTGGAAAACATGCCTCTGGAAGGCATCAAAACCAATATCATGGGAACGATCAACGTAGCGGACATGGCCCATAAATACGAGTGCAACAAATTCGTGATGGTCTCCACCGACAAGGCGGTCAATCCGGCCAATGTAATGGGGTGCACCAAAAGGATCGCGGAAATATACATCCAATCGCTAAACGAGAAGTCGGATACGGCATTCATTACCACCCGTTTCGGAAACGTACTGGGTTCAAGCGGGTCCGTCATCCCGCGGTTTACCCGCCAGATACAGTCCGGCGGACCGGTGACCCTCACCCATCCCGAGATCACCCGTTTCTTCATGACCATCACCGAAGCCTGCCAACTGGTACTCCAGGCCGGCGCTTTGGGGCAGGGCGGGGAGATATTCGTGTTCAATATGGGGGAAAGCGTAAAGATACTCAGCCTGGCCAAAAACATGATCCGGATGGCCGGGCTGGAACCCGGAAAGGACATCCAGATCGTCTACACCGGATTGCGCCCGGGCGAGAAACTGTACGAAGAGGTACTTGGAGCCCGGGAACCCCTGATGCGCACCCCGCACAAACTAATCCTGCGTGCCCGGGTTCAGGAGCACGATTACGATACGGTAAAAAAAGAAATCGAAAGCCTCCGCTCGGCCATACTGTTCGAAAACACGATGAGCGCCATCCGGATCATGAAACATATCGTACCGGAGTTCAAATCGAACAATTCCGTATACCAGAGCATCGATGCCCAACAGGAAGATCAGGCCATAACCCTGAACAAAGTAGCAATAAGCAATGGATAAACTGCAGATAAAGACGGACATTCACTCGCACCTGCTCCCAGGTCTCGACGACGGGGCCCGGAACATGGAGCAAACCCTGCTGATGCTCGAAGGCATGCAGCAAGCGGGATTCGAACGCCTTTATTTCAGTCCGCATGTATCCGCCAGCCGGTATCCCAATACCAAAGGCGCGATAGAATCCCGCTTCCGGGAGGTGAAAGCTACTTGCCGGGAAAAAGGAATAGCCCTGGAACTGGGTCTCTGCGCAGAGTATTATATCGACCGGGAGTTCATGGAACTGGCCGAATCGGGCGAACCCCTGCTCACCCTGCCGGGAAACCATATTCTGGTGGAAACATCTATGATGCAGGAACCCCTCTATTTGTCCGAGGCCCTTTTCAACCTGCAGAGCAAAGGATACATCCCCATCCTGGCCCATCCCGAAAGATACCTTTATTATGAGGAAAATTCGGATATTTTGCTTAAATTGCATCATAACGGATGCCTTTTTCAGGCCAACCTTTTCTCGTTCTGCGGACATTACGGGAAAAGCTCCCGGAAAAAAGCAGAATCCCTGCTCAAAGGCGGCCTGATCGATTTTATCGGCACCGACCTTCACCACCCTGCCCAACTGGCTATGCTCACGGACCGGTCCGTGCGGAAAGCGGCCGGTAAAATGAATGTGAAAAACGAGATGTTTAATGAACCTTTGAAGACCCAACACCATGAAAATAACTAAGATCACGAGAATCCTCTTTATACTGGCCATATCCCTGGCAGCTGTTTCCTGCGCATCGCTGAAAAAAACGACCTATTTCCAGGGAATAGACGAGGCGGCATTCGTATCCAAACTCGGGGACTTCGAGGCCCGGATCGCCCCGAACGACAACCTGTATATCACCGTCACTTCGACCAATCCCCAGGCCGTCGAGATGTTCAATCCCGTAAGGCTGGATGCCAACCTGCAAACCCTTTCCGTGCAGGGATACCTGGTTGACAAAGAAGGAAACATCAATTTCCCGGTATTGGGACAGGTACATCTGGGCGGGCTGACTAAAACGGAAGCAGTAGCGCTGTTGCGCGAGAAGATAGCCACTTACGTAGTCAACCCGATCGTCAACATCCGTTTTTTGAACTACAAGGTAACCGTACTGGGCGAAGTGAACCGCCCCGGCACCTACACCATCAGCGACGAAAAGATCTCGCTGCTCGAGGCTCTTGGGCTGGCCGGGGATATGACTATATACGGAAAAAGGGACAATATTCTGGTGTTCCGCAATATAAACGGGGAAAACCATTTCGAAAGGATCGATATGACTTCCGCCCAGATATTCAATTCCCCTTTCTTTTACCTGCAACAGAACGATATCGTCTATGTGCAGCCCAACCGGGCAAAAGCCGGCACGGCCAATTACAACCAGTATTTGCCGATGGGCTTGTCCGTACTGAGCCTGATAGCCACGATCGTTTCCATCGCCCTCTAACCGCCTATAAAAAGTAACCATGCAGAATTTCGATCAACCGTTCCATAACGACAGCGGCGGGAAAAGTTTCCAGGAAACTTTTTTCCATTACCTGTCGTACTGGAAATATATAGTGGCTTCCCTGGTGGTATGCCTTATCGCGGCGTTCCTCTATTTGCGGTACGCACCCTCGGAATACCTGGTCTCGGCCAAGATCCTGATCCGCGACGAACACCGCGGCCAGAGCACGGCCGACCTGGACATCTTCAACGACCTGGGCATCCTGTCCTCGTCCGGCAATATCGACAACGAACTGGAAGTCATCAAATCCCGCACCCTGCTGCAGCGGGTATCGGACAGCCTCAACCTGAACGTATCCTATTTTTCCGACGGGCGGATACAGAATACGGAACTGCACCGCAATTCCCCGATAGAAGTGCATGTGGAAAAATACCAAGGCCGTAAGCCCTCTTTTTCCGTCTCGATGCAGGAGGACGGGCGGTTTCTGCTCAAGGACAAGGACGCTTCCGTATCGGCCTATGCCGGAGAAACGGTCGACACTCCCTGGGGACGGCTCAAAGTATCCTTTGCCGGCGGTGCGGCTCCTTATCCGGTGATCGTCGAAATCCGGGAGCACGTAAAACTACCCGAACCGCAGATCAAAGCGGTAAACAAGAACTCCGGCGTGGTGGAAATATCGACGCTGGCTGCCTGTCCCGAAAAGAGCAAGGACATCATCAACGCGCTGATAGACTATTACAATATACAATCCATCGAGGACAAGCGTTGGGCGACCGAACAGACCATCCGTTTCATCGACGACAGGCTCCGGGACATCTCCGGCCAGCTCGAAACGGTGGAAAAAGACGTCGAATCGTATAAAAAGGCCAACGAACTGACCGACATTCAGTCCGAAGCCGGTCTGTACCTTTCTTCCGGCAGCGAATACGACAAACGAATCACCGAGATCGAACTCCAGCGGGAGATCCTCTCTTCGGTGGAAAAGGCGCTGCTCGATCCGGCCAACCGGAACAACCCGGCCCCTACCAATATCGGGATCACCGACCCTTCGCTGATCGCGCTGATGAACAAATACAACGAAATGCAGTTCACCCGGCGCGAAATGTCGGCCACGATGACCGACGAGAACCCGCGTCTGATCGAAATAGACAAACAGATCACGCTGCTGCGCAACGACATCCTGCAGGGTATCCGAAGTTCGGAACAGAGTTTCGGTACGATTCTGGTCAACCTGCGCAAACGCGAGGATTCGTACTCGTCCAAAATACGTAACCTCTCGACCAACGAAAGGGAATTCCGCAGTTTCCTGCGCCAGAAGGAGATCACCGAAACGATCTTTTTGTACCTGCTCCAGAAGCACGAAGAATCGGCCATCGGGCTGTCCATGATATCGCCCAACGCCAAAGTGATCGACGAGGCATACATCGACCCGATCCCTGTCAAACCCCGTTCGATGATCGTCCTGCTGCTGGCCGTCGTGCTCGGAGTAGTGATACCCGTGGGGGTCATATACATCAAAGATATTTTAAACAATAAGATAGGATCCAAGGAAGAACTCGAGAAACTGGTGAAAGCCCCTATTCTGGGTGCTGTTCCCAAAACGAAGACGGACATCGTCATCAAGGAAGGCGACCGGTCCCGCACGGTGGAAATGTACCGGGAACTGGCTGTCAATATGAGTTTCATGCTGCAGGGAGAGCGCCACAAAGCGGTGATGGTCACCTCGTCCATCCCCAATGAAGGCAAGAGTTCTTTCTCCGTCAACATGGCCCTCACCCTGGCCACTTCCGGCAAAAAAGTCCTGCTGCTCGACCTCGATATGCGGAACTCGAACATGGAGGAACTGTTGAAGGAAAAAAGTCCGGCCAAAGGGATATCGGCATATTTATCCGATAAGAGCATGACCATCGAAGATATCATCGCACACACGCAGGAAAACCAGAACCTCGATATCGTCTATTCCGGCGTCTTCCCTCCCAATCCGGCCGAACTGCTGATGAACGGGCGGCTGGAGGGACTTATGACATACGCCCGAGAGCATTATGATTACGTGATCGTTGATACCCCGCCGCTGATGATGGTCAGCGACTCCCTGATCATCAGCCGCTTCTGTGACCTGAACATCTATATTTCCCGGGCCGGATTCACGCACCGGCAGAACCTAAGGTTTTCTGAAGAACTGTACCGCAACGAAAAGCTGAAGAATATGGCCTATGTCATCACAGCGGTAAGCACCGGCGGATCTTATGGCTACGGATATGGTTATGGGTACGGATACGGGGAAACGGACAAAAAAGGCAAGCCGAAAAAAAGAAAAGACTAAAAGCCGTTACCGTCCGGCGACTATTTTACGGAGCGTAAGGAATATGACTTTAAAGTATTCCTTTATGCTCCGTTTTTCTATGTATTGCCTGTTCAGGCGGATCTTGTCCGGCATGATCCGGCGGATATACTCCTGTTCGGGGTCTTCCGCCCGGCCGAGCATTTCGTTCTCGTCCGCATATTCGATGGAGGCATAGTCGGTAATACCGGGGGGCACCTGCAGGACCTGCCGCTGGGCGGGAGTGTAAAGATCCACATACCGGCGCAGTTCCGGACGGGGCCCCACCAGGCTCATATCCCCTTTCAGGACATTGTACAACTGAGGAAGTTCGTCCAGTTTGAATTTACGCAGGTAATACCCCACGCGCGTGATCCGCGGGTCGCGCTCCCCGACCGTAATACCGGAGCCGCTTTCTTCCTGCGTTTTCATCGTCCGGAACTTATACAAGGTAAAATCGCGCCCGTCCTTCCCCACCCGGACCTGGGAGAAAAAACCGCCTCCCCGGCTGCCGCATACCACGGTCAAATAGACCAGTAGCAGGACGGGGGACAGAACGACCAGTCCCAGGAAAGAAAAGAGAATATCGCAGGCGCGTATCATCATCTTTTTACTTTTTTCACGGCCGCACGGACGGCAGAAACGACTTGATCTACCTGTTCGTCGGTCAATTGCGGATATACCGGCAAGGATATTTCGGAAGAAAAGTTCCGGTAGGCCGCCGGATAATCCATGATATCATAGCCCAAGCCCTTAAAATAGCTGAGCATCGGCAGGGGAATGAAATGGACGTTCACCCCTATCTCCTGTGCGGATATCTCCCGGATGATTTCGTCCCGCTGCCCTTCGGCGATACCGGCTATGCGCAGCGGGAAGATGTGGTAGGAAGATTCTCGGTCTGCAGACAATCCGGGAGGCAGGATAAAATCCGTATCGCCCCCGAACCCCTCGGCATAACGACCGAATATCTCCTTGCGGCGCGCCAGAAGCTGTCCGTACCGGCGCATCTGGGCCAGCCCTATGGCCGCATTTACATCCGCCATATTTATCTTCATCCCCAATCCCGTAATATCGTAACGCCACTGCCCTCCCTGTGTCTTGGTGTAGGCGTCCTTCGTCTGGCAGTTCAGGGACATCAGGCGCATCCGGCCGTAAACCTCTTCATTGTCGAACGGGGCCGGCAGGTTTAGAGATATGGCTCCGCCTTCCGCCGTAGTGATATTTTTGACGGCATGCAGGGAAAAAACGGTTATGTCCGCCTGCGTACCTACCGGACGCCCTTTATACCGGGCACCCAGCGAATGGGCGGCATCGCTCATGACCAATACCCTGCCCAGTTTTTCCTGCACCGGCGAATCCGGGGAGAACAACGCCCGGACGGAGGGTTCGTCCACCAGGGATATGATCCGGTCATAATCGCAGGGCCATCCGGCAAAATCGACGGGGATTATCGCCTTGGTGCGCGGGGTGACCGCATTTTTTACGGCCTCGGCGGTAAGGTTAAAGTCTTCTCCCACGTCCACCATCACCGGGCATCCCCCGGCATGCAGCACAGCCAGCGCCGTAGCGCTGTACGTATAAGTGGGAATGATGACCTCATCGCCGGGTTTCAGCCCCAGCCAGCGGAGCACCATAATGGCCCCCGAAGTCCAGGAATTGACACAAAGTACGGCCTGCGAACCGGTAAAAGTGCGCATGGATTCCTCCAGAGCCTTCACTTTAGGGCCGGTGGTGATCCAGCCGGAGCGCAGCGAATCGACTACTTCATCGATCACGCTCTGGTCTATATAAGGTGGGGAAAAAGGTATTTTCATGTTTATTCTGTTTTTATCGGTTGGAGCCTGCGCGGAACGGGCGCCGGAAGAGCACATTATAAAGCCCTTTCCAGTAACCCAGCCCGTAGGCGGTGTGTATGACAAAGAAAACGCAGGGTAAGGAAAAAACTAATCTCCAGTCCTTCAAACGGCCGGCCTCCCGGACGCCGAAGGACACCCCGAGCAGCAGGTAAAGGAACCATACGCCCAGGTATATCCAAAGGATAACGGGCGAGAAAACGCTCCACACAGCCCCGGCGACGATCCCCAACACGAACAATGCCGGAAAGAACTGCCGCAGGGTAGCCGGAGCCCCCAGTTTTTTATTTACCAACGGCTTGAACAGTCCGTACTGGTAATACATCCTGGCCGCTTTGCCGATCGTGTCCCGCGCGGTATAATCGATCCGGACCGAGGGGATCAGATAGATACGCCCGCCGTTTTTAATTATACGGCCGTTGAATTCGTCGTCCTGGTTGCGCGTGAGTTCGGTATCGAAAAGACCTACGCGGTCGAACACTTCCCGCCGGAAACAGCCGAAGGGGACAGTATCCACCTGCCGAACCTTGTCCGCACCTACTTTGTGTACGGACAGCCCGACGCCGAACACATGACTGGAAGCCACGGCGATAGCCCGGCACACCGGGGTATCGGCTGCCGGAAGGGTATTCCAGAGTCCCCCTACGTTGTCCGCACCGAGCCTGATCAAAGATTCCGCCAACCGGGACACATAATCCGGCGGATAGGCAGAATGGGCATCGACCCGCATCACGACCTCTCCTTGCGAGACTCCGATCCCGATGTTCAGGGCATACGGAGCCGTACGGCCCGGATTGTCGAACATTCGGATGAAAGCGTATTTAGCCTGAAAAGCATCCAGTATCTCCCGCGTACGGTCGGCACTCATCCCATCCACGAACAGGATTTCCATTCTGTCCCGCGGATAATCCTGGGCCAGGAGCGACTCCACACATTTTTCGATGTGCTTTTCCTCGTTATATATGGGGCATATGAGGGATACGAAAGGTTTCATCGGATCAGCGATTGAACGATCTGCGGTTTTCCGGAGGCAGTGGGGGGAATATGATCCACCTTTTTCCACTTCACGGAGTATTTTTCTCCCAGCCGGGCGTTTATTTTGCTTTCCACCTGCTTCAGGCCCCGGGGGTCGAACGATTCGGCAGGGATGTATTCGATCTCTATTTCCCCGGGTGTTTTCTGGACGACCCGGAACTGGACAATATCGGGGATATCCCGAAACAGGGAAGTAAAGAAATGCACGGTCATATATTTCCCGGACGGAACTTTTATTACATCAGTATCCCGGCCCACCACCCTTTCCAACAGGGGATAGTTCAATTCCCGTCGTTCCGGGTATTCCTCCCGGGGCAGTTTCACCGCCATATCGCCTATATGGTAACGGATAAGCGGCATGCTGTACCCGTCCAGCCGGGTAAGGACGACGTGCCCCATCTGGCCGTCGGGGACTTCGTTACCCCGGTCGTCCACGATCTCCATATGGACATGCGGGGTCATGATATAGTAGTAATCCAGGTCTTTTTTGGCAGCCATCATGATCCCTTCCGAACAGCCGTAGGTATCGAACACCGGACATCCGAATACCCGCTCTATGTTTTCTTCATACTGGTCGAACAGTTTATCACCCCAGCTGATAGCCTGGTCGAACCGGACATCGGCGAGACCGTATTTTTCCGCTACCTGCGCGAACACGCTGAGGGAAGAGGGAAAACCGCCGAGCGTATAGCCGGATTTCCCCAACAGCCCGGACAGCATCTGCGCCATCTCCGGTTCGTACATCGTGAATGAATTGACGTATTTTGTCCGCAGCAGAACGTCTTTCATCCTTTTGACGATCCCGCGGGTGCGCCCCATACCGGTCTGCACCAATTTTTTCCCCAGATAATACCCGGACCACTCCCACCAATGGGTCTGTATCCCCTGGCTGACAGATATCTCCCGGGGGGTGGCATAGATCGATACCTGGGTACCGGAAGAGCCGCTGGTCGTCCCTTTGACCAACGTTTCTTTCGGAACCATCACCAGGCTGTCTATATGGGCATTGATCTCTTTCTTGTATAGGATAGGAAAGGATTTGAGCCATTCGCGCGGGTTTCCCCGCTGCTTTTTGATGTCCTGGTAGTAAGGAATATGATCGACGGCATGGTGGAGGATATCCCGTAGGTTCCTGCGGGAAAGTTCATCTATTTCATCGGCCGAAAGCTTAGCATACCCCCGCCACTTACGGATTTCCTGCATGAACGCCGTGCGGAGCACCATATCACCGGCCGGCAACACGATATTTTCCAATAATTTGTTGTACAGCTTCATGTTTTTTCCTCTTTTCTTTTTACTCCAAATCCATCTGCCGGCGGAACACGCTCCAGGCATATTCCATCCCATAGCGTTTGGAACGTTCCCAAGCCGCTTTTTTCAGCACGGGCAGTTTTGTTTTATCTCCTATCAGCAGGTCTACTTTATGAAAAAAGCATTCCTTATCCCCCATCGGGCATATGTAGCCCGTTACCCCATCCTCGACGAATTCTTCCGTATGCTGCCAGCGGGACACCAGCACAGGAATGCCGGAAATATAGGCATCGAGTATCGCGCCGGGGAACCCTTCATTGTAGTAGGTCGGCAGGATCAGCAGGTCGTACCCGTTGAGGGTGGTATAGATGTGCTCGGGTTCTAACTTTCCCCTATATTCGACGAAATCATACCGGGCTACTTCCGCCTGGAAATACTCGGCATCATCCGGCTCCACCCCGCCGTAAAAATCGATCACAGCCGTACCGGGCGGGTACGTCTGCCGGATATGTTCGGCCAAGGCGAACACGACATCCAGCCCTTTTTTCTTCTGTATCCGGGACATGAATACGATCCGCAGGGTATCCCCGCTGGCCCCTGTCAGGGCAGGCACATAATCGTTTATCCGGAAATTATTGAGCAGATGACTGTTGCGGAAGCCGAACTCTTCTTTCAGCTCCTTATCGACGATGGACACCTGCGGAAAGATGGCCTTTATCCGCTTGTTCATCCAACGAATCACGGGATGCTTGCGGAAATACTCGGTTTGTCCGCTGCCCACTGCCACATGGAGTATCCGGAACCGGAATACCAGAGACAGAAGATATATGAACGGAAATACATACGTAAGGTTGTTGCGGCAGGGAATGATCACGAATGTCCCGCACGTCAAGGTATTTTTCAGAAATCCGAAAAAAGACATTTTTCGGAAGCGGGACTCCTGGGTGTCGTACTGCCGGATTTGGTGGGTATCGCCCAATTTGGACTGGATCATCCGGTAGATGTTCCGGCTCTTGATGGTCTGCCCGTCCAATTGATTGGTACGGTACCCGAAATACCCTACTACAAATATTTTATTTCGTCGCGATGCCATATCCAATGTATTTCCAATGATCGGGGCAGACGCGGTCCAGCACGATCCGGTCGACGGATGCCAGGATATTGCGTTGTCCCTCGGTTTTTCCCAGCGGGCCGGTGATCCCGGTCGCCATTACCCGGCGGGAAGAGAATTTTTGTAAGAACAGTTCCAGTTCCTTTTGTGTAACATACCGCCAGGTATGCGCCCAACTGGTAAAACGCTTGCGCAATTTCCGGTGCAGGGCCGAAGCCGCCAGGTTTTCCGCAAAGATCAGCATCCCGCCCGGACGGAGGGCCTTGTATATCTCGTCGAAGGCCTTCTGCTGGCTGGCGATCCCGTCCATTCTCCCCACCGCCCCGATGACGGATTTGAATACGATCAGGTCGAAATGATCCTCGTACGGAATATCCGTCGCATCGATATCCCGGTATTCCACCAAATGGCCGACCCCGTATTTCCCATGCAGGCCCTCGGCGGAGGCTTTTACGTCTTTCAGGTCGGAGCATACGGTTTTTTTCCCTTTCAGGGCTGCCCACAGGGAGAGTCCGCCCCGTTTGCCCCCCAATTCGAGCACAGTATCCACGCGGGCCCAGTCTACCTGGCCTTCCCAGAACCGGAGCGCCACCGACCAGGACTTTACATCCCATTGCAGGATATCGTTCAGTTGTTCTTTGTCCACTGTTTCTTTATTTTTTCTTTTTCTTTATTCCCAGTATCCGTTTTATCCGGGCGAAAAACGGGATCCATATCCCATAGATATGCAGGATATTTTCGGGCAGGGAAGCCCGGTTGCCGATCTCCATCCTCGGGATGCGAAACGGGTCCGTATCCTTATCCACATACTTTCCTTCGGTCGTACAGGCCATCCGGAATCCCAGTTCCCGGAGGACTTCCTCATTTTGCGGGGCATGATCCCCGTTCGGATAGGCAAAAACCTTTTCACTCGGCCGGTCTGTCCACTGTTCCAGTTTCTGCCTGCAAACGGCTATTTCCCGCTCCAACTCCTGCGGCGTACAATTCGGGCAGATCACATGGTCGTCCGTATGGTTTGCCAGGCTCACATAAGGCGAACGGGCCATTTTCTCCAACTGCCGGCGAGTCATCGCCACCCGGGGTCCCCGGTAGGCAGGCAAAGCTTCGATCGCAGCAACCCTTTGCGCATTGGGCATTTCCCAAAACTCACTTATCGACAGGGAAGTATCCGCTTTCCGGACCGCGCGTGCGCGGGTGAACCAGAAATAGCCATCCTCGATCCCTTTGGTCGAAATAAAGAACGCTGCGGGCACCCGGTACTTCTCCAGCACCGACCACACTTCCCGGTAATTCGCTTCCCAGCCGTCGTCGAAACTGAGCCACACCGGTTTCTCCACATCGAGCGTACCGTTCAGGTAGTCCTGCAACTGGCCGGTCGTTACAAATCCATAACCGCTGCCCTGCAGCCAGACTATCAGTTTTTCGAGGCTTTCTCCCGTAGGGCTGTGCCCGTATACGGACAGGAGTATGTCCGTGCGGGCCGATTCCCGGTTTATTTTCTTTTTATAAAGCAGGCACAGAATACCTGCCAGCCATTTTCTCATCCTAAAACGAATCGTTGTCCAGTTTATCGATCTCCCACGAGCCGATATCCCGGATATTTACCCCGCCGAAATCCCAGTCCTTTTTCCGAGCGTCCGTCCGGATAGCCACCACCGGCGGGTTCTTTCTCATTTTCCACAAAAACGGGATGCTCCAAAAGCCCAGTTTTTTCAGCAACCGCCGTCTGGACTCCGCCAGGGCGAACGACCAGACTGCCACGACCGAAGGGCGCATCGTGCGGCAGAAAAACCGGAACAACCTCTTGGCGCATTTGTTGTCTCCCGGCAAAGCACAACCCAACTGGTAGCCGAACCCGTCCGTAGTACGGAGCAGGAAAAAGGCGACCGGTTCCCTCGCAGGATTACAAGCATAGGCATATACGTACCGGGCAGCAGGGCTTTGCCCGTGCCATGCCAATGCCTCTCCCGACAGCTCCGTACCGGCAGGTCTTTCGAGGCGGTGCAACGCCACGATGCGGGACGCCAATTCCGGATCAAGTCTGCTCGAAAGCACGTATCGATACCCGCCCTCTGTTTTTTCCCGCAGGAACGTACCCGGCTCGGGACGGCGAAGTCCGTTGAACCAGCGGGAAAGGACGTGTTTCGCTCCGGAAATAAAACCGAAGCGAAATAGGCTTTTAAACGGGGAAAGCTCTTCGCCCCCGATCTTTTTATACCCGTGGTAGGTAGGCCAGGAAGGCGAAAGCCCTAAGATCAGCCCGACCCCCTGCGTATACAGATGATCGGCCGACAGGCGGGTCATCCGCTCGAAAAGCCCGCGCCGTCTATAGGACGGATGCACGGTCATGTCCGCTATTTTAGCCACGCGGTGTCGTTCCGCACCCATTTTTACCGTATCTGCCGTATAGCCCCGGAAGGCTACTACTTCGTCCTTTTCGTTCAGGGCGATAAGGCATAACGGAGCCGGGCGATTGGGATTTTTCAGGTATTTCCACCGGAAAAGCGCCCTGCGGCGTTCCGCGTCGCGTTTCCATAAATGACCCAGCAGCTGCGCGCAGGCGTCCGCGTATTTCTCCTCGAAAGGAACGATCCGGATATTCTCCGTCAAAACAGCCTCCTGCATTTTATATCTTACTCCCCATACGCCGTACGTTTTACATAGTCGGTATACGAGAGGATTATTCGTAATACTTTGTCGCTCACATTGGGCGCGGAATAGTCCGCCACCGGGCAAAGGGTGCGCTCCGTTCCCCGGCCCTGCCCTTCCAACACGGCCAGCCCCTGCATCACCCGGTCGGGATTCAGCCCGACCATCATCACCGAAGCCTCTTCCATCGCTTCGGGCCTTTCATGGGCCTGCCGGATATTGAGCGCCGGGAAATTGAGGATGGAAGACTCTTCGCTGATGGTGCCACTGTCGGAGAGTACCGCTTTTGCCTGGATTTGCAGCGCGATATAATCCGAAAGGCCCATCGGTTTTACCAAACGGACCCGCGGATCGAACTCTACGCCGTGCTGCTCTATCATTTTACGGGTGCGGGGATGGGTGGAAACGACGACCGGCAATCCGTAACGTCCGGCCACCCGGTCGAGTATCCCGGCGAGGGCAAAAAAGTTCTTTTCGCCGGATACGTTCTCCTCCCGGTGAGCCGAAACCACGAAATACCGGCCGGCCTCCAACCCGAGACGGGACAGCACGTCGGATTTTTCCACCTGCGGCATACAGGCATGAAGCACTTCGTACATCGGGCTGCCGATCTTGATCACCTTATCGGCCGGAAGGCCCTCCCGCAAGAGGTATTCCCGGGAAATATCGCTGTACGTGAGGTTGATGTCCGCCAAGTGGTCGACGATCTTCCGGTTGGTTTCCTCCGGTACCCGCTGGTCGAAACACCGGTTGCCGGCCTCCATATGAAAGACGGGGATATGCCGCTTTTTGGCAGCAATCGCGCTCAGGCAGGAATTGGTATCCCCCAGCACCAGGAAGGCGTCGGGGCGGACGGATTCGAGCACGTCGTCTATCCTGAGCAGGATATTCCCGGCCGTGCGGGCCGCATTGCCGGCGGCGGCTTCGAGGAAATAATCGGGCTTACGCAGGCCGAGCTGCTCGAAGAACACCTCGCTGAGTTCGTAATCATAATTCTGCCCCGTATGGACCAGTATATGGTCGATGGCCGGAGAAGCGTCGAGCTTGCGCAATACGCACGATAAACGGATGATCTCCGGCCGTGTCCCTACGACGGTCATTACTTTCAGTTTTTCCATTTCCTGTTCTTTTCTAATCGTCCTTGCGGACAGGTTCGTAAAACGTATCGGAGTCGGACGGATCGTACGGCTGGTCTATCCAGAATTGAGTATACAGGTCGTCCGTACCGACGTTGGTGATATTATGCGTGTACCAGACGGGCATATCCACATAGGCAGGGCTTTCTCCGTCCAGCAAAAATTCATATACGCGATCCGTACCTATGCGCCGCAGGCAAATCCGGGCGCGGCCTTTCAGCACGGTGAAGCGCTCGATCTTGCGGATGTGGTAATGCTCGCCGCGCGTAATCCCCGGCCGGGTGGTCGAAAAAGAAACCTGGCCGCCACCGCCCGAACGGACCGTTTCGACAAAAACACCCCGGGGGTCTTCATTGCGTTTCAGCAGGACGGGAAAATGCGTATCCGGGTCGATATAACTGCGGAACGTATTGAAAAGGTTCCGCTGGTCGTCCGACGGAAGGAAAGGGAATTCGCCCCGGTCGAGGTACACGTCCCGGAACTCCATCAACCAACCGAGTACCTGAGAAACCGTACTGCGGAAGTCGGGGGATACCCGGAATTCCTCGACAGAGGCCCTCGCCCCCGAACGGCGGCAGATCTCCTCTACGATCTCCCGGCACAGCGAACCGACATAAAGCAGATCGACGGCCTTGTCGGTCTGTATTTCCGGAGCCTCTCCGTGGGTAAGGCGGTGGCAGAACGTGGCGACGAAAGAATTGTGGTCCGGCCGGCCGAAAGGACCGAATACGTTGGGAATCACCAGGCCGGTATAGGAGGCTTCCGCACATTCCGCCCACCGGATAAAAAGTTCGCTTCCCCGGAGCTTGGATTGCCCGTAGGGATTGTCCAGTTCCTGCTGGACGGAGGACGAGAAAAGCACATGCGGCCGCACGCGGGCCGATTCCATGGCCCGGATCAATTTTTCTACCAGCTCCACGTTGGTATCGTACAAGGCCTGCCCGTCGGGATGGCGGTTGACCGCCGACAAATGGACGATCACATCGCACCGACCCACAAAACCGGCGAGGGCTTCCTGCTCCCCGAACCAATCGGTGCAGAATGGTACCCGGGAAAATTCCCCGGGATACAATCCCAACGTGTTGTACAGATGGATGCCAATAAACCCGGACTGTCCTGTGATGCCTACCCGTATCATACCTCAGATATTTTCGTTCATATCCTCCCCGTACATCCGACGGAGCATGGTTTTCATCTCCTCCACGTCCATGCGGTGCGTATTGTGAGAATGATAATCGTCAACCCCGGAGATCTTTTGCTCCCCGTCGACGAAATATTTATCGTAATCCAGCCCGCGGTTGTCTGCCGGTACCCGGAAATAATCCCCCATATCCTCCGCCCGGGCCATTTCCTCCCGGGTGACAAGGGTTTCGTACAGTTTTTCCCCATGCCGCGTGCCGATGATCTTTACCTCGGCAGGTGTTCCTGACAGTTCGATGAGCGCCTGAGCCAGCGTTTCAATGGTAGCAGCCGGTGCTTTCTGCACGAACAGGTCGCCGCTGCGCCCGTGTTCGAACGCGAACAACACCAGATCTATAGTCTGACCGAGGGTCATCATGAAACGTGTCATCTGCGGATCGGTCACCGTCAGGCCATTCCCGGCTTTTATCTGCTCCCGGAACAGGGGGATGACCGACCCCCGGCTGCCCATCACATTGCCATAACGGGTACAGCAAATGGTAGTCCCGGAATCTTCGCCCAGCGAACGGGCTTTGGCGATGGCTACTTTTTCCATCATCGCCTTGCTCAAGCCCATCGCATTGATGGGATAGGCGGCCTTGTCGGTGGACAGGGCGATCACTTTTTTCACCCCATGCGCCACCGCCGAATCGATGACATTCTGCGTCCCCAGGACGTTGGTGTTTACGGCTTCTATCGGGAAAAATTCGCAGGAAGGCACCTGTTTCAGGGCCGCAGCATGGAATATATAATCTACCCCTCGCATAGCGTTATCCACGCTCCGTTTATCGCGCACATCCCCTATGTAGTATTTGATCCGGGGATCGGGGAATGCATGACGCATATCGTCCTGCTTCTTTTCGTCGCGCGAAAAAATGCGGATCTCCCGGATGTCGGTGTTCAGGAACCGCTTGAGGACGGCATTCCCGAAAGAACCGGTTCCTCCGGTGATCAGCAAAACGCTGTCCGTTAAGTTCATCATAGTCTTTCTTTTGTTTTTATGCGGGTCGTACCTGCAATTTACTGAATATTCCAACAAAATTTTTATAAACTCCCTAAAAATTCATCGAACACGCCCGAATAACCCCGGTAATCGAAATACCGCTCGGCCACCCGTTTCGCGTTCTTTTTCAAGTCATTCAAGGATTTCCGGTCCAAACGGACGAGTTCCTCCAGCTTTTGCCTCAGGCTTTCGGCCTGCGGATCGGCAACGATATATCCATCGTATCCATCTTCCAGGTAAAGTCCCAAATCGCTCGTCACATTGGCCACCACCGGCAGCCCGGCATTAAGGCTTTCGACGAACTTGGTCGGGAACCCGGCGTTGGAACGCCGGTTGTCCGGGCGCAGCAGCACCGAAAAATCCGCATACCGCAGATAAGTATTCACCTTATCCTGCGCGATGCGTCCGTGGAAAACGATGGCTTCGGAGGTACGGGGCGTACCCAGGGATTCAACCAGTTCGCGGTCCGGCCCCAGCAAATGCAGTTTTATCGGGTGTCCCTGCCCGGCGAGCTTCTCTACCACCCGGATCATATCGGTAATGAGGTCTTTTTTGCGGGGCATCCCGGCATATACCAGATTGAGGTACTGGGGTTCGAACAATTTTTCGATCTGTTCATCGTCCTGGGGGACGATACGGGTGTCCACCAACACGGGTATCCGCGCAGTTACATCCACCCGATCCCTGAAATGCCGCTCCAGATAAGAGCTTATCGCGATCACCCCATCGCACTGCTCCACCCAGCGGGTTATGCCGATATGCGTATCGCGGGCCACGGGGCCGAATCGCCCGAACTTCAGCGCCGCGGGATCGTACCACTCCACCACATCGGCCACCAGTGGGATACAATGCTTGTCCGCATACTTGCGCAGTTGTGACAAATACCGTCGGCTCGATCCATAATAAACGATCATATCGGCCTTCTGCGGGAGTTTTTCCAGTAGTTTCCGCACTTCCCGTCCCCGCCGCGCATAGTGCCACGCTTTTCCAAGGGAGGCAGTACCATAAGACACATTATACAGGGGAAATTCATGGAATTCCCGATAGGGGATATTCCCATAACCGATAAGGCCGACGTCGTATTTCCCGGTAGCCGCGATAGCCCGGGCATTGTTGAGGATCCGGTTGGCGGAGGCATGTCCCCGCGAAAAATCGGCCTCTGCGATGTAATAGATGTATTTTTTCATAGCACGGGTTCTTTTATCGGCCCCGTTTCCGTCCTGTAACGGAGGGCCGTACGTTCGTAAAAGCCTATAGACAGGCCAAAAAACAGCATCAGCATGGAAAAATAGGCAGGCGAGGTGATCAGGCAGTTGAACATCCCGAGGAAGAACAACAGGATCAGGCCCATGATATACGCCTGGCTGGCATCCCCGAATATCCGGCGCCGTTTGTAAAACCGGTATCCGTATCTGAACAGCTGGAAGTACAGAAGCAAAAAGGCCGCCAGGGCCAAAAAGCCGAAATCGTACATGACCTCCAATAGGTCGTTATGCGCCAGGATATTGAATTTTTCCTTCACCGACCGGTAGCCGTTGCCCAACAGCAGTTCGGCGGAGGTAGCTGTCTCCTGGTTTTCCCACAGCCTGGTATAAAGCCCCACGCGGTTGCTGCCTTTATCCTCGCCGATGTTCATCAGCCGCTGCACCATATAACCGCCCGACTCGGACTCCGCCCGCTGGAAGGCCCCGAAAAGGACGGCCACCCCGGCCACGAACACCAGCACGGTGAAAAACCGCTTTTTGGCGGAGTATACGGGATTGGTCGCCACCCAAAATCCGTACAGCAGCATCACGATCGAATAGGCAATGACGGAGGTGCGCTTGAACGACAGGATCGTCACGACCCCCGTAGCTACGATCAGCACCATTTTCAGCACACTGCTGCGCGAAAGGAAGGCGAACGGGAAGATCACCAGCATGGCGAACGAAATATCGAACACCCGCAGTTCCTGCGATTCGAGCACACTGAACGACTGCCAGATCACGATACCCGCCACCAGCGGATAGAGCACATAAAGGAAATACTTGACGATCCATCGGCGGTCGTTGTCGCTTTTATAGGCAATGATATACCCTACGAGGAACAGGACGACCCACTGCGAGGTTTCGTAAAAGGTCTTCACATCCTGCTTAAAGTCTTGCCGGGCAAAACAAACGAACGTGATAAGGGCAAAGAATACATACAGCAGGGCGTATTTTATCACCATCGGCGACGAGGCGACGATCCGGGAATTCCCCACACAATAGGCAATCCCCAGCACCATGAAAATGGCGGCGGCAACCCCCGACCCAAACAGGACGGCGGCGTCCTCCCCGGCGAAATAATTGACCACGATCGACAGCAGCGCATAGCTTTGCGTCAACAGCAGAAGTAGGATGAAGAGCCTCTTTTTCATTTATTCCAAACCCCTTTTGCCTTGTTGTTTATTATTTTAGCGAGCTGTACGGGTTCCCAGAGGGCGTTGGTAAAAGCCCACAGGATCATCACACAGACCACCCCGTACATACCCCACGCCTTTCCCGCCAGGATCGCCAGGGGGATATGCAGGGCGGACTGAACCAGGGTGACATAGAACTGGAGCGATATCTTGCCCACCCCGTTCATAAAGTTGCGGTACAGGAAACTCCGCCCCAGGCAGGCGAAATACGCGAACAACAGACCGAGCAACAGCGTGTCCGGCAGGACCGTATCCCGCAGCCACAAACGGTACACCAGCGGCGCCGCCAGGATCATCACCAGCCCCAGCACGATCAGCAGGCCCCAGAGCCTGTTCAGCCTTTTCACATTCTTATGTATCCAGCCGGCATCCCCTTTGGCATAAGCCTCGGTCGTGGCGGACCAAAATGGGGTCACAGCGGCCGAAAAGACAACATACAGCACACTGAGGTATTTGTACGCGATATTGAATTCCGATACCTGTTCCAACCCGGCCGTATGGGCAATGATCACATTGTTACTCTGGAAGAGCACAAGGGCCGTCACCTGTATCAGGAAAAAGCGCACCCCGAGCGAGAAAATGCTCCGGATATGGGCTTTCGAAAAATGGGCCGGCGAAGGCAGATACGGGCGGTAGCCGCCCGCAAAACAGACGACGAAGGCCACCAACAGGGGAAATAGCTGGGACACGGTGAGCGCGATTCCCAAATATAGTACAGACGGCTCGCAAAACCGGGTCACCAGGTACACGGCTGCCAGCGACAGCACATTGCCCCCGGCTACGATCCAGGCCGGCACTCCCGGATGCTGGTCGGCAGTCTGCATGATGCTCACGATATTGACCGTCAGCCGGACACAGAACATCCCCACCACAAATAATGCCAAAGCCGAAAGCTGCCCTTCCAACGCCGGGGAAGCGTTCAGCAGCGCCGCCCAGTCGATGAACGGAGCCGCCGCCAGATAGAGCAGGAATACCCCGACACTGATGGCGAGCAGCACGAAAAACGCCGTGCTGACGTATTTCCGGGCTTCGTCGGACTGCCCGGTAGCTTTGGTATGGGCATACTTATTGCGCAGCCCGTGGCCAAGTCCGAGGTCGAAAAAGGAAAACCAGCCCACGAAAGTGGTCAGGGCGATCCACACCCCGTATTCCTCCACTCCCAGGTAGTTCAGCGCCATCGGCACCAGCAAAAGGTTGGCCAGGACCGTGACCGCTTTGGCCGCGATGATCATCGCGGAGTTGCGCGCATAGCGCGCACTCCATTTCCACTATCATCAGATCTCCTTCAGGGAGCTCAATTTCATGTACTTGTTTTTTACCGGCACAGCCGGCCTTATTTTATTTCAACATTTTCCAATACCAATCGATGGACAGGGCCAGTCCCTGCCCGAAATCGTACCGGGGAACATAACCCAACAATTTCCGCGCGTTGCCGATATCCGCCAGCGAATGGGGCACATCCCCGGCCCGGTAAGGCCCGTATTCCACCGGGACCCCGACGATCCGGGGGTCGTATACACCGAGGAGTTTTTTCAGTTCGTCCACCAGTTTGTTGAGCGTGGTGCGTTGCCCGCAGGCGACGTTGTAAACTCGGTTCACCGCTTCGGGATCGGGGTTCAGCATCGCCAGGATGTTGGCCTGCACGGCATTATCGACATACGTGAAGTCGCGGGAGTACTCCCCGCCCCCGTTTATCACGGGACTGCGCAGGGCGATAAGCTGCCGGATGAACAGCGGGATCACGGCCGCATAGGCCCCTTCGGGGTCCTGGCGTGGGCCGAATACATTAAAATACCGCAGACCTATCGTCTGCATGCCGTAATTGCGGGAAAACACACCAGCATACAGTTCATCGGCATATTTGGTTAACGCATAGGGCGACAGCGGCGTCCCGATAGCATCCTCGACTTTGGGCAGCGACGGGGAATCCCCATACACCGAGGAACTGGAGGCGTAGACAAAACGTCTCACCCCGGCATCCCGGGCGGCTACCAGCATATGGAGGAATCCGGAAATATTGACCTCGTGGGTCGTTACCGGGTCTTTCAGCGAGCGGGGCACCGATCCGAGCGCCGCCTGATGGAGGACGTAATCCACCCCTTCCACCGCGCGGCGGCAGGTTTCCAAGTCCCGGATATCCCCTTCGATAAAGGTAAAACGGGGGTTCTCCCGGAAGGCCTCTATATTCTGCAATTTACCGGTCGAAAAATTATCCAGGCACACGACCCTGTACCCGGCCTTCAATAAGGCCTCACACAGGTTGGACCCGATAAACCCGGCGCCTCCGGTGACCAATACCTTGCTGTCGTTCCTATTCTTTCCGTTCATTTTCCATTTTTATAAGCGTCCGTCCACGATCGAACGGTCGAGAAATCCTTTTACGTCGTATACGACACTTTTTTCCTTTAACAATCCAGCCACATCGACCTCCCGGAACGCATCGTGGGGAACAGCCAGTACGACGGCATCGTACTTTTTGACCGGAAGTTCCTTTATCGGCCGTATCCCATAGATATGCTCCGCCTGTATGGCATCGGCCAGCGGATCATGCACAGTGATACGGACATCGAACTCCCGGAGCGAATCGACAATATCAACCACCTTGGTATTGCGCACGTCCGTACAGTTCTCCTTGAACGTGAAACCCATCACCAACACTTCGGCTCCCAATACCGGCACTTCCTTACGCAGCATAAGCTTTACCAATTCCTTGGCTACATATTCCCCCATCCCATCGTTCAGGCGTCGTCCGGCCAGGATTATCTCGGGATAATACTTGTGCTCGTGCGCACACTGAGCCAAATAATAAGGGTCGACCCCGATGCAATGCCCACCGACCAATCCCGGCTTGAAGGGAAGGAAGTTCCATTTCGTAGCCGCAGCCTCCAGTACATCGCCCGTATCCAGTCCCATCCGGGAGAATATCTTGGCCAGTTCATTAACGAATGCGATATTGATGTCGCGCTGCGAGTTTTCGATCACTTTCGCTGCTTCGGCCACCCTAATGCTGGGTGCCAGGTAGGTGCCCGCCGTAATGACCGACGCATAGACCTCGTCGATATGCCGGGCCGCCTGAGGCGTGGAACCGGAAGTCACTTTCCGGATTTTGTCCACCGTGTGGCACTTGTCCCCCGGGTTTATCCGCTCCGGACTGAAACCCACGAAAAAATCCCGGTTGAATTTCAGGCCCGAAGCTTGTTCGAGTATCGGCACGCACCGCTGTTCGGTCACGCCGGGATAAACCGTGGATTCATACACCACCGTATCTCCGGGGGACAGCACGCGTCCGACCGATTCGCTCGCCCGGTCCAGGGGCTCCATATCCGGTGTATTGTTCCCGTCTACGGGGGTAGGTACCGTGACAATATAAAAGTTGCAGTCTTCCATATCCCCGGGCCGGTCGGTACACCGGAATCCGCTGTTCAAAGCTTCCCGGAGCAGTTCGCCCTCTACCTCCAACGTACGGTCGTGCCCTTGGTTCAATTCGCTGACCCGCGTTTCGTTCGTATCGAACCCTATCGTTTCATACCGGGTGGACAGCAGCCTGGCCAAAGGCAGGCCGACGTATCCCAAGCCGATTACGGCTATCTTTGTTCTTATTAATTCCATGTAGGAAAATTCCTTTCGGTTTGGTTTTTTCAGCTATTATTTTAACGTTCGTTTCGAACACCCAAAATTATCCATTCCCCCCTCCCCGGACTCCTAATAAAATGGCGATATCAGCCATTCCGGGGATCAGCAGACTCTAAAAACGAGACGTCGGATCCCGGTTTTTCGGATTGCGTTTTAATGCGGTCTGGTTTTGTTAAAAACCCGCCTGTTTTCAAAATGCGAACTCTTACAAGATTAGGAATACACTGGGGAAAACCGAAACACACTTCCCTTATGATTTGCAAAAAACGGACAGAAAACACCCGGTCCTCATTCTATATTTGCCGCGGAATACAGGCAGTGAAAACTCCCTTCTTCCGCCAAAATCAAGAACAAACAGTTACAGACAACAACACTAAAATCCTAAAAAGCCAGATGAAGAAATTTATCCTATCCCTTGTCCTGTTTTCGGTCTCATTGGCCACTTATGCCCAGAATGACATCATCACCAAGCACAACGGTGAAAAGATCGAAGGCAATGTGGTAAGAGTCGACGAATTCACCATTACTTTCAAATATGCGAACGAAGACGCCGAAAATGTGATCAGCAAATACGCTGTGGCTTCCGTGAAGCATGGAAAAAGCGGTCGGGAAGAGAATATTACCCAAAAGATAGAGATCAACAGTCCCAAAGAGGCCGACAAGGTGATCATACTGGAAGATAACTCCTACACCGCCGGGCTGACCCGCGCCGGTGAAATACGCGGAAAAACGAGCTTTATCAACATGCGCTCCTTCAGCGGAGGCGATAAAAAGGCCATGGAAAAACTGAAAAAAGAGGCTGCCGAGATGGGGTGCCAGTTTGTACTGATCACCTCCGAAAAATCGGCTGTAGGCAGCTCGTCCAACCAGTTGGGTGGTACACAGTCCGTAAAAACGGGTATCGCTTACAAATACTAAGGTTCCGGATTTTTCCGGATACCGATCTTATCTGAAAATCCCCTCCAAATACTTGGAGGGGATTTTTGGCAATTCTATTTTCTGTTTTTGCAACGTCTTTCCTATTCCTGCGGCTAAATCCCGGTAGGCACCGTGAACACGAACCGGCTCCCGCCTTTATAGCTCCGGTCGAGCGCGACTGCACCACCCAGTTTGTTTGCCACCAGGCGCGCGATCGCCAGTCCCAACCCAAGGCCGGGATAGAAAGTATCCGCTTTTGTGAACCGTTCGAATATCTCTTCGTCCCAGCCCTCAGGCACTCCGGAACCTGTATCCGTCACCACAAAAGACAGCTCCTTCCCATCGGGCGAAAAATTGTATGACAATTCTATACAGCCCTTTTCGGTAAATTTAGCAGCATTGTCCAGCAAACGGCTGAGGACGATTTCGATCCCATAATGGGAGGACAGGATAGAGTTTTCTTTTCCAAAAAGCGGCGAAAAAACGAGTTCTACCCCTTCCTTAATCCTGCTGCGAACCTTATCCAGGCAAACCCGGCAGCAGGCCTCCACATCCATTTTCGCTTTTTCCATCGACGATGGGGAAGACTCGAGATCGGAAATACACAGTACATCGTCCATGATCCCGAGCAAAGCGGCATTATTCTGCCGGACGATTTCGGCGTATTCGTCTACCTCCTTACCCGTGACCAGGGAAGCGATCAGGTCGCTGAAACCTACGATCGAATTGAGCGGAGTGCGGACTTCGTGCGAGATGTTCTGGATAAAAACAGTCTTCATTTCACTGGCCTTTTCGGCTTTCTCCTTTGCCTCCCTCAGAGCGGACTCCGAAAGGCTGAGCGCTGTGTTTTTTCTGTCTCTTATACACATCTCCGAGCCCACGAGACTCGACGTCATC
>CALJDR010000080.1 GCA_938023515.1 uncultured Flavobacteriales bacterium
TGACGTCGAGTCTCGTGGGCTCGGAGATGTGTATAAGAGACAGATTTTACATATCTTTACAGTACTTTATGATGGAAGAAAAGCACATCAGCGCGGATCTCTGCCTCGTTCCGGAATTTCTTAGGTTCGGGCAAAAAGTCTATTCTTATGACTTTATAGAGGAAAAACGCAGTCAAAAACCTCGTGACCCAAAATTTATTTCCCCTCAAAAAGGAGGGCAGGAGGCGCTTCTTACATCCGAAGCTCAGATCATTATCTATGGAGGTGTACGCGGAGGCGGCAAAAGCGGCGGACTTCTCCTAAAGGCATACGACTACATAGATAGTCCTTATTTTTCAGGGGCCATTTTCCGAAAGGAAAAAGATGATGCAAAAAAGGTAGGTGGCATCATTGACCAATCGCATAAATTCTATTCTGAGTTGGGTGAATATAACCGAGCTGAACAGGACCGTACATGGAATTTCTATTCGGGAGGGAGGCTCAATTTCGGATATTACTCTGACAGCTATGATGATTTTGTTACCCGCTATCAGGGCATGGAACTCGCCTATATCGGCATAGATGAAATCACACACATGAAATATCCATATTTCAAATATCTGCTCACATGCAATCGAAATTCCCACGGGCTTCCCAATAAAATCATCGGCACATGTAATCCGGATCCGGACAGTTGGGTCGTCCGTTTTATCGGCGGGGAGTTCACGGCGGGTTCGGATGAAAATGGAAATCCTGTATTCCATAAGAAATGGATCGGTGATGACGGGTATCCTATCCCTGAAATGAATGGCAAAATTCTCTATTGCTTTATGTGGGGAGACCGGGAAGACCAAATATATTGGGGCGAAACAAAAGAGGCTGTTTACGAACAGGCAAAAGAAAAAATCGATGACATGTGGAATGATGAACTGGCGCAGTTTGGCAACAAACTCGATATGTTTATCATTTCTGCTACTTATATTATCGGACGGCTCGAAGACAATAAAATATTGCTTGAAAGCGATCCCTCCTATTTTAAAAACCTTACCCAGCAAAATGATGAACGGAGACTTCGCGACCTTAAGGGTAATTGGCTGTTCAAAACCAAGGGCGATGGCTTGCTGTCCAGAACAGATATTGAATCATTTTTGGAAAATAGTTACCAAAGAAGCGAATACTGCTGCATGACAGCAGATATTGCAACTACCGGCGGAGATAAAGCCGTGCTATATGCATGGGAAGGGTTTCATTTGGTGGACATAGAAGCATATAAAGTCGATTCCCAAACACTACTGATAAATATCCGTAAGTTCATGGAAAAACACAGAATATCGGAGGAAGATTTTTGTTATGATGATGCTGGGATTGGAAAATATATTGAAGGTTTTATGCCGAAGGCCATCCGATTTATCGGCAACGCCTCCCCTACAGACAAGACGGAGATCCGATACGGAGGAATACAGCAGAAAATATCCCGATACGAAAACATCAAATCTCAGTGCATAGACCTTTTCTGCGACCGGATGAAACTCTGCGGATACAGTGTAGATTATTTAATAGCAGGGCGCTACTATTTTGGCAAACGCTTTCGCGATCACATCAAAGAAGAATATATGTGCCTTCGACGGGATAACCGTGTAGAAAACAAATTCAAAGTTATTTCAAAAGCAGAAATGACCGCCCTTATAGGACATTCGCCGGACTTTATCGATGCCTTATACCAAAGGGAATACATAGAATTACTAAAAAAAGATAAAAAAGTTAAACGAATAGGAGCCTGTTACTTATGACACCGGAAGAAATATACAACCACCGCGCAAAGTTTTATAAAGAAACACCTTTATCCCGCATTGAGGTCAAGCAAGAATCATTTCTAAACGAATACGATCCCAATGGACACAAGATCAATGATCCGATTATATATCCGAACATACATAAAATAATAACGGATGAAAAAGCAACAAATGAATTAAAGAATAAGATCGTTGAAATTGCTGTTGAAAGGGTAGCTATACCTTTACAGGAGATAATAGCCACAAAACAAACGACGCACGTTTGCGGCAATCCCGTTCAGTTCATTGATGCCTCTCCATCTCCCACAGAAGAAATGAAACAACTCCTTACCATCTATAAGCAAGGATGGCTGAAAAAGAACATGGAGGTCTTAAAATACAAATTTGTTGAAAGTTTAAAAATTACGGGTGAGGCAGCCGCCAATGTATATATTGAAAATGGTAAGGTAAATTGGCGCGTTTTCTCTTTTTATGATGGCGACATACTTCACCCCGTATTCAACAGTAAGGGTAAATTAGAATATTTCGGACGCAGCTACCATGTGTACGACCCCACAAAAAAAGAGTACAATACCTATATGGAGGTCTGGGACAAAACCAATGCCATACGGTATAAAAAGAATAAGTTAGATATTTCTGGTGCGAATACATCTGAATGGATCGTTGAAGAAAATGTCACTCATGGTTATTCTTCCGTTCCAATTACCTATGCCTATGACCGAAAAGGTCCATGCTGGTATCCGGTACAAGACCTTATTGATAAGATGGAAATAGCCCTTTCCCAATTATTTGAGAACAACAAATCATACGCATTTCGCATCCTTTTCATCAAAGGAGGATTTGAAGTTCAGGGAGACCTTCGAGGTCAAGCACGTGCTATCCTTGCTGAATCCGGAGATGCCGATGCTAAATTTCTGGAAAAAGCCGATGTCAGCAACTCTTTCAAACTTCAATTGGAAAGTACCATGCAGTTCATCCAACATGGGAGTTTCATCGTTTTCCCTCCTGAAATCAAAAGCGGGGACACCCCCAGCGTATCGATCAAAGTCGTTTATTCTCCGGCATGGGAAAAAGGTTTTAAAGATGCCAATTTCATAAACATAAATGTGGATGATATTGTCGAAATGTTCAAACATTATTACGGTATGGAAATCGAAAAAGTCAGCGAATTTAAGAAACTGGACATCCGTGGAGAAATTATACCCTACATCCATACCAACGAACAGGAGATCATAGCCAATATTAACCAATCCGTTTCAATGGGATCCATTTCCCGGGAAACGGCAGCCGAAATCCATCCTTACTCCAAGAACGATGAATACACACGCATACTTAAGGAGGAAAGGGAAATTCTCACCGGTCAAGAAACACCTGTAAATACCCGTGAAAACGTACAAGAATAGACCTATATCTCAGCGTAAAGCTGTCGCAAAAGAAGCAACAGACAAAGTTATTTCCGAGATGGCCCTGTCAGGAAACGATATAGATTCCACCCTTCATAAGGCAGTTCAATCCATCATAAACAAGGCTCTTTCTCTGCCATCCGGGGAAAATTTCTCTTTCTCCAAAAATCAAAAGTTGGATGCCGAAACAAACGAAATACTACGCTCTTTTTCTGATTCCGTCATAGCGGATATAACCACACGTAGTATTCGCGCCTCTGAAATAGCGGCCAATTATAACGACGATGAATATTCTTATGAAGATCATATCAGGAAGTACCTTAATGACAGTGATGCCCGGGAAAAGACTGATAAATATTCAAAAGACCTTAAAAACCAATTAGAATTATATATTGCCTATGCAATTACCGCCGGATGGAACGCATCAAAGACAACTTACGAATATATGTTATGGAAAAACCACCCATACCGATCCACCTTCATTTTATCAGATAAAAACATTCATATCACGGCAAGCAGAAGAAGTCCGGGATCAGGGAACTACACAGGCGTTGCGTCAAACCTGAAAAGAATGGAACAATATCTTATTTTCTCTGTTTATAACTTCACCAATCGCCTCATTTGGCGCAAAGATAAGGACATTGTAGGATACCGTACTTTTCGCAACAGTTCCTATCCCTGTGAGATATGCGATTCTTTGTTGGGAAAAGTGCATGCGCTTACAGAAATAGCCGTTCCAGCTCATGGACATTGTGTTTGCGGGTCCTATCCCGTATTCCGCGAGGATATGGAGGACAGCAAATAGCAGATCACTCCTTATTTAAATCTTTTTTCAACGCCTTATTAGCATAATAATCCATCATTTCTTCCTTCAGCATTTCATCATCCTGCTCTTTAGACAGCGTTTCTGTCTTGACACCATACCACTCCGTATGCCTTTTTATACATTCCGTAGTTTCTTTCATGCTGATTTTCAGAAATTGCTCATCAGGCACAGTTCCAAGGTTCTGCACCTTATCCATAATGAGCATTTCGAGCCATTTCCAGCCCGTTTCTCCCCCTTTCAGGCATTCATCGATGAACATCCCCACCGCAGTCAATTTATGCACCCTGAAAGAATATAATTTCTTTATCTGCGATATTTTGTAGTGGTCGGTTTCTTCTTTAAGAATATGAGCCCCGATCATACGCTCATTCTTGCCTAATTTTATCTTATTATCCATTTTTGGTATTTTTAACTGAGTCCATAAATATCTCGTAGAATATCTGATTGCTTTTTATTTTCCGGTATCCCAGACGGGATAGTTCTTTTCCCATCCTCACAATATCCACCTTCGGGGGAACCCCATCGATGCCCAGATACTCATTATAGAACTTTGCGGCCAAATCAGAAGCCCGCATCTTCTCTATTTCCTGTCCCGGAAACAAAGGTTCCGGCATATAACCATATTCCCTCATAAATGCCAATACAGGATTATTTTCTGCCCGGGCCGTTTCAATGGCATCATCCACATCCTTACTTGATGAGAATTCATAGTTCTGGCTTTTTAATCGAGCGAGCCCATCCATCGCCCAGCGGAATATACCAGGGTATTCCTCCTTCATCTTTTCGGAAAGCATCTTGTCCCTTTCCCTCTCTGGAATAGTCACCTCGAAACGGACGATCAATTGCCTGCGCCAAAATCCGTATGACCGATCCGGCATAGGGGGGAGTTCATTCAGGTTAAATATCATGGCTGGTGGACGCACTGAAATATATTCCCCGTACGGTCTTCTTGCCTGAATAGGTTCGCTCGATATAATGGCCTTCATTTTGTCCGTCACTTCTCCCCTGCTGTCTATCTCCTCGCAATAATTCAGCCTTTTCCCCTCTGTTTCCGCTACGGCATACTCGGAATAGGTCAATTGCTGCGGGGTGAAGGAACAGACGGCTCCGGGGCCTACAATGCCCTTTATTACCCTTGCTATCACACTTTTTCCATTAGCTCCCTTCCCAAGCAGGAAAAGAGCTTTCTCTACACTTACCCGGGTGCGGTCCAGATAGATCATACCTATGAATTCCTGCAAAACAGCCTGCTTAGTCTTATCTGGCAAAACACGGTTCAGGAATTTTTCCCACATAGGACATTCCGCCTGTGGATCGTAGGAGTAATTCACTTTGTAATTCACGTGCAGCTTATCTGAAAAAGAAAATGTTCGCATATTGTCCACATTCAATATGCAATTCTCAAAAGCTATCAGATTTGCCTGAGGTCTAAAAGGCTTGTCCTGTATCTTAAAAAAGCAATGGGGGAGCACCCTTACTACATCCGAGGGCATTACCCCTGTATCGCACATGAAATTGTAAAGGAGGGTGTTTAATTCATCCCGACCTATCTCCAGGTAAGAGCAGCCATCAAAATAATAAAAAGTCCGCCCCATTACGCATAACGACGAATCTTCCAGTATGTTTTTCATGTATGCAGACAAGTGGTTCAGCCTATCAGAAGGGTTTTTACTCCCCATGGCATTTTCCCTCGCCTTTCGGAATGATGCAGATCCCGATATCTTGGTCAATTCGGTCTTTAGAGCCTCGTTCATAGACATTGTTCAACAAATATAAGCCTTTTCAAAGCCAAAATGAAAGAAAACAATCATTTTAACTGAAAACAACAAAATCATACTCAAAAGCCACTCTGGGATAGATTGGGAAGGGATTGGGATAGATTTGGGATACTTTTGGGATCTGTCTCTTATACACATCTCCGAGCCCACGAGACTCGACGTCATCTC
>CALJDR010000081.1 GCA_938023515.1 uncultured Flavobacteriales bacterium
CTACACAAGGAGTATCGTCGGCAGCGTCAGATGTGTATAAGAGACAGGCTTTATGGGCACCGGGGGCGATATTCCCGTAGGTTTCGCCGTAAGCTGCCCCGATGAGCGACAGGTCGTCGTGTCGGTCTCCGGCCACTTCCCAGAACATGATGCCCCCCAGTTTGTTGCCCAGGGCGTAGCGCGTCTTGGCACGGATGGTCTTTATGCCGTTGTAATAGATGGGATACGGCGTGGGGTTTTTGATGCTCGTTATCGTGGCCACGTCCTCCATACAACTGCCGCCTTCGCGGACGATGCCGTTGTAATCCCGGGTGTTGCCGCTGCGCACGATGCCCGAAGGAACTCCGTAAGCCGGGAGGCCTACTACGAATTTACAGAGCGGAAGCCCGCGTACGCCGCACCAGTAGTTGACGCTTTCCAGCATCAGTTCATAGGATGAGTGATGCATCCCTTCCTTGGTCTCCGAATAATCGTCGTACACCATTACGTTGAACCAATCGATGTAGTCGAACAGTTCGTCGGACAGCCCCTCGGTAGCGTTGCCCACATATTTTCCGGGGGTGATGGCGGCCGTAAGGTAGTATTGTTTGCGGCCTTCCCGGCATTTCTTGGCGAATTCTTTCATCAGCAAAAGGTTGCCTTCGCCCGAGCCGTCGCGGCCCATCGGGTATTCCCAGTCGTTGTCCACTCCGGCGAGTTTGTACCGCCGTACCATACGCCATATTTCGTCGATAAAACGCTGGCGGGAAGCAGGGGAAGCGACCATTTCGGCGTAATACTTGTGCCGTCCGTTGAAGCTGATCATTACGTCCACACCCAATTTGCGGGCCCGGCGGGCGAACTTTTTCAGCTGTTTTTCATCGCGCACCCGGGGAATGCCCGTGGAATCGATGGATGCGAAAGCATAGCAGGCTATGTCCAGGCGCTTGAGGGCGTGATCCGGGATTTTCGCAATGTCCCGGTAGGAGGGTACATACCCGATGATCCGGAAATCCCGGTTTTCGGGGGCTTTGTACTGCTGGTAATTCTGGGCATAGGCCGGCAGGAAAAAACAGAGAGTGAAAAAGAAAGAGAGCAGGTGTTTCATGAGGATATTATTTGTTTTTCAGTTCTTTCCGTGCGGCCCGGCAGGCGGCTTTTATCAGCGATGTCCCGTCGGCGGTATCCTGGCTCACTTCCCAGAACATAATGCCGCCCAGCCCTTTGTCCACCGTGAAATCCACCTTCCGGCCGATGGTAGGCAGGCCGTTGTAATAGACCGGATAAGGAGTCGTATGCACGCTGTTCACGACTAGGGAGGTATCCCGTACCATGGCATCCGTGCCGTTTTGCCGCAGAATGCTGGCGTACGAGGCGGATGAAGTTTTTTTCGGCAACCCTGAGGCCAGTCCGTATACCGGCAGCCCGGTGACAAATTTACGGGGATCCATTTTCCGTTGCACGACCCAATAATCGTAACTTTTCTCCAACATCGAATAGGGGGAGTGGTGTTGTCCGGGGCGCGTTTCGGAAAAATTGCCGTATACCATGACATTGAGCCAGTCGACCAGCGAAATGAGTTCGTCCGAGATCGCGTCCGACCGGTTGCCGGGATACAGGCCCGAGGTGACGGCCATGGTCAGCAGGTATTGTTTTTTCCCCCCGCGGCACAGGCGGGCGAGGTCTTTCATCAGTTCCAAATTCGATTCCGCCGTCCCGTCGGTCGTGCGGGGGAATTCCCAGTCGTTGTCCACCCCGGCGAGTTTGTATTTTTCGACCATCCTCCAAAGTTCCGCTACGAACCGGGCCCGTTTTTCCGGATCGCGGGCCATTTCGGCGAACAAGGCATGTTTCCCGTTGAAGCTGATCATTACGTCTATGCCTAATTTATGAGCACGGCGGGCGAATCTTTTCAGCTGCTTTTCATCCGGTACGTGGGGAATGCCTGTGGAATCGATAGTCGCAAAAGCATAGCAGGCGATATCCAGCTCGCGGAGAATATGGTCGGGAATCTTTGAAATATCCCGGTACCCTGGCACATACCCGACTATTCGGAATTCTGTGTTGTCGGGTGCTGTTTGGGCTGTACACAGGGTGTATAAGGCCAAAAACAGGAATAGCAGCGGTTTTTTCATTTTTGTAGCGGGTATTTCAACCCTCAAAGATAAATAAAAGCAGGGCGCAAAAAAAGTCCCGAAATTTACGTTTTCGGGACTTTTTTATGAATATTCTTCAATTACCGGATATCGCTGTACCCGCCTACTTCGTCGTAGGCCGCTTTCATCAGCGAACGGTCGTCCTGGCTGTCCTGGCCGGCCTCCCAAAACATGATCCCGCCCAGTTTTTGGTCGATGCAGAACCGTGTTTTCTGCCGCACGAGCGGCCGCCCGTTGTAGTAAATGGTAAAAGTCGCCCCGCCGTTATACGAGGGAGAGGTGATAGCCGCTTCGTTCGCATCCGGGCTTCCTCCGTTGTTCAGGATCGTGATGTAGCTCATTTCTATGCCTTTGCCCAAGCCCGACGAACGACCGTATACGGGGGTGCCGCATACGAATTTGTAACGGGGAAGGTTCCGGGTGTTGATCCAGTAGTTGTATGCCGTTTGAAGCAGGGCGAAAGGACTGTGGTTGATCCCTGGGGTGTCATTTGAAAAATCGTCGTACACCATTACGTTGAACCAATCCACGTAGTTGAAGCATTCGTCCTGGATGCCGTCGCGGATCGATCCGGCGTATTTTCCGGGCGTAATGGCCATAGTGAGCAGCTTGCTCACCGCCGGGTCATGCAGCCAGATACTCAGTTCCCGCATCAGCGCGGTATTGCCCGTGGAAGAATTGTCGGAAGTCTTGGGGTATTCCCAGTCGTTGTCTACTCCGTCTAAATTATAGGTATTGACAATGTTTCTGAGCGAATTGATGAACGTCGCCCGGGATGCATCGGAGGAAGTCATGGCTGCGTAAGTACTGTGGGTTCCGTTTAGGCTTATCAGAACTTTTACTCCATTGGCCTTGCATCGGGCCACCAGGGCCGATAATTTGGCCGGCTCCTGCACGGTAAGGGTATAGTCGGAGTTGATGGTCGCAAAAGCGAAACAGGCCACATCCACCATTTTCAGTTTGGAATCCGGAATGCCATCCGCCGTAAGGGTACGGTACGAAGGAAAATAAGCGACTTTTTGGAACTTTTTGTTTTCCGGGGCCAGGTAGACCTGGTGTACGGTAAGGGTGAAGCTGGAATTAATTTCGGGTTTCTCCCGGACAAAAACCTTGATTTCTGTTTGTCCGGGGATAAGGGTCGAAATATTTCCTTGGTTGTCCACTTTTGCCACGTCTTCTTTGGAGCTGCTGAAGACCAGGGAGTAGGGTTCGTTTACGTCCAGCGGCATTACCTTGACAGACAATTTGTACAGTTGCCCTACAGGAAGCGAGGATGCGGGATTCATGATAGTAACGGAGGATACTTCTACCGAGGTGATACCCCCATCCTTGGAACAGGATGCAAAAAATACCGCTGCCGCTGCCAGGTTCAGCAGAGGCCGGAAAAGTTTTCTGAACATCGTTTTTGTGCTATTGTATTGTTAGGAAAATATCGAAAAAAAGGAATAACCCCGAGGGACTATTCTTTTCTCATTTTTTTATATGCGTTTATCAGTCCGTTGGTCGAACTGTCGTGCGAACGAACAGGATCGTCGTTGCGCAATTCGGGCAGAATGCGCCCGGCGAGCTGTTTGCCCAGTTCCACGCCCCACTGATCGAACGAAAAGATATTCCAAATAACTCCTTGCACGAATATCTTATGCTCGTACATGGCAATCAGGGCACCGAGGGATTCCGGTGTTAAGGCCGGGAAAAGGATAGAATTGGTCGGCCGGTTGCCGTCGAATATTTTGAATTCTTTTAGGAAAGCGATCTCGTCATCGCTTTTTCCGGCTTTTTTCAGTTCTTCGACCACTACCTCCTCTGTTTTACCGAAAGCTAACGCCTCGGTCTGGGCAAAGAAATTGGACAGGAGTTTCAAGTGATGGTCGCCTACCGGGTTGAGTGTTTTGGCCGGGGCCAGAAAATCGGCCGGGATCAGTTTGGTGCCTTGGTGGATAAGCTGGTAAAAGGCATGCTGCCCGTTGGTGCCCGGTTCCCCCCAGATCACGGGGCCGCTCTGGTAATCCAACGGCTGCCCGTCGCGGCTTACGGACTTGCCGTTCGATTCCATATTCCCCTGTTGGAAATAGGCAGCGAAACGGTGCAGGTATTGGTCGTAGGGGAGGATGGCTTCCGTCTGCGAACCGAAAAAGTCCGTGTACCAGATGCCGATAAGGGCCAGGGTGACGGGGATGTTCTTTTCAAAAGACGTATAGCGGAAATGTTTGTCCATTTCAAAGGCCCCGGAAAGCAGTTTCTCGAAATTATCGAAACCGGCAGAAAGGGCTATCGACAGGCCGATGGCACTCCATAGGGAGTACCGTCCGCCGACCCAGTCCCAGAATTCGAACATATTTGCCGTATCGATACCGAATTTTTCCACTTCCGCCGCATTGGTGGACAGGGCGACGAAATGCCGGGCCACATCCTGGTGTTTCGCCCCGGAAGCCGTCAACCAGTCTTTGGCTGTATGGGCGTTGGTCATCGTTTCCTGCGTGGTGAAAGTCTTGGAGGCGATGATGAACAGCGTCGTTTCCGGATCCAGTCCTTTGAGAGTCTCTACGATATGCGTGCCGTCCACGTTGGACACGAAATGCATATTCAGCCGCGTACGGTAATGCTTCAGCGCTTCGCATACCATGTAAGGTCCCAGGTCGGAGCCCCCAATGCCGATGTTTACCACGTCCGTGATGGCTTTCCCGGTATATCCTTTCCACTGCCCGGAAATGACTTTCTGCGAAAAGTCCTTCATCTGGGCCAACACCCGGTTCACCTCGGGCATCACATTTTTCCCGTCCACATAGACCGGGGTGTTATCCCGGTTGCGCAGGGCAGTGTGGAGTACGGCGCGGTCTTCCGTCTGGTTGATCTTGTCGCCCGTGAACATTTTTTCGATCGCGTCCTTCACGTCGGTCTCTTCGGCCAGTTCGTACAGGAGTTTCATCGTTTGGTCCGTGACCAGATTTTTAGAGAAATCCACCAGGATGCCGCAGGCATCCAAATGATATTTTTCGAACCGCCGGGGATCGGCGGCGAAGATTTCTGTTAGGGATGTGTCGTCCAGTTGGCTGATATGGGCTTCGAGTTCTTCCCACGCGTGGGTGGTGGTCGGGTCGATGGTTTTCAGGGGCATGGTGTTCTGTTTTTTGTTGTATGATGCCGTTAAAAATACTATAAAAAAGCTATATTTGCGCCGAAAGGGAGGGATGTTTTTTCTTTTTATCATATTCCCTTCCGCATTTTTCCTGAAAAAAGGCCGCTATGCGATTTGTAAGAAATATCGGAGGTGTGTTGGGCGTATTGTATGCCGATGCGATGAGCGTGGTCGCTCCGCGCGTATGTCCGGTATGCGGGACGGTGCTCACCGAAGCCGAAGAATGCCTTTGCGGCGGATGTTTGTCCGGATTGGAATATACAGGCTATGAAAGCCTCCCCGGAAATCCGATGGAACTCCGTTTGGAACATATCATGGGAGGCCCCATATCGGCGGCGGCCCTTTTGGTGTATACCCACGGGCAGGTATCCGGACGGATGGTTTCGGCCTTCAAATACTCCGGGGAAAAAGGTTTGGCCGTATATGCCGGGCAGATGCTCGGGGCAGCACTTTCCGGCAGCGGGCGTTTTACAGGTTATGATCTGCTTGCGCCCATTCCCCTGCACCCCAAAAAATGGAAGCAAAGAGGGTATAACCAGGCGGAAGAAATCTGCCGGGGAATGTCCGGTCTATGTGGTTTGGCTGTCGGCGATGTGCTGGAGCGGACGGTCTTCACGCAGGCGCAGGCTTCGCTGGACAAATGGGAGCGACTGCGTAATACCCAGGGAATATTCGCCCTGAAAGGGGGAGAGTCGGTCGCCGGGAAAAAAGTCATCGTGGTAGACGATGTATTTACTACGGGAGCTACGGTATCGGCGGCGGCACAGGTGTTGTCGGATGCTGGGGCGGCACAAGTTGCGGTGGCTTGTCTTTGCGCCGGTTGATTTTTACAGCTGTTGTTTATTATAAAATAAAACCGCCCGGGGAATCCCGGGCGGCTTAACGCACTTAACTAAGTATTATTTTGTGCCATCACCGCAACCTGTCGGCTGATTTTACGAGGCGCAAGTCTTTTTTCACGGCGCGGGACGCGGCAAGCGCCGCCACCGTGGCAGCAAAAAGCAGTAAAAGACCCGAGCCCTCAATACCCTTCTCAGGGGCAAAAGCCCCTCCGGATAAGTTCAGCGCGCGGCAGACGAAGATGACAAAAACAATCGCATTGATCAGAATCACCGTTTTAGCTATCCCATCCTGGAGCTTGAGTTGCTTGAACAGGAAAATGGTGATAAAGGACAGCGCCACTCCGACCCATATCAGGGCGATAGCCAGTGTATTGGCCGTAGCCCAATCCCGCGAGAATCCCCATAAGGCCGCCCCCGCTCCGAAAAGCGAGCACAGGAAAAAATAAAGGGCCTGCGGGCGTTGAAGGATCATCGTACTGTCGTAATGTTCTGTCGGGACAAATATACGAAATATATTTTTCCGGGGATAGCTTGTATTAAATTGTATGCAAAAGCCCGGCCGGTTCTTCGTTATTTGCTAAATTTGTGCCGGATGGCCTTTCGGGCCGTGAATAAATAAAGAATTGGATCCGTCTTTCCGCGAAAAATACCCGCTGTTGTTCTCTGTGGACAGCCCTGCCGACTTGCGCAGGCTGGATCGGGCTGTGTTGGATATCCTCGCGGACGAATTGCGGAATTATATCATAGACGTCGTATCGGTAAAACAGGGACACCTGGGGTCGAACCTCGGCGTGGTAGAACTTACCATAGCCCTGCACTATGTTTTCGATACGCCCTGCGAGCCGCTGGTATGGGACGTAGGCCATCAGTCGTATGCCCACAAGATACTTACCGGCCGCAGGGAGGCCTTCCTTCATCTGCGGGAATCCGGCGGCATATCGGGATTCCCCTCCCGTAAAGAAAGCCCTTACGATTCGTTCGGCACGGGACACAGCTCCACGTCCGTTTCCGCAGCTCTGGGAATGGCGCTGGCCGATGCGGTACGCGGGGACACCGGGAAAAATCATATCGCGGTGATTGGGGATGCCTCCATCGCATCCGGCCTGACGCTGGAGGCACTCAACCATGCGGCATCTACAAAGGCCAATCTTTTGATCGTCCTCAATGACAATGCTATCGGTATAGACCCTGTGACCGGAAGCTTGGAAAAGCATTTGCGGAATCTTTTGAAAGATAACGGCGGTGATAATCTATTCCGGGCTCTCGGTATAGAATACCGCAAAGTATCGGACGGACATAACATCCCGGGGTTGATCGATGCTTTGGAAGAAATGAAACGTATCCCTGGGGTGAGACTGTTGCATGTCCCCACTGTCAAAGGAAAAGGATTTCCTTCGGCGGAGGCCGAGCAGGTACTTTATCATTATCCCGGCGTGTTCGACCGCTCTACGGGGGCCGTCTCCGGTCCCGTGGAACTGCGTTACCAGGATATCCTGGGACAGGAACTCCTGCGCGCCGCCCGTGCGGACGAGGCCATTTACGCCCTCACCCCGGCTATGCCTACCTCCAGCGGACTGGCGGTGATGGAAAAAGAAATGTCTGGTAGGGTGATAGATACCGGTATCGCCGAACCGCATACCATAACGCTGGCCGCCGGCATGGCCTGTTCGGGGCTCAAACCGTTTGCGGTGGTGTATTCTACGTTTCTGCAAAGGTCTTACGACCAGATTGTCCATGATGTGGCGGTGCAGAACTTGCCCGTACGTCTGATGATCGACCGGGCGGGAGTGGTGGGGCCCGACGGCCCGACGCACCATGGAATATTCGACTTGTCTTATTTGCTCCCGATCCCGAATATGGCGGTCATAGCTCCGGCGGATGGGGCCGAGCTCCGCGCCGCTATCCGTTTTGCGGCGGGATACGATAGTGGGCCATTGGCCGTGCGCTATCCCCGCGGGAAAGCATGGGGAGATGCCCAACCCCAGCAGGAGATTGTTTTCGGCCGTTCCCGGCAGATACTTCCGCCGGCCGACGTAACGGTAATCTCGGTCGGTGCGGTACTTTCCCAAGTGCGGCAGGCACTCGATAAACTTTCTCCGGAAGAAAAACAGCGGATAGGTCTTTATGACCTACGGTTCGTAAAACCGCTCGACCGCGAGGGTCTTAAGGAAATATTTGCCCGCAGCCGGGCCGTGGTGACGGTGGAAGACGGGATCGTTCGCGGCGGGGCCGGGAGTGCCATTGTGCTGTGGGCGGCAGAAAACGGTTTTTCCGGAGTGCCGGTCAAAGTGCTGGGTGCGCCGGACGAATTCCTTCCCTGCGCCACACAAGGAGAATTGTACCGTATGTGCGGGATCGATGCAGGGGGGATTGCACGGACGGTGCGCGAATGTTTGGAGGGGATTTAGTATATTTTAAGGAAATATGTATCTTCGTTCTGTAAAAATAGTCATGAAAATGGACAAAAAAATATTTTACAAATGGGTCTTGGCGGCTTTTTTTCTGCTGCCTTCAATCGGGGCGTTCTCACAGGTAGTGGTGGACAGCAAGACGGCCGATTTTCTGCGCAAGTTCGACGACCAGAAAGTTAAGCCGGCCAAAATAGACACTTCCTATTGGTCGGTGCCGAAAGAAATACGGCTTGACCTGGCACTGCACTCGGTGTCAAAGAACTGGTATCAATCGGATAACCGCAGCAGCATTCGAATCAATATGTACTCTTTGATAAATGCCAATTACATTCGGGAATTCACGAAATGGAATAATACTTTTGACGTACGTTTGGGTTTTTTATGGGAAGATGCCGGGAAATTGGCAGACGGAGCGCGTAACCTGACCGTAAACCAAAACTATTTGCGGTTGGAAACCCAATACGGTGTAAAATTAGTTCGCCGTTTCGATTTCGTGGCCAACGCCAAGTTGGTGACCCAGATCATGCCCAGTTATGAAAAAAACACGTCGGATAGGCCGAATAAGACGTTCATGGCCCCCGGTGTGATGGACATCGGTCTTGGTGCTTCTTACAATTATTCTTCGAACCGATTGCCGACCCTTTCCGTCAGTTTCTTCCCGATAAACAACAATACCACATTCGTGCTCAACCAGCGTTTGGCTGATGCAGGGACTTCAGGGGTGGATCCGGCGGTAAAAGATGCGGATGGGAATATCATTAAACACGGAAAACATTTTAAAATCGTTTGGGGTCTCCGTACCGAGTTTAATATTAAATATTTCCTGCTGGAAAATAAGAAGTTTTGGGTAAGCGACAAATTTTCCATGTTCATTGATTATGTTGAAAATTTCGGAGCCGGCCAGATAGACAATAAAACCAGTTTTTATTATGCGATATCCAAAAACATTGGCATCAGTTATGATATGACCCTTCGGTATTACGACAGCGACAAGGTCAAAAAGATGAATCCGGCTACGGGAGTAATAGAAAATTATCCGGCCGGATTGGAAATGATGAACGACATGTCTTTGTCTTTGAAATTTAATTTCTAACAGTGGCTAAAAAACAGCGCTTTCTTTTAACGAAGAATTAAAAAAAACGTAACTTTGCGGCGTTGTTTCCGGGCTCTACCGGAAAATGGTCTCAAAAACATTCACAGCTACGAAAATGGAATCAAAACCTAAGATCTTTGCCGCTTCCTGCACGACGGGACTGGCGGAAAAGATAGCCCAGGAGTATGGTACGTCGCTCGGCCGGGTAGAACTCTCTCATTTTTCCGACGGAGAATTTCAGCCTTGTTTCGAGGAAACGGTACGCGGCAAGCACGTGTACCTGGTATGCTCCACCACGCCTCCTTCGGATAATCTGATGGAACTCCTGCTGATGATCGACTGCGCCAAACGCGCTTCGGCCAGCAAGATCATTGCCGTTATCCCGTATTTCGGGTGGGCCCGTCAGGACCGCAAGGACAAACCGCGTGTGCCCATAGGCGCCAAAATGGTGGCTAAAATGCTGGAAACGGCAGGGGCTACGCGCATCGTGACGATGGACCTGCATGCCGATCAGATACAGGGATTTTTCGAGATACCGGTGGACCATCTGTATGCATCGTCCATATTCGTGGATTATATCAAACAATTGCAGCGGGAAGGAAAGATACAGAACCTGGCCGTAGCCTCTCCGGATATGGGGGGTTCCAAAAGGGCCTATTCCTATGCCAAATATTTCGGTTCGGACGTGGTAATATGCTACAAGCAGCGCAAGAAAGCGAACGTGATCGAAAGCATGACCCTGATCGGGGAAGTAGAGGGCAAGGATATCATCCTGCTCGACGATATGGCCGATACGGCCGGAACCCTTACCAAGGCTTGTGATATCATGGTAGACCGCGGGGCGCGCAGCGTCCGGGCAATGGTGACCCATCCCATTCTTTCGGGGGATGCCTATCGCCGCATCGAGGATTCCAAGATTACCGAACTGATCACCACGGACAGCATCGCGTTAAAAAATTCATCGGATAAAATAAAAGTGTTATCTTGCGCCCCTCTTATGGCGGATGCGATCCGGATGATAGAGGACAACGCTTCGATAAGCGCTAATTACGTGTTCTGAAATTATTTACCATACAATAACGTAAACATTTTTTCATTATGAAGTCAATTACACTTAAAGGACTCGAGAGAGAAAGCGTGGGCAAGGTGTCTACCAATGCCTTACGTAATGCTGGTCGTGTACCTTGTGTAATCTACGGAGGTGAAAATCCGGTTCATTTTTCGGTGGACGCCAGAGAATTGGCTCCGCTGATTTACACCCCGGATGCACTCATCGTAGATTTGGAACTTGCCTCGGGTAAGAAATTCAAAGCGGCGTTGCAGGACCTGCAATTCCATCCTGTGACGGAGACTGTCCTTCACGTGGACTTTATCGAGCTTTTTGAAGACAAACCCGTTACTATGGTAGTTCCGGTAGTGATCACCGGGCATTCTGTCGGCGTACGCGCCGGTGGTGTTCTGGCTGTCAACGCCCGCAAACTTCCGGTACGTGCCCTGCCTGCAAACCTGCCCGACAGGATCGAGGTGGATGTAACTCCGCTGAAGATAGGTGGCAAGGCATTTGTTCGTACCCTTCAAAAGGACGGCTACAAGATCCTGGCTGCCGACAACTACATCGTAGCCTATGTGCGCACTTCGCGTAACGCTGCCAAAACAGGCGACGAAGGTACTGCTGAAGAGGCAGAAGGTGCTGGCGAAGGCGAGGCGTCTGCAGAATAATTTTACGAAGGAAAGGTATATTTTTCCGAATATATCGAAGTGCGCTGCAGTTATGCGGCGCACTTTTTTTGACGGACAGCCCGGTATTAAAGGCTAAAACGCTATATTTGTGCGCGTTTTTCTTTCAGGAAAAAGGCCCCAATCCGTTGGACAATTTCATTCATCTCTAATCTATCCGACCGATGAAACCCATATACAGATACCTGCTTTTTTTTGTGCTTCTTCTTCCGGCAATCGTGCTGCGGGATTATACGCCCGACAATGAACTGCGTTATATAAGCCTGGTCGACGAAGCCCTGCGGAACGGCACATGGTTCACCTTTTACGACCATGGGACGGTTTACGCCGATAAACCGCCTCTTTATTTCTGGTACATCATGCTGTCCCATCTTATTTTGGGGGCGCATCATATGTGGGCCATTGGGCTGGCCAGCCTGATCCCCGCCATCGGGATTATCGCCGTGATGGACCGTTGGATGAAAGAAGAAGGGGTAAAATGCGACGGTGCAATGGCAGGTGCGATGCTGATGACTACAGCCATGTATGCCGGGACGGCCCTGGTGATGCGGATGGATATGCTGATGGCCCTGTTTATCCTGCTGGCTTTGCGGACTTTTTACAGATTGTATAAAGGCACAGCCGGCCGGGGTGCAAAATGGGCAATCCCCGTTTATATATTTCTTGCGGTATTTACCAAGGGGCCGGTCGGGATCCTGATGCCGGTGCTGGCTATCGCGGTGTTCCTGGCTATAAAGAAAGACCTCCGGCATTTCGGCCGGTATTTCGGCTGGTGGCAGTGGGGCGTACTCATAGGCTTGTGCGTCGTTTGGTTTTCGATGGTATACATCGAAGGGGGCAACGAATACCTGAACAACATCCTTTTCAAGCAGACGGTAGGCCGCGGGGTGAATTCGTTCCATCATGCCGAGCCTTTCTACTATTATCTGACGCATTTTGCCTATGCGTTGGCACCCTGGTCGCTGCTTTATATCGTATCGTATGTGAAAGGGATACGGAAGAAACTATTCTCTACGGACATCGAAAAGTTCCTGGCGGTCGTATCGGTTTCGACTTTCGTCATGCTGTCGGCGGTAAGTTCGAAACTGGATATTTATCTGGTTCCCGCCTATCCCTTTATGGTATATCTCTCGGCGGTCTGGATCGATCGGACGGCTCCTTCGCGGTGGTATTCGGCGGCGGCAGCCCTTCCTTGCTTTGTCTTTGCACTGGCGCTCCCCGCTGTTTTCGTGCTGAAGGATAAATTACCTTTCGGGTTGGAAAGTGCGGCGATGGTTTACGTTTCGGCGGCGATCCTTTCCGTGGCCGGGATCCTGGCGCTCGTGGCGATTTTCCGCGGAAGGCTGGCGCTGGGCGTGAAGGCCGCTTCTTTCGGCTTCCTGGCGGCGGTATTCGCCGGGGCATTTGTCATCCCTCAGGTGAACCCTTATATCGGGTTTGAATACTTAGGGGGAGAGGCCTCCCGCATTTCCCGGGAAAAGGGCATCGAAAATTTTGCGTATTACAACTTCGACGAAGGCTGGTATATGGACGTATTCACCGGGGAGTCTTTCCACCGGATATGGGATATGCCCCAGCTTGATTCGCTGGAAGCTTTGCCTGAAAAGTCACTGCTTCTGGTGCGGGATGTGGAAATACGCCACGACAGTGTTTTTGCCGCCCGGATAAAAGAACTTTCCCCGGAAATAAAGAAAGGCAGCTTCAGCCTCTATATAGTCGGGAAAGAAAATTAATCGTTTTTGATGGCTTCTTTGGCTGTTTTCCGGCCAATCATGATGTTGCGCAGGTAGACGAAGAAACCGGTCGACTGCCCGATGATCAGCACCGGGTCGCGGCGGATAATAGCGTATGCGATGATCATGGCCGACCCCGTAAGGCTTATTACCCAGAAAGTTGTGGGCAGCAAAGATTCGCCTGCTCGCGCGGAATACCTCCACTGGTAGATAAAGCGCAGGGTGAACGTGAACTGTCCGGCCGTGCCAAAAATGATGAGCCAGCCCGGGATATTTTCCTGCCGGAAAAGATGCTCCACCGTATTGCGCCAATCGACGGCAAAATAGCAGAAGGCGGCTAAAGGAAGGTATAGAATGACCAGCCGTACGAATCCCGGCATCGTAAACCACGCCTTTTTAGCCCGCAGGTTCCAGATATAGATGTAGTAAGCGATGAGCTGCCCGGCAATGATGGCGAAATCGTTCCGCAGCCACCCGTATATGCACAGGATGACCGATGCGGCCATGCTCATCTGCCAGAAAATAGTGGGAGAGAGCACTTTTTTAGCCCGTTCGGAGGCGATCCACTGTACCAGAAGGCGTCCTGAAAAGAGTATCTGGGCTACAATACCTACAAGAAAAACCAGGTATTGGTTCATAAATCGGTATCTTTGACCTTATAGTTGATATAGCGGCTCTTCATCCAGCGGTAAGCGAAGCAATCGTTGAACGGGCCGATCAGCCGGTTCCACATGGTGTATTTCGATTTGCCGGCCGTCCGGGGGAAGTGGCGGATAGGGACTTGCTTGACGGTTCCGTTCTGAAGGGCTATCAAGGCGGGGACAAAGCGGTGCAACCCGGAGAAAAGCGGCATTTTTTTCGCATTCTCCGTACGGATGAGTTTCAGCGGGCAGCCGGTGTCTTTTGCATCGTCCCCGGTCATCATCCGGCGGAAAGCGTTCCCTATTTTCGACTGGATCCTTTTGGCGAAAGTATCTTTGCGGTTGGCCCGGATACCGGTGACCAGCGTGTATTTGTCGGCGTATTCGGCCAGCAGATTAAAATCGTCCGGGGTCGTCTGCAGGTCCGCGTCGATGTAACCCACGTAAGTGGACTGTGCATGGTCGATACCGGCTTTCATGGCGGCGGAATTCCCGCAGTTCTTTTCGAACGACAGGTAGAACATATCCTTGTTCCGCGCGCAGACATCTTTTATCATCTGGGTCGATCCGTCGGTCGATCCGTCGTCCACAAAGAGGATGCACGAGGCCAGACGGGCCGTTTTAAGGTATTTTATCAGCTCTTCTTCAAGTCTCTGCATGTTGTCCCGTTCGTTGAATACGGGCACGATCACGGTCATGAAATAATCTTTGGTAACGTTCATCTGGACATAAGATGTTAGAGGTTACAAAGATACGGTTTATTTCATATAAAATCCGGTTATGCCGAAAAGGATTGTAAAAAACGGCAAAAAAGAAAGGCCTGCTTTTCAATTGGTTTTCATTTATTTGCAGATACTGATGAGGGTTGGTTTCCCGGATGATCCACAAACACCTGCCGAAAGAGAGTAAAACTCCGGAATACCGGGGACCAAAACGGCGGGTTTTTCGGAGGGAATGGGATTTTTAGAAGGGGAAACAGGCGGTGTTCGTCGGGAAAAATCCGTTTTTTACGGATTTAAAGTAAGGGCTCGCCGGGAACGCCTTGCAGGGGCTTTGCCGGGGGAGTACTTTTGTATCGAACGTTAAAACAAAAAACATATGTCTACGCAAAAAGAATGGAACGGACGCCGCCCTTTTAGAAAAGGCGGCATCATCATGGCCGGGATACTGATCGCAGTAGGCCTGCTCTTTCTGGGAAGGAATCTCGGATGGGTGAATGGACATCTTTTTGGCATACTCGTATCCTGGCAGTCCCTGCTTATCCTGTTCGGATTATTGTCTTTGTTCGCCCGGAAGATCGTCTGGGGCATTCTATTGATGGGAATAGGCGGCTTTTTCCTCGTGCCCGGGATTACCGGTGCCGGTGTCGGATGGGCACATACCTATTGGCCGGTGCTTATCGTGCTGGCGGGTATTCTGCTGTTGTTCGGACGGCGCGCCCACCATCGCCGCTGGGGGCATCCGCAATGGGGACGCCGGCCCGGCTTTTCCGATCCCATTACGGGGACACAGGATGGATTCGTCCGCTCCGGCAATACGTTCGGGGCAGAGAGGTATATCGTCCTCGACCCGGTCTTTAAGGGAGGGGAACTCCGGAACAATTTCGGAGGGACGGTACTGGACCTGCGCCGCACTTCGCTCCCGGAAGGAGATACGGTCATCGACGTAGAATTGTCTTTTGGCGGGATAGAGATCTATGTGCCGGACAACTGGGTGATCGTGTGCGAACTGGAATCCGTATTGGGCGGCGTGGAGGATAAGCGTTACGGCGTCATTTCTGCACCTGTTGCCGGAAACAGCCGCCTGATCATCCGGGGGAATGTCACCTTCGGCGGTGTAGTGATCAAGAACTAAAGGCATGGATACGCATCCGTTTTTAGGATCGAATGCCGGGAAGCTGACTGGGCTGGCCGTAGTGATCGCTCAGATCGCGGTCCTGTGGGGCTTGCTGTGGCTGTATGGCGGAGTTTCGTGCCCGGCGGCAGCGGTCTATGCGGCGGTCTACGGTTTGTTTCTGGCGTTGGGAGGGTATGTGTATTGGTTCTGGGCCGGATTCCCGGTCACGGTGTATGCAAAGGTGGCGGTGGCGGTATTAGTGCAGGTGGTCTGCCTGGCAGACGTTTTTGCCGTCCGCTTCCTGACGGGCCTCGCCCCGGCGGAGTTGTTGTCGGGGAGTATCCCTCTGATGTTGGTGTACGGGTCGTTGTGCTGGGGAGTATTGGCCCTGTGGTACGAAAATATCCGCCAAACCGAACCGTCCGAAGAGGAAGTCGAGATCCAAAAAGAGGAAAAAACACTGCCTGAGGGGAAAAAAGAACGATTGGAGCGGATCACAGTCAAGGACAGGGAGGGAATTCACCTCATCCCAACGGACGATCTTTACTGTATCCTCGCGGCCGGGGATTACGTAGCCCTGCGGACCGGCACCGATGAATACCTCAAAGAACAGACGATGAAGTATTTCGAACAAGGGCTTCCGGATACTTTCGTGCGGATCCACCGTTCGTGCATCGTCAATATCCGGCAGATAGCCCGGATAGAGCTTTCCGGGAAGGATGTATATACGATCCGATTGAAGAACGGCGACTGCCTGCGGGCGAGTGTAACTGGGTACAAATTGCTGAAGGAGCGCTTGTCGTTGTAGTAATTTATTAGAAGTCTTTGAAGAACGGGCCCATACAGAATTGTGCAGGCTTTTTGTGTCTGTTTTCAGGATATCCCGTTTTTGCCTCGCGTTTTCCTAAGTAGTCGTTGGAGCAATTCGGATTTAATAGGGGAAATTCGGCGGATAAAGAAGCCTTCAAGAGGTCTGGAGCCCGGTATTTTCGATATACGAACCTGAAGGGCGGAATATGTGCGCGGTTTTTCTATCCGGTTTTTTTACTTTTAGGGCCGGAAAACAGGAGGTATGCTCCTTGATATACCCATAACGATCAAAACACTATGAAAACTAAACGACCGAAAAGTTCTTTCGAACGGATGAGTTCCCAGCGGAAACTCGAATCCGTTTTTTTATTCGTCACCGGCCGGTGCAATGCGAAATGTACGATGTGTTTCTATGCCGAAGATATGGACAAGAAACAGTCGGACCTCACTTTTGACGAAATCCGGCGATTGTCTGAAACGGCGGGCGAATTCAATCGCCTGTGGCTTTCCGGCGGGGAGCCGACCCTCCGGGAAGACCTGCCGCAGATTATCGAAATGTTCTACCGGAACAATACGATAAAAGACGTCAATATGCCTACCAACGGCCTGAAACCGGACCGTGTGGTGGAATGGGTGCAGTATATCCGGGAAAAATGCCCCGAACTGAATGTGACCGTCAGCGTGTCCGTGGATGGATTTGCCGATACACACGACACCCAGCGCGGCGTGCCGGGGAATTTTTACAAGGCCATGGAAACACTCAAAAAGATAGATGATGCTTTCGGAGAAGACCCGAAAGTGCTTAAGAATGTGGCGACCGTGATCACCCGCTACAATATCGAACAGGTCATGGACTTTATGACCTGGGTATTCGGCCGGCTGAATATTTCGACGCACACGATAGAGGCGGCCCGGGGAATGACCCGCGAGGACAATGTGAAGGTATTGACCGAAAATACCCTGCGCGAGCTTCAGGACCGTATGGCCCCGATTTACGCTGGGTATGCCGATCGGATGGGGAAAGACGCCGGATGGTTTCGCCGGTTCATGACCAAATTTTTCTACACGGGACTCATGCGCTCCCTTTATAATGTCCGGGCGAGCAATATCGATAGACCGACTCCCTGGGGGATGGATTGCACGGCCGGGGAAACGACTCTTGTCATCGATTACGACGGGCGCTTCCGCTCCTGCGAACTGCGGGAACCAGTGGGAAATGTGAAGGATTACGACTGCGATATTTCCCGTATGATGGCCGGTGCCGCCATGAAAAAAGAAGTGGCCGATATCGGCTATGGTTACAAAGCCAATTGCTGGTGTACCCACGGCTGTTGGATCATGTCTTCGATCGTTTTCAATCCCCGGAAAATGCTTTCTAAGGTTTTCCGCGGGTACCGGGAGATAAAAAAGTTGAACGCCCCGTTGGATTTGGATGAAACGAGGCTCCGGGCGATGGAAGAAAAATACGGAGTGGACAGGAATAAATTGACCGGCATAGGATTGGTATGAAAATATTTTTAGTAACACGGGGATCCCACGGAGATATTTACCCTTACCTCGTCCTGGCGTCGGAACTTACCCGGCGCGGGCATTATGTGACGCTGAGCCTGCCCGAGCTGTTTGAAAAAGAAGCTAAGGCCTCGGGGCTGAATTATATTCTGCAGCGAGCCGACGATATCGGAGGGATGCTCGAAGGGGCGGCCCGGAACGATCAGTCGTTCAAATATATCCTCGGCTGGATCCGGCGGGTGATCGATACGCAGTTCGAGCAATTCATCCCCGTATTGCAGCAGCACGATATCCTCGTTTCCGCCAACACGGAATTCGCCGCTGTGAGCATTGCGGAATATTGCCGGAAACCGATTATCCGCACGGCCTATGCCCCCCTGATACCGGGTAAAAAGATTCCCCCGCCCATTATGCCGCTGTCGGGTATCCCGTTTCTGTCTCCCGGGGCCAAATGGAGCATCCTCAATAAGGGAACGGATTTTATGGTCCGCAAGACCCTGAACAAAAACCGGGAAAAGCTGGGGATGGCGCCCATCAAAAAATATGGCGTCCATGCCGCCGGGAATGCCTGCAATTACCTGATGCATAGCCGGTATTTGGGGGAAACCGATCCGGATTGGGCCTTCCGGTGGGAAGCGGGCGGCTATTGTTTCAACAATACGTTCGATTACGATCCGCAGGCTTATGCCCGTTTGATGGAGTTCATCGAAAAGGACGACCGGCCCATCCTATTTTTCACATTGGGTAGTTGCGACGCCAAGAAAAAGAACAGTTTTTGCGAACGGTTGTGGAAGATATGCCGGGAATTGGATTACCGGCTCGTGGTCGGTACCGGATGGTCGAAGACGGGTTCCGGACTCGACCAAGGGGATGATTTGTTCCTGCTTACCCAGCCGATCCCCCATAGCCTGATATTCCCCCATTGCCGGGCCGTGATCCATCATGGCGGCAGTGGAACGACTCATAGCGTAGCCCTGGCGGGAAAACCCCAGATGATCATTCCTTTGATTATCGACCAGGATTACTGGGCCTCGCGGGTGCGGAGCCTGGGGATAGGCCCGGGAAAAGTTCGGATCACCGTTTCGGAAAAAACTCTAAAACAGAAAGTGGCCGATCTGGTAAACAACGAAGAATATGCGGAGAACGCCCGCCTGCTCGCCCAAAAGATCGCGACCGAGGATGGGGTCGGGCATTTGTGCGATTATATCGAATCGTTTGGAGGGGGTAAAACCCAGGATATTATTTAATTATATTTGGGCTGGACTACCCAAAATGCCATGAAATATATCGCCTCGTTCATTCTTTTGTTTGCCTTAGCCTGCTGTCAGGGCAATTATCGGGGCGTGATCGACTCGGCGCAGCGCGTTTTAGCTGATAGTCCGGATAGTTCCCTTATTCTCTTATTGCAAATCGATTTCCCGGAAAAACTCCCGCCGGAGTTAAAAGCGCGTTACGGGCTCGTGCAGGCCCAAGCAGATGCCAGACTTGAAAATGCGTTGATAAACGATACCCTTGTCCTCTATTCGGTGGAGTATTATAAGGAGAAAGGGCGACAAAAGGAACTGATGTCTGCTTATGTTCCGGCACTGAAGCACTATCTCTGGACGGAGGATATTCTTAGCTTTGAGGAGATGTTCGGGCAGGCGATGGGCCTTGCGCACCAGCTTCAGGACAGTGTCGCTCTATCCCAATTGTATGTCCTTCGCGCCGGCCTGCAGGATGCGGATGCCGCGGCACAAAGCTATAAGCTGGCCTCAGAGTATGACAGTACGTGCAAGGCAAATCTGTATTATTTGACCGCCCTGCAGTACGCATTTGCCTTGCAGGGGGATTCCGCCCGGAAGTATTTCGAGGCGAGTATCCGTGCGTACGAACCCGATGAGGGCTTGAAAGTCCACTACATACGGAACTATGCCGGCTACCTGATCGCCCTTAGACAGTTTGAAGAGGCCCGGGAGTTCGGCTACCGTATTCAGTCTTTTTATCCCCGTTATGCAGATGCCGCCAATCTGAATCTGGCTGAAATACACCTGCATGAAGGAAATCTCGATTCGGTCTCGTATTATCTCCAAAAAAACCGTACGGCTGTGGCGAAGGGTGATCCTGCGAAAGAAAGTGCTTCCAGGTATAATATTGCCGGTACCCTCCAGGCCGTTTTGGATTATGCCCAAGGGAAAGGGGTGAATATCGTCGCCCAAGGCCAGCGCAACGACTCCCTGATGCGTGCGATCTTGGATAACGACCGGATGATCCGGCAACACGTCGTGTCCCGGAACCGGATGCAGTATAGGGATCTTAAGTTGCAGGTACGCCAGCAGCGGCTGGTACTTACCATCGTCCTTTTAGTGGCCCTGGGCTTGGTATCTGCCATGGGGTTGTATTTTTATACGAAGAATAAAAGAGATAAGGCCCTCGCTGTCCAGGAGGAGAACGAAGTTTTGCAGCGTATGCTGGAGGAGGCCCTGTCCCCCGACGGTAAAAAGCAGCAGGATTCCCATTTTTTCAAGAGAATACTCCTCCAGAAATTAGGCTTGATACGCATTGTGGCCAATACGCCGACCCCTGCCAATCAGCAGCTGCTCAGGCAGGTACACGGGCGCCCGGACGACAGGAAAAATAAAGACGATCTTCTGGATTGGAAAGATCTCTATCCGGTCGTCGATTCTCTTTACGAAGGTTTTTATTCCCGGATGAAAGAAAAATATGCCGATAGGCTGAACGAAAAGGAAATGCAGCTTTGCTGTCTTCTAAGGGCCGATTTTTCTACAAAAGAAATAAGCTCGGTGACGGGGCAGAGTGTCCGTACGATCTACCAGCGGAAAACGACCATTCGGCAAAAGATCGGGATCGATGAAAAAGGGGATATCGTTCTGCATATAGACCAATCTTCGGTTTAATATTGTAAGCCGGCACTTTCTATATAAACCCTGTATTTCAAAATATAAACTTTTTAGGAAATGTTATGGCATAAAATGCTTGTTTTTATTGCGTTGCAAATCCCATTGCACTTCTTAAAAAAGGGGATATAAATCCCGTTCCGCATTTTACCGCATAGTTTTGTGACAAATGTTATGCCCATGAAAACAATTGTCACCCTCCTTATTTTTTGCCTGAGTACTGGAGGCCTTTTCTCTCAGAGTTCTTCTTCTCTGGTTCGGGAATTCGATTACCAGGTGAGCGGCGGGAAAGCAGACCGCAACCATATCGTCTATGAAAAGCAATATAGGCTTAAAGATATGGACAACCGGCAGAAGGCATCCGACATCTGCCGCATCCTGGCTGCGTGCCAGGGAGTCCGCGCCGATATTAACCACGCGGAATTGTCCCTGGACACCTTGGGCCGGATAGCCGGTATTGGGTTGGATGCCCCGGATGGCAAATCGTACCGCATAGAAATGGAGTATAATTCCCGGAACGAGATCGTCCGGGCCGTTGTCTTTCCCACTATACCTGCGGAACAGGCCGTGGAATATCAGATCGAATACTTGTATCCGTACGGGTATAATTATTCTTCCAAAGAGGGAAAAAAATTCATCGCAGGGGTTCATCGGGATAGCCCTTGGGTGCTCAGGAGTGTAAAAAGGCAGGAGCAGTTGGTACGTCTGACGGAACGGAAAATCACGAATAAATAACATAAAACTAAAATCCGGAATGAAGAAAATTCTATTCAGCATTGTACTATCGATCGTAACTTTGGTAGCGCAGGGGGCCGAACTGCCCAAAGGGTATGCAAAGACCGATATAGGAAAAAAGGCCGACCAGTTAACAGACCAAATGGGCCAAGACAATCCGCTGTCCGCTTTCCTGTCCATGATATCCATTGCCGCATCGGGTAAGGAGGGCGAACTCTGGCAGTATCTCAGCCCGGGCCTGCGCATGTATTATCCCGAAAAGGGCGCGCCGGATAAAAAAGTGTCCGAAGAACACAAAAACGCGGTATTGTCGCAAAATGTGAAAGAGTTGCTGGTTTGCGGCGATTCCATCGCCGCGGTGATTACGACCATGGATAACCGGGAGGGTTTTGCCGCACATCATTATATCCGGGTAAGGGATAAATGGTATTCCACGGGAAGTACGGAGAGAAAAACACTTGAGGAAGTGTATATAGCCGTTTCCGATGTGGCCGGCTATCATCGCAACCTGATAAGGCGGATATCGGCCGTTATGGTTCCGGATCCCGATCCGGCTGCCTATGTGGATCACCTGAAGAAACATGGTAGCGTCTCCCAAAAGTACATCCTCGATAAACTGTCCACATATCCGGTGGTGATGTACGGCGAGTGGCATTTCCGCCCGCTCTCGTGGAAACTGATAAGCAGTGTGATCACAGACAAAAAATTCCCATCCACAACCGGAGTGGTATTTATGGAATTCGGGGATGCTTACCAGTCTTTGGCGGACGAATTTATGGACAGTCCCACGTTCCGCGAAGATTTGTTGCTGCGTATGTTCCGTCAACAACAATTCACCGGATGGACGGATAAAGGGCAGTACGATTTTATGGCCACACTTTGGAGGGTCAACCGGGAACTGCCCCGCGATAAAAAGATAAAGTTGGTGATGGTGGACGCCCAGTACCATTGGGAGGCTATAGAAGGGATCGAAGAAATACAGGAGGATCGTGAAAGAAATAGAAAGAGAAGCCGCAACCGCAATATGGCCGAGCATATCGAGGCGTACATGAGAAATGCGCCCGACAAAAGGGGCGGCCTGTTCATCGTCGGGACTGGGCATGCCAATAAGTCGGCCGTTAAACTGCGCGACGGGAGTTTCCCGGAAAAAGGAGCCGGAGCCCTGCTTGCCGATAAAATGGGAGCGGACAAAGTGTTCTGTATATCCACCCACGGGCCGCTGATCAGCAATCTCGGACGGACGGAAGATAAGATAGGCTATGCGTTTTTCGACCGCGTGTTCCGCCAAAACGGAGATAAACCCGTGGCTTTCGATCTGAAAGGAAATATTTTCGGGGCGCGCCTCTACGATGGTATGCTGGAAAGCAAATACGATACGCAGGCCGGTATGTTCCAGGACAATTACGACGGGTATATTTTCCTGGGACCTCTCCTCACAGAGGAGCCGGCACAACATCTGAATCTGTATAGCGATGAATTTGTGGAGGAGATAAAACGGCGCGCTCAGATTATGGGGATTGAAAACGAAACGTGGAACGATGTGAAATACAAGGATCTTACCGGGGAAAAAGCCCGGGAGATAGCCCGGAAATGGAATGAAGAAGGAGGTGCCACCCGCTGGGAAGAATACAATAAATAGTTTTCCGGGAGGATAGAAAAAAGCGGGGTTTTGGCCCCGCTTTTTTATTTGTGTTGTAATGTAAATCAAAAAAGCCCCCATACTATCGTATGAGAGCTTTTTGTGCCCCAGACCGGACTCGAACCAGCACACCCGTGAAGGCACATGCACCTGAAGCATGCGTGTCTACCATTCCACCACTGAGGCTTGCAGGGTGCAAAGATACGCGTTTTTTGAAAAAAAACAAGATATTTCATTTTATCCGCTAAAAAATGCATAGGTGCTTTGGGGGGCCGCAGAAGGGATTTTTCCGTTGAGAGATTCCGAATAAAATAGAGATATACGGGCATATACTTGTAAAAAAATTTGGAGAATTGAAAATAATCGTTACATTTGCGGATAAATAATTGAGAAAATGGAATACGGTATTCTGCATCATATCCATCATCACGCCGCCTGAGGCAGGTGAGGATCTGTTATGCTGATACCCTAAAGTACATCAAAGTATAATCAAACCCGCCTGTCCGTTAGGCGGGTTTTTTTATAGATATGCCTGCGACGGACTGCGGAAAAATAAGAACGAAAAAATGACTTACCTGAAAATTGCCATTCAGAAATCGGGGCGTCTGAACGAAGACTCCCTCGCGCTGCTGAAAGAATGCGGCATCTCCATCAACAATGGGGCGGACCAGCTTATGGCCCAGGCCTCCAATTTCCCGCTGGAAATATTGTACCTGCGCAATTCGGATATCCCCCAGTATGTGCGGGACGGGGTAGCCGATATCGCGATCATCGGGGAGAATACCGAAATCGAGAAACGGGCCGGGAACCGCAGAATACTCGACCTGGGATTTTCGCGTTGCCGGGTATCGATGGCGGTGCCTAAGGATGCTCCTTACGATGGACTTTCCTATTTCCAGGGCAAGAAGATCGCTACGTCGTATCCCAATACCCTGTCGGATTTCCTGAAGAAAGAGAATATCGACGCGGAGATCCACGAAATATCGGGCTCGGTAGAGATCGCGCCCGGTATCGGATTGGCACACGGGATATTCGATATCGTCAGTTCCGGCAGCACTTTATTTAAGAACGGTTTGCGGGAAGTCCACAAGGTACTTGAATCGCAGGCCGTCCTGCTGGCCAATCCCGGATTGTCCGGGGAAAAGCAGGCTATCCTCGACCAACTCGTGTTCCGCATCAATGCCGTGCTCACAGCCCGCAGTTGCAAGTATATTTTGCTCAATGCCCCTGAAAAATCACTCGATACCATCTGCGCGCTGCTCCCGGGCATGAAAAGCCCGACTATTATCCCCCTGCGGGAAAAAGGCTGGGTATCGATGCACTCGGTGGTCAGCGAAGATAAATTCTGGGAAGTGATCGGCAAACTGAAAGAGGCCGGCGCCGAGGGTATTCTCATCGCGCCGATCGAAAAAATGATCCTGTAATAACAGCCGAAGATGAAAACCATCCTTTATCCCGAAGAGGCCCAGTGGGACGTGCTGTGCGCCCGGCCGAAAGCCGATGTGCAGGCGCTGGAGGCTATTTGCCGGGAGATATTCGAAGATATCCGGCAAAACGGCGATGCGGCGCTGGGCAAATATACCGAGCGTTTCGACAAAGCAGCTCTGAAAAATTTCGCGGTAAGCTCCGAAGAATTCGACCGGGCAGAACAAGCCGTTCCCCAGGAATTGAAAGAGGCTATAAAAGCAGCCAAGGAAAATATCGAAGCGTTCCATCGTTTGCAAATCCCGCAGGAGCACCGGTGGGAAAACCCGGCCGGGTTCGTTTGCCGGCAGGCTGCCCGCCCGATCGAACGGGTGGGGATCTATGTGCCGGGCGGCAGCGCCCCGCTTTTCTCCACTGTGTTGATGCTGGCCGTACCGGCGGCGATCGCGGGCTGCCGGGAGGTGGTGATGTGTACCCCGCCTTCCCCAGACGGGCAGGTGAATCCCGTGGTACTCTGGACGGCACGCCTGTGCGGAGTGACCCGGGTGTTCAAGGCCGGGGGTATTCAGGCTATTTCGGCCATGACTTTCGGGACGGAGACGATCCCGGCAGTCTACAAAATATTCGGCCCCGGCAACGGGTATGTGATGGCGGCTAAGCAATTGGCCCAGCGCTACGGGGTGGCGATCGATATGCCGGCAGGGCCTTCGGAGGTGCTGGTGGTGGCCGACGGGAGCGCCCGGGCCGATTTCGTGGCGGCCGACCTGCTTTCCCAGGCCGAGCACGGGCCGGATAGCCAGGTGCTGCTATTGACCGACCGGAAAGACTTTCCGCAGACGGTGGAAGCAGAGATTGAAAAACAACTGGCCGCGCTGCCGCGCAAGGGTATTGCGGAAAAAGCGCTGGAGAATTCGCGCATCATCGTGATGGAGGATATCGACCGGTGTATGGCCTTTTCTAACCGGTATGCGCCGGAGCACTTGATCCTCTGCGTCCGGGATTATGGGAAACGGGCGGAGGAAGTGACCAACGCGGGCTCGGTGTTCCTGGGAAACTATTCACCGGAGAGCGCCGGGGATTACGCTTCGGGGACCAACCATACCCTTCCTACCAGCGCGTATGCCCGCGCGTACAGCGGAGTGAACGTGGATGCGTTCGTCAAGAAGATCACTTACCAGGAAATATCGGCCGAAGGATTGAAAACCCTCGGGCCGGTGATAGAAACGATGGCCGGGGCCGAACAGCTCGCGGCACACAAAAATGCGGTATCGGTCAGACTTAAAGCCTTAGAAAAATGATGTTCCCTTTTGAAAACCTGATACGGCCCAATATCCGGGCTTTGGAGCCTTACACCTGCGCCCGCGACGAATATGACGGGGACGAGGCGGTATTCCTCGATGCCAACGAAAATCCGTTCGATACGGGGTTCAACCGGTATCCGGACCCGCGCCAGCGCGAACTGAAGAAAGTCCTGTCCGGGATAAAAAACGTACCCGCCGAAAAGATCGTGCTGGGCAACGGGAGCGACGAGATCATCGATATCATCATCCGCAGCATTTGCCGGCCGGGAAAGGATAATATCGTCGTGTTCTCCCCCGGATATTCCATGTACGAGGTATCGGCCCATATCAATGATGCCGAAGTGCGCAAGCTGGACCTCACGGCGGATTTCCAGCCCGACTGGGCGGGTGCTTTGAAGGCTGCCGATGAAAATACCAAAGCGGTGTTTGTGGTGAGTCCCAACAATCCGGTGGGCACACCCGTGCCGTTGGCCGATATCGAAGATTTCTGCCGAAAGTTCCCGGCATTCGTGGTGGTGGACGAGGCTTATGTGGATTTCTGCCAGGGGGCGTCCGCGGTGATGCTGCTGGACAAATATCCGAACCTTATCGTGCTGCAGACCCTTTCCAAATCCTGGGGCATGGCCTCGCTGCGGTTGGGGATGTGCTTTGCGCATCCGTATCTGGCGGGGATATTCTCGAAGGTGAAAGCGCCGTACAATGTGGGCGGTCTGACCCAGCGCACCGCGCTGGCGATTCTGGCCGACTACCCGGAGTACCGGCGGAAAATGGACGAAATATGTGTGGAGCGCGGCCGATTGGAGCGGATGTTCAAAAACAGTCCCCTCTTCGACAAAGTACTGCCGTCCCAGGCTAATTTCATTCTGGCCACCAGTCCGCATTTCCGGGCGCTGTACGGTTATCTGACGGAAAACGGAGTGGTCGTGCGCCTGCGCGACATTCCGCCGCTCATCGCAGGCGGTATGCGCATTACGGTGGGCACGCGGGAGCAGAACGATCGGTTGGAAGAATTGCTGCGCGCGTTCAGACCTTAACGGTTTTTAATCTAAATTAGTGAGATGGAAAAAAAGAAGATATTGTTCATAGACCGCGACGGGACGCTCATCCGGGAGCCGGCAGATGAGCAGGTGGACAGCCTGTCGAAACTGGAATTCTTTCCGGGTGTGATCGGGGCACTGTCCCGTATCGCAGCAGGGACGGATTACTCTTTGGTGATGGTCACTAATCAGGATGGCTTGGGTACGGAGGCGTTTCCGACGGAAACGTTCCTGCCGCCGCACGAATTGATGCTCAAAACTTTCGGGGGCGAAGGTATACGGTTCGACGAGGTATTGATCGACGAGAGTTTTCCGGCCGACAATTCCCCCCGGCGCAAACCCCGGACCGGGATGGTGGACAAATACCTGAACGAGATGCTCGACCGGGAGAACAGCTATGTGATCGGCGACCGCCGGACGGATATGGAGTTAGCGGTCAATATGGGTATAAAGGGCTTTTATTTAGGGCCTGAAGAGGACGTGAGAGATATCCCCGGCGCGATAGCCGCAGGCAGTTGGAAAGAGATCGCCGATGCGGTGATCGCCGGTGCGCGGAAAGTTTCGGTACGGCGCACTACGTCAGAGACGGACGTGCAGGTGATGCTGGACTTGAACGGCAGCGGAAAAGGCGAAATAAGTACCGGGATCGGTTTTTTCGACCATATGCTCGACCAGATAGCCCGTCATGGGGGGATAGACCTCAGTGTGAAGGTGAAGGGCGATCTGGAGGTCGACGAGCACCACACGATAGAAGATACGGCCCTGGTGCTGGGTGAGTGTTTTGCCCAGGCTTTGGGGAGCAAGAAAGGCATCGAACGGTATGGTTACTGCCTTCCGATGGACGAATCGAGGGCGGAGGTGCTGCTGGATTTCGGCGGACGGTATGCGCTGGTGTGGGATGTGGAACTTGCCCGGGAATACGTGGGGGATTTCCCTACCGAAATGACCCGGCATTTTTTCGATTCCTTTGCCCAGGCGGCCAAGGCCAACCTGCACGTAAAGGCTTCGGGAGAGAACACCCACCATGTGATAGAGGCTGTGTTCAAGGCTTTTGCCCGGGCTGTTAAGATGGCTGTGGCCCGTACCGGCGGAGGGATTCCTTCGTCAAAAGGAGTGATATAAGAATATGGATGTAGCGATCGTAGATTACGGGGCGGGGAACGTATTTTCTGTAGCGACGGCCCTGGAAAGGCTGGGTGCGCGGGTAACGGTGACCGCCGATGAGAAAAAAATACGGGATGCTTCGCGGGTGGTCTTTCCCGGAGTGGGGCAGGCTTCGGCCGCGATGGAGCATTTGAAAAATACGGGATTAGACGCGCTGATCCCCCGGCTCACGCAGCCTGTGCTGGGAATATGTCTGGGGATGCAATTAATGTGCCGTCGGACGGAAGAAGGCGATACGGATGGGCTGGGAATATTCCCGCTGGCGGTCGAACGGTTTCCCGAAGGGCCGGTAAAACTCAAAATCCCCCATATGGGATGGAATACCGTCGAAGGGCTCCGCACGGGGCTGTTCGAAGGGGTAGCGGCCGGCAACCGGATGTATTTCGTGCATTCGTATTTTGTGCCGGACAGCCCGGATACGGCGGCCCGGACGGTATACGGACAGCCGTTCGCCTCGGCAGTGGCGCGGGACAATTTTTTCGGGTGCCAGTTCCATCCGGAAAAATCTTCGGCGGCCGGGCGGCGTGTGTTGGAGAATTTTTTGGCAAAAGACCTTGAAAAACGGATAGGATGATCGTAATACCAGCTATAGACATTATCGGTGGGCGCTGTGTCCGCCTGACCAAAGGGGACTATTCGGCCTGTAAAGTGTACGGGGACGACCCGGTGGAGATCGCCAAAGGCTATGCCGACGCGGGATTTACCCGGCTCCATGTGGTCGACCTGGACGGAGCGAAAGCCTCCGGGGTGGTCAACCTGCCGGTGCTGGAAAAAATATGCGCTTCCACGCCGCTGGCGGTGGATTTCGGCGGAGGGATCAAATCCGATGCCGACCTGACCCGTGTGTTCGGGGCAGGGGCTGCGATGGCCTGTATCGGGAGTGTGGCCGTGACCGATGCGGAGATGGTCCGCGGCTGGCTGGAGCGTTATTCGGGAGACCGTATCATCGTCGGGGCCGACGTGAAAGACGACAAGGTGTGTATTCACGGTTGGAAAACAGTGACGGACACGACAATTTTCGACCTGGCCCAGATGTATAGCCCCCATCTAAAATACTTGATGTGTACGGATATCGCACGGGACGGGATGCTGCAGGGGCCTTCGCTGGACCTTTACCGGCACATTTTGGAACGTCTGCCCGGTATCCGTCTGATCGCTTCGGGCGGGGTGAGCGGAGAACAGGACATGGAAGAACTCGACCGTCTGGGCGTACCGGAGGTCATCGTCGGGAAAGCCATCTACGAGGGGCGGATAACCCTCGAACGGCTCGTACAGTACCAAAACAAATAAAGGATAAAGATATGCTGGCCAAAAGGATCATCCCGTGCCTGGACGTGAAGGATGGGCGTACGGTAAAAGGAACGAATTTCGTCGGCCTGCGGGATGCGGGCGATATCGTGGAATTGGCTTCCCGGTACAGTGCCGAGGGGGCGGACGAACTGGTTTTCCTCGATATTACCGCCAGTGCCGACCGTCGGGGGACGATGCTTTCCTGGGTGGAGGATGTGGCGCGGGCGATCGATATTCCCTTTACCGTGGGAGGGGGGATAAGTTCGGAAGCCGACGTGGAGGCTCTGCTGGGCCGCGGGGCGGACAAGATATCGATCAATTCGTCCGCGCTGGCCGATCCGGGACTGATCGACCGGCTGGCCCGGAGTTTCGGAAGCCAGTGCGTAGTAGTAGCCATCGACGCTCATTACGTAGATGCCGGATGGGCGGTGTATTCCAAGGGGGGCCGTGAACGGACGGATAAAGAGCTCTTTTCCTGGGCTGGGGAGGCCTGTGGCCGGGGCGCGGGGGAGATCCTTTTCACCTCGATGGATCACGACGGGACCAACAAGGGATTTGCCTGTGAAGCTACGGCACGCATTTCGGACAGCGTGTCCGTGCCGGTGATCGCTTCGGGCGGGGCAGGCTCTTTGGAGACGTTCTACGATGCGTTCGACAAAGGCCATGCGGATGCTGCATTGGCGGCGGGGGTCTTCCATTTCGGTAAGCTCACCGTCGGGCAGGTAAAAGAATATCTGGCTGGGCGGGGAATCCCAGTGCGGATTTGACAAATAGTTCCTTTTAAGGCGAGGCAGCTGTGTTTGCGAGCGATCAGTCCCACAAGGGGCGAAACACGACGCCCAATATTTCTAAGCCCCTTGTGGGGCGTCTAAGAGCGAAGTAAACCATTCTGCCGAAGCAAAAGCTCGTTTTCTTTGCCGCTTTCTTTTGGAGCGGCAAAAGAAAGCGGAAATAACGAACGATAAAATAATACATAAAATAGAAATGAAAATAACCGTAGACACCTCACAACTAAAATACGACGAAAAAGGCCTGATACCGGCCATCGTGCAGGATGCCGATACCCGGGTAGTGCTCATGCAGGCGTATATGAATGCAGAATCCCTGAAAAAGACCCTCGAAACAGGCAAAGCCTGCTTCTTCAGCCGGTCCCGGGGAAAACTGTGGACCAAAGGGGAGGAAAGCGGGCATTTCCTGCTGGTAAAGGATATCCTGGCTGACTGCGACAACGACAGCCTGCTGGTCAAAGCCACTCCGGTAGGCCCTACATGCCATACGGGGGCGGATACGTGCTGGAAAGAAGAGAATACGCCGGCCGATTTCCTGTTCTATCTGGAGGATTTTTTGCAAAAGCGCAGCAAAGACGACCCTTCGGAATCGTACACGGCGCGCCTGATTGCCCGGGGCATCAACAAAGTAGCCCAAAAGGTAGGAGAAGAGGCGGTCGAGGTCGTGATCGAAGCCAAGGACGACAACGAAGACCTGTTCCTGAACGAATGTGCCGATCTGATGTACCATTATATCGTCCTGCTGGTGGCCAAGGGCTATAAACTCCAAGATGTGATCGGGGTGTTGGAAGGTCGGCATCATAAAAAATAACCGGCGGGGATAATTCGTCGGATTTTACCGCAAGGCGTTTTCTCCCGCCCTGCTCGGGCACGGGCTTAACTTTCTTTTGTCTTGCCAAAAGAAAGTTACAAAGAAAACTCGCTTTTGCC
>CALJDR010000082.1 GCA_938023515.1 uncultured Flavobacteriales bacterium
TCAGCGCCCAGGTATTCGTATATCCCGCCGGGGCCGGAACAGCAACGGCTACGCCTTCCGATCCCACGTACGGGCAGATAGTAACATTCTACGCGCAGGATACGGTATCGGGCCAAACTTTTACGAAATGGATGGAATCCGGGAAGACCCAGCGTTCCTACTCTGTAAAGGCATTGGGGAACATCCGGGATACGGCGGAATTTGCCGATACGAGCAAGATGGTCGATTTCCGGATACGGATATACATAGATGCGAACCGCCATATCTGTGTCGATGCCAAAACCCTGCAAAACCGGACTGATCAGTTCGTGATGGTATCGTTCGACATCGGATATGCCGACACTACCGGCATGACACAGACACTCCGCTATGAGCGGGAGGTGTACCTGAACGGGCAGACCGAGAGCTACACATTTGAAGAAATGGCCTCGGACATCGGCAATGTGTCTGCTCCCGAAATATCCACCCTACCGAACCCCTATGTCCTGGGCAATGTGGATGTGCAGGTCGGCACAGATGGGCCGTTCATGGCCGAGAGCCTGAAAGCGGGGTATTCCCCGTGGGAGGTGACGGCGGACGATGACGATGCCGGGTGATCCCGGCTGAACGAAAGGAACAACTTTCGGATAACTAAAGGAATAAACATGTAAAAAGGCGGCTTCCCAGGAAGGGAGCCGCCTTTTTATGGATGGATAGTGGGGTGTCGGTTATTTCGTAACCCTTTCCAGCCATTTGAGCATGGCCAGCATCGTGAACATCGAGATCAGACAGGCCCCGACGAATACGGCCCAAGTGGCCCAAATGGGAATGCTTTCATACATCAGCGTACCGATGAACAGCAGTTGGTTGCCCAGGGCGGTAGCGCCCAGCCAGCAGCCCTGCATGATACCCTGGTACTGCGGAGGAGCCACCTTTGAAACGAACGACAGGCCGAGCGGACTGATGAACAGTTCGGCCACCGTCAGGATGAAGTAGGTGCCTATCAGCAGGAACGGGGTGACACGTGCGGCATCCGAAAGTCCGCCCATCGCTTTTACTTCCGCATTGTCGGGAAGACCCATCGAACCGATGCTCATCACCGTGAATGCGATGGCGGCGATACCCATGCCGATAGCGATCTTTTTCGGGGTGGACGGCTCGATGCCTTTGGCTTTGAGCCAGCCGAAGAGACCGATGATCACCGGGGTGAGCAACACGACGAACAGGGGGTTGACCGATTGGAATATCTCGGCGCCCTGGATGTGGATATACTCTCCTATTCGGAAGTCGATCATGCTCAGATTGGTGTATTCGCTGGCAAAGAACGTCAGGGTTACCCCGTTCTGGTGGAACGAGAACCAGAAGAATATCACCACGGCGAATACCGAGAACAGGGCATACAGGCGCTGACGGATTTCCCGGGTGTCCATTTGTACCTGCTTGGGGTCTTTGGCCGGGCTGTCTTTGATCACGACTTCTTTTTTTGCGGGATCGGGCAGGCGTCTTCTGTTGAACAGGAAAATCACCAAAGAGATAAGCATCGCTACGATGGCCGCGGCGAACGCGTAGTGGAATCCCGTATTGAATACGTCGAGGTATTCGTTGGCAAAGGCCGTCATGTTGGCCGGGGCGGTCCCGCTCACTTCGACAGCCAGCGAGGAGAGGCGCTCGGATGCTTCGGGCGTGATCTTTCCGCCCAGGAACTGATGGCACAAGGCCGGCAGGTCGGAATTGTAGGCGAAATTGTGGATGCCCAACCACCAGTTACGCAGGATGATGGCGATGAACGGCGCAAAAAATCCGCCGATATTGATGAACATGTAAAATATCTGGAATCCCGTGTCGCGCTTGTCGGCATACTCCGGGTTGCGGTCGTACAACTGCCCGACCAGTGCCTGGAGGTTGCCTTTGAACAGGCCGTTACCGAAAGCGATCACGAACAGGCCGAAGCAGGTCATCAACAGGTAAAGCAGGAAATTCGGCACCGGAGTGGGCGTAGGGATGGCGATCAGGAAATACCCGATGGACATCAGGATAAGACCCCACAGGATAGTCCCTTTATAATTCCGTTTGCGGTCGGCGATCCATCCTCCGGCCAGGGCCAGCAAATAGATCAGCGCATAGAATACCGAGTAAATGACTGTGGCCGGTGTCTTTTCCAATCCGAATTTCGAAACCAAAAACAGCGACAGGCAGGCCATCATGATGTAGAACCCGAAACGTTCGCCCATATTCGCCAGTGCGGCGGCAATAAGGCCTTTAGGTTGTCCTCTCATAAAATGTGTAGTTAATTAGTGTTGATTATCGATATGAATGCAAATATAAAAATCTTTTGGTGTGCCACAATAATTTTTGAAAAAACGGTTGGTTTTTCATTCGGGCTGTGATTTTTTATCACCGGGCGGAAGATTTTGATGGACGGATGACATTATTTGCCGGGCTGAAAAAATAATGTGCTGTTTTGGTGGGAGCTACCATTCTTTATTGATATATTTGCAGGGCGACATGCCATTTTGCGGTGTGCCGTCGGGATATAAAATCGTAAAATATTTAAAATAAAGCAGTTATGACAAGGAAACTTCTTATACGTGACCTGACCCTGCGCGACGGCCAGCAGTCCGCATTTGCGACTCGCATGAGCCAGGAGCAGATCAACCGGGTTATCGGTTATTACAAAGATGCCAAGTTCTATGCCATGGAGGTATGGGGCGGCGCCGTTCCGGATTCGGTAATGCGTTACCTGAGCGAAAATCCCTGGACGCGTCTGGAGTCGATCAAGAAAGAGATCGGCGACGTATCCAAACTGACGGCCCTTTCCCGCGGGCGCAACCTGTTCGGTTACGCGCCTTACACCGACGAGATCATCGAAGGCTTCTGCCGCAACGCGATCGAATCCGGGCTGGGCATCATGCGTATTTTCGACGCGCTGAACGACGTGGACAACGTCAAATCTACGGTGAAATACGTCCGCAAATACGGTGGTATCGCCGATTGCGCCGTATGCTACACCATCGACCCGCAGTATCCCCCGATGACTTTCGGACAGAAGATCAAAGCTATGTTCGGCGGCCCGAAAGCCCCGAAAAAAGTCTTCACCGACGAATATTTCCTGAACAAAGCCAAACAGATGGAGGCTTTGGGTGCCGATATGATCACCATCAAGGACATGAGCGGTCTGATCCCGCCCCAGCGCGCTTATGAACTGGTAAAACTGTTCAAGAGCAACCTGTCCGTTCCGGTGGATTTTCACACGCACTCGACTCCGGGTTACGGCCTTTCGTCCGTAGTGGCCGCTATCGCTGCCGGGGTGGATATCGTGGATACCAACATCTGGAACTTTGCCGGCGGCCCTGCTGCCCCGGCCGTAGAACTGATCTACGTGTTTGCCAAGAAAATGGGTGTCGAGATGGACATCAACATGGATGCAGTGGCTAAGATCAACGAAGGCCTGTACGGGATCCGCAAGGAACTCGAGGCATTCGATGCCGTGAAGAAATTCCCGAAACCGTTCTCGGTGAACGACGTTCCCGCCGAAGCCGACGCCCTGATCGACCAGGCTGTGGCTGCGGTCAACGCCAAAGATTTCGAGAAACTGAACGAGGTTTGCCAGAAGATCGAAGCTTACTTCGGATTCGCCGCCCCGAACCTGTTGGTGAAAGAAGCGGAGATACCCGGCGGTATGTACACCAATATGGTGGCCCAGCTCAAGGCCCTCAAGGCCGAGGATATCCTCGAAGACGCCATGAAACTGATCCCCGAGGTTCGTCTGGCCGCAGGTCTTCCTCCGTTGGTGACCCCGACCAGCCAGATCGTAGGCGCACAGGCTGTGAACTGCGCGCTGGACGTACGTGCCGGCAAGCCGAAATACACGCACACCTCCAATCAGTTCGTAGGTCTGGTGAAAGGCGAATACGGGAAAACCCCGGTAGTGATCGATCCGGAATTCCGCCGCAAGATCACCGGTTCGCCCGAAGAAATACCTTACGATACGTCCAAATACCAGATGCAGCCCAACCCGGTGCTCGAAGAGTTCGGCGGGGTACACCTGGCGGTGAACGAGAAGGAAGTGCTCCTGCTCGAACTTTTCCCGCTGGTAGCCAAAGACTTCCTGACCAAAGTCCGCAAGGAGGAGTGGGAAGCTTTCAAGGCGAAAGACGTTGCTCCCGAGGCGAAAGTCGAGGAGAAGAAGGTCGAAGAGAAAAAAGCCGAGGACAAGATCACCGGGGAACTGGTGGAATGCCCGATGCCCGGCCGCGTGCTGAGCATCGACGTGAAAGTCGGCGACAACGTGACCAGCGGCCAGCAGGTGATGGTGCTCGAAGCCATGAAAATGGAGAACAGCATCGAGAGCCCGGTTTCTGGCCGCGTGAAACGCATCTTCGTCGAAGCCGGACAGAGCCTCCAGCAGGACGATAAGATCATGGAAATAGAGAAATGATCCCGTAAGGGGATACCCCTTTATTTTTACTAAAAACGGGCGCGCCTTTTGCAAAAAAGGCGCGCTTTTTCGTGCGGATTTTTCCCGGCGGCTACGGGACACTTAACATTTTGGAAACATAGCCTTAATAAATCCTTAAAAGAAAAGGCGTTATTTAGCACCGTGAAACAATACGGCACGTAATGGGTGATATCTTCCTGTTCCTGATGGTGCTTATGGGGTCTCTGGCCGTGCTCGACCTCATAGTCGGGGTAAGCAACGACGCGGTCAACTTCCTCGGATCGGCCATCGGTTCCAAAGTAGCTTCTTTCAAAGTCATTGTGGCGGTAGCCTCCCTGGGTATCATTATCGGTGCTGTTTTCTCTAACTCCATGATGGAGATCGCCCGGCGCGGTATTTTCCATCCGGAGATGTTCATGTTCCAGGAGGTGATGATGATCTACCTGGCCGTCATCGTGACGGATATTATCCTGCTCGACGTTTTCAATACACTGGGACTGCCCACATCCACCACCGTTTCGATGGTGTTCGAACTGTTGGGAGCCTCGGTGGCCATGTCCATATTCAAGATCATAGGCGGGGAGGACGTGCCTTCGTTCCTCACTTTTATGGGCGACCTGCCTACCCTGGGCGACTATATCAATTACGACAAGGCGATGCGGATGATCACCGGGATATTCGCGGTGGTATTGGTGGCGTTCATAGCGGGTGTGATTATCCAATGGCTTGTGCGTTTTTTGCTCACGTTCAACTATGCACACCGATTGAAATACCTCGGCGGCCTGATCGGGGGCATAGCCCTGACAGGGATCGTTTTTTTCCTGCTGCTCAAAGGGGTTAAGGGAACGACGATCATTTCGGCAGAATCGAAAGAATGGATCAATACCCATTCTATGCTGCTGATAGTGATCTGTTTTGTGGGCTTCTTCATCATTTCCCAGATTTTGGTGTCCGTATTCAAGATCAATATACTGAAAGTGATCGTGCTTTCCGGTACGTTCGCCCTGGCGATGGCTTTTGCCGGCAATGACCTGGTGAACTTTATCGGAGTGCCGCTGGCGGCCTTGGGCGCTTTCGGTTTTTACCGGCAGACGGGTGATATAGATATGTATATGGGTGGGCTGAATACCGACGTGAAGACCCCGGTGTTTATCCTGGCTGCGGCCGGGATCATCATGATGCTGGCCCTTATTTTCTCCAAAAAAGCGCATAATGTACTGAAAACTACTGTTGACCTTTCCCGTTCGGAAGGCGCCGACGAGCGGTTCCGTCCTAACACCATTTCTAAGTTGATGGTGCGGGCTTCGGTATATCTGGGCCGGGGACTCAGTTATTTGCTTCCCCGCCGGATCAGCGAGCATATCGAAGGGCGTTTCGACCGTCCGTACGTAAAAGATATCAAACAGCGCGATGTGCCGGCGTTCGACTTGGTGCGGGCGTCTGTCAATGTGGTAGTCCCGGCTATCATCATCGCGATGGGAACCAACAGTACGCTGCCGCTCAGTACGACCTATACGACCTTTATGGTGGCGATGGGCTCTTCGCTGGCCGACCGCGCCTGGGGATTGGAGAGCGCCGTATATCGGGTGTCGGGCGTGGTGCGCGTCATCCTGGGGTGGTTCGCTACGGCCCTTATCGCGTTCCTGTCGGCCGCTTCGCTGGCCATCCTGCTGAAGGTCATTGGAATAAATGCCATTATCCCGATTATTATAGTAGCGGGAATGACGGTCGTGGCGGTAAAACTGTACAAGAAAATATCCAAGAAAGCGCCGGCCGAGGTTTCGATGGAGCTACAGATGGAATACACCGATGCCGATACGGCGGAACGGGCGTTCGATATGAAGCTGGCCGATGTGATGATAGATTCGATGCGCCTGACAGACCAGGTGATAAAGGGCCTGAACATGCACAGCCGATCCGTGCTGGCCAATGCCCTGAAAGCGTCGGTCAAACTGGATAACAATGTCAAGAAACTGCGGTTTTCGACGTTCTTTATGATCCGTTCGTCGGAGGATATCAACGGCCCCCGCGCGGCGTACTACGTGAAATGCCTTTCGTACCTGGTGGCTCTTACCGAATCGGTATCCGTGATAGCTTCTTCGGCGTTCGAGCACCTGGACAACAACCATAAACCGCTGATACAGTACCGTAAAGACACCCTTGTCACGATCGGCAAGCGCCTGGATACCCTTTTCGGGGAGATCACCGATGCGATCCGGGAAAACGATTACAGCCAAATCGTACCTTTGCGGGATATGATCCTGAACCTGAGCGACGATATAGACCGCGTGATGTCCAAAGAAGCCGACCGTATCGGGGAAAATAAAGAATTCTCCCGCCGCAATACCAATCTTTATTTCGGAATGATGTTCGAGGTGAAACGTGTCCTGTATGCCCTTTCCGGCTTCTCCGGCCTTTTTGATAAGGCCCACGGGCATCATGATCCATCCGAAGAAACACTTTCTTAGCATTCATTGTTCGATGCCCGGAAATCCTTGGGCTGTGCCCGCAGGGTAGCCGGCTGTCTTATGCAATAGAGGGGGCTTTCAAAATTTAAAACGCTGTTATTCGATTCTTCCTACTTTTTGCTTAACTTTGCCGTTGCATTAATTGTAATATACTCCGACAAGAAGATGAAATTTTCCACGACGAAGACTCTCTCGGAAATAGCGTCGATGATTGGGGCCGAAAAATACGTAGGCCCGGCCGATTTTCCCATTACGGGGATCAACGAGATACATAGTGTAGTACCGGGAGACATCGTATTTGTCGACCATCCCAAATATTACGAAAAAGCGCTCCGTAGCGCCGCTACGGTAGTGCTGATAGATAAGGACGTGGAATGCCCCGAAGGGAAGGCCCTCATTATTTCGGACGATCCTTTCCGCGATTTCAATAAGATCACCAAAGCTTTTTGTCCTTTCGTGCCTGCTACAGCCATGATAGCTCCCGATGCAAAAATCGGGAAAGGAACGGTAGTCCAGCCCGGTGTATTCATCGGCAACGATGTGGAGATCGGTGAAAATTGCGTGCTCCATGCAGGGGTAATCGTATGCGACGGCTCCCGTATCGGCAACCGGGTGATCCTTAACCCCGGTGCTGTAATAGGGGGGGATGCTTTTTATTTCAAACACCGCCCGGAAGGCTACGACCGGCTTTTGTCCAGCGGGAATGTAGTGGTCGGGGACGATGTGGAGATTGGATCGGGCTGTACGATAGACCGGGGCGTTTCGTCATCCACGACTATCGGCGCCGGCACTAAAATAGACAACCATGTGCATGTAGGCCACGATACGATTATCGGGAAAGAATGCCTGATCGCCGCCCAGTGCGGTATCTCCGGATGCAATATTATCGAGGACAAAGTGACCATCTGGGGACAGGTGGGCATGACCTCCGGGATCACGATCGGGACGGGGGCCGTTATTCTGGCGCAGTCCGGCGTGTCCAAATCGCTGGAAGCCGGAAAAACCTATTTCGGGTATCCGGCCGAAGAAGCCGAAAAATTGTACAAACGTGAAGCATTCTACCGGATTTTGCCCTCGCTTCTGAAAAAGAAAGGGTTTTAATCCCGGTAATTTTTGAGGTGCGATGCTGAAATTCAACGACGATTATTTTACCCTTGAAATTCTGGAAACGTTCTCCGAAGAGCTTTACTATTGGGAGGATGTTTTGCGGGTGGCTTATTACGTACACGCCGAATGGGGATATGACAATCGCAGAAGAGAACAAGTATACCTTATTGTGCAGCACGTATGCGGCGAATACCTGAAGATACCCGATAACAGCCAGGATTGGGAATTGTTTGAGGAGAACATGGATAAATATCTTCCGATAAAACAGCGGGACAGACATAAGCTCCTGGAAAATCCTCCTTTGGAGTCTCTGATAGATATATATGTAAGGGATTAAGGCCGATAAGGGCCATCCCGGAAAGAAATAAGGCGGAAAAACCGTGGGATTGTCATATATTTGCCCACTGAAAAGAATAATTAAACATACTAACTAAATAAGATAATGCAAAACAAAGGTCCTATTCGCTTATTCCTTATCGTATTGGGAATAGTGTGCGTTTACCAGTTGTTTTTTACATGGAAGGCCAAGAGTGTCGACCGGGTGGCTGACGAATATGCCATAGCCCAGGCCGATAAATCTTCTTATGCCACCAATTCGGCCCGGGATTCGGCGATCAAAAAGATACGCCAGTATTATTTCGATTCCACGGCTACCGACCCGGTAGTGAATATCGGAATAGGATCGTGGAGGCCCATCCAGTACACGTATTCCGACATCAAGAATAACGAGCTCAAGCTCGGACTCGACCTGCAGGGGGGTGTCAGCGTGATACTTGAGGTTTCGGTGGAGGATGTAGTGAAAGGCTTGGCCAATAATACATCGGACCCGACGTTTAATAAAGCATTGATCGCGGCCAAGGAACAAAGCGGGGGAAAGGAAGATTACCTGACCGTTTTCTTCCGCAAATTCGATGAGATAGCCAAAGCCGACGGGGTGGATATAAAACTTTCCTCTCCGCAGATATTCGGCAATATTTCTGCCGGGCAGACCGGTAATATGACCGATGAGCAGGCCAAAGCGGCCGTCCGCAAAGAGGTGGACGGAGCCGTAGACCGTGCATACAAGATTCTCCGCACCCGTATCGATAAATTCGGCGTTTCGTCTCCGACTATCCAACGCCTTCCCGGCACAGACCAGATCGCAGTGGAATTGGCCGGAGTATCGGATGCGGAGCGTGTCCGTAAGCTCCTCCAATCTTCTGCTGCATTGGAATTCTGGACTGTATATACTCCGTCGGAGATCATTCCGTATTTCATAGAACTCAATGGGCGTTTGAAAGAATTGAACGACCTGAAAGCTTCCAAAGAAGATAACACTCCGGTAGTGGCCGATAATTCTGCGGCACCGGCCGGGGCGTCCGGAAAGATCACTAAGGATAACGTCGACTCCCTTAAGGATGCGGCTGAAAAGCTTCTCCAGGAGGCGGAAAATGCAGTGGCCGGCAAAGCTGATTCGGTTCGTAAGGGAGATAACCCTCTGTTCGATGTGCTTTATCCGATCCAGCAGGGGATGTCGGTGGTCGCTTATGTGCCTATCAAGGATACGGCTGCCGTGAACAAAATACTCAACTCTTCCCTGGCGATGGAACTGCGGGGTAGATTCGGGTTGGAATATGCTGAGTTCATGTGGGGCAATAAACCTCCCCAGCAGGATAAAACCGTGATGGAATTGTACGCCATCCGTTCCAACGCCAAAGGGGCTCCGATCATGTCCGGCGACCTGATAAGCGATGCTTCCCAGGACTACGACCAGCATAGCCGCCCCTGTGTAAACATGGTGATGGATGCCCGGGGTACGGATATGTGGGCTAAACTTACCGCCGACAATATCGGCAATGCGATAGCTATCGTGCTGGACCAGACTGTATATTCCGCACCGACCGTGCAGGTAGCCATTACCGGAGGCCGGTCTGAAATCACCGGTCAGTTCGATGTAAAAGAAGCGCAGGACCTGGCTAATATCCTGAAAGCCGGCCGTTTGCCTGCGCCTACCCATATTATCCAGTCTGAAGTCGTAGGGCCGTCCCTGGGACAGGAATCCATCGACGCGAGCATGCTCTCGTTCTTCATCGCATTTTTCGTGGTGTTGGTATGGATGGTACTGTTCTACAACCGTTCGGGATTCTACGCGGACATTGCGCTGTTTGTCAATATTTTGTTCTTATTCGGCATATTGGCGTCCCTCGGGGCGACATTGACGCTGCCCGGTTTTGCAGGTATCATCCTGACTATCGGTATGGCGGTCGATGCGAACGTGATTATCAGTGAGCGTATCAAGGAGGAACTCCGCGCCGGAAAGACGGACAAGCAAGCCGTTAAGGATGGTTACAGCAATGCACTGCCGTCTATCATCGACTCGCAGTCCACCACGTTCCTCACCAGCCTTATCCTGTTCATATTCGGTAAGGGCCCGATCCAGGGTTTTGCTACCACGATGATGATCGGTATCATCACTTCGGTGATCACCTCTATTTTCATCTCGCGTATGCTGATGGACTCCGATGTAAAACACGGCCGTCCTTTGAAGGTGTTCACGTGTATTTCCAAGAACCTGTTCGCCAACGCGAACTTCCAGTTCATCAAGAAAAAGAATATATTCTATGCCGTGTCCCTCACGCTGATCGTCATATCCTTCGTGGCTATGGGTGTCCGTGGGTTCGACAAGAGCATTGACTTCGTCGGCGGTCGTACCTATACGGTGCGTTTCGACCAACCGGTGGTAACCAGTGAGGTGGCCCAGAGTTTGGAGGAAGTACTGGTAGAGGATGGCCAGCACGAACTGCCGGAAGTAAAGACTTTCGGAACCGAGCGCCAGGTGAAAATATCGACCAAATTCATGAGCCAGAAGACCGGCCATGAGGTCGACGACCTGGTAGACCGTACGATGTACGAAGGGCTCAAAAAATTCTTCCCGGAAGGGTTCTCTTATGCAGAATTCACCAGCGGCAGCGGCTTGGGTATCATGGAGGCCAATGTCGTAGGTCCTACGATGGCCGACGATATCAAGACATCGACCGTATGGGCGTTGGTATTCTCGCTGGCGGGAATATTCCTCTATATTCTCTTCCGTTTCCGCAAATGGCAGTATTCGGCCGGCTGCGTGGCGGCTTCGGTTCACAACGTGATCATCGTGTGCGGTGCATTCGCGCTGCTGCACGGTATCCTTCCTTTCTCGATGCAGATAGACCAGACATTCGTCGCGGCTATCCTGACGGTAATAGGATATGCGCTGAACGACAACGTGATCGTCTTCGACCGAATCCGTGAAGAGGTACGCAATAATCCGCGCAAGGATATCGATATGTTGGCCAATATGGCGATAAACAAGACACTGAGCCGTACGATCAATACCTCGATGACTACCTTCCTCACGGTGATCGTGATCTTCATCTGGGGTGGAGACAGTATCCGCGGATTTATGTTCGCTATGGCCATCGGTATTATCGTAGGTACGTATTCGTCCATCTTTACGGCCACGCCTGTGATGCTCGACCTCTTGCATTTCAGCAAGAACAGGGATAAAGCGTTGCACCAGAAATAACCGACCGAAAGGTTTTAGATAAAAAGCGCCCCTGTTCTGCAGGGGCGCTTTTTTGTGTGATAAGCACGACAAAAGGAAATTTAGTAACTTTGCGCCGTTTTTTAAGATGATAAAGATGAAGGTAGATTTCAAACCGAAATTTTTTGAAGCGATAAAAAGCTATTCGCGGGAAAAATTCGCTGCCGACCTGATGGCCGGCATCATTGTCGGGATCGTCGCATTGCCGCTGGCTATAGCGTTCGGTATCGCTTCGGGCGTCAGCCCGGAGAAAGGCCTTATCACGGCGGTGATAGGTGGTTTCATCGTGTCGTTCCTGGGCGGAAGTTCCGTGCAGATAGGCGGCCCGACGGGTGCGTTCATCGTGATCGTCTACGGGATCGTCCAGCAGTTCGGCCTGCAAGGGCTGGCGCTGGCCACGCTGATGGCCGGTATCATGCTGGTGGTGATGGGGCTCCTCCGCTTGGGGACTATCATCAAATTCATCCCGTATCCTATTGTCATCGGTTTTACCAGCGGTATCGCGCTGACCATTTTTACGACACAGATCGGCGATTTCCTTGGCTTGGGGATAAAGGACGCTCCGGCCGATTTTCTCTCCAAATGGGCCGTTTATTTCCGGCATATCGACTCGGCGGATATATGGACGGCTGCGATAGGCATAGCGAGTATCGCAATTATCGCTTTTACACCCCGGATATCCCGGAAAGTGCCGGGTTCGCTGGTGGCTATCGTTGTGATCACGGTGGCAGTCTATCTGTTGAGGACTTATGCCGGGATCGCGTCCGTCGAGACGATCGGTGACAGGTTCCTCATCGGGTCATCCATCCCTTCGCCGGAAGGGTTTACATTCGATATGCAGACGATCAATATGCTGATGCCGGCAGCCTTCACCATAGCTATGCTCGGGGCGATAGAATCCCTGCTTTCGGCTACGGTGGCCGACGGGGTAACGGGCGACCGGCACAATTCCAATACCGAACTGATCGCCCAAGGGGCGGCCAATATCGTGGTCCCCTTTTTCGGAGGGATCCCTGTCACCGGGGCGATTGCCCGTACGATGACCAATATCAACAACGGGGCGCGCACGGCGGTGGCCGGAATGATCCATGCGGTAGTGCTTTTGCTGATGCTGTTGTTTTTGGGAGGGCTTACCAAGCATATTCCGATGGCCTGTCTGGCCGGGGTGCTGATCGTGGTCTCGTACAATATGAGCGGCTGGCGTACGGTCCGTTCCCTGCTCAAAGGGCCGAAATCGGACGTGATGGTGATGGCGGTAACTTTTTTCCTGACGGTGATTTTCAACCTGACCATCGCCATCGAAATAGGGATGCTGATGGCCGTATTCCTGTTCGTCAAGCGGGTGAGCGAGACGTCCAGTGTTTCCGTGCTGCGCGGACAACTCGATACCCGTCATCACAGCGACGTGCTGGCCAATAAGGGCGACAAAGCGATCCTGGCCAAAGGGGTGGAAGTATACGAGATCGATGGGCCTTTCTTTTTCGGGGTGGCTAACAAATTCGACGATGTGATGCGCCGGATGGGAGACAAACCGTTGGTGCGAATCATCCGCATGCGGAGCGTCCCGTTCATCGATTCCACGGGTGTGTACAACCTGGAGACATTTGTCCATTCTTCGCAGAAGGAGCACATTCATATCATCCTTTCCGGGGTCAATCCGCAGGTGCATCAAACGCTGGAAAAGATGGGTATCGAAGCAATGGTCGGCCCGGACAATATTTTCAGCCATATCGATAATGCCGTGGCGCATGCCAATAAACTGGCGCCCCTGCTGGCGCAAAAACGGGCCGAACGGCATTCCAAGGGCAAGTCTTCGGAATCCTAAATAATGGCAGCCAAACAAAAACCCCGCTCGAAATTCGAGCGGGGTTTTTTGGAAAGTCATGTTTCCCTGAAATTAATCGGCGAACAGGGCCGGAGCTTTGCTCTCCGTTTTTTCGCCTTGGATGATGGCTTCTTTCGGAAGGCCTTCTTTCAGGAGCTGGTAAGCCAGTTCGTGGATCCCGACGCGGGCCTGCATTTTGTCGAAGGCCTTGTTGTCGCGGGTGGGGTATACCCGGTTGGACAGGAATACGTACACCAATCCGTTGGTCGGGTCGGCCCAGGCATAAGTGCCGGTGAATCCCGAGTGTCCGAACGCTTCCGGCGAAGTGGAGGGAGCGGGCCATGCCGCCTCTACCGTTCGGTCTTTGTTGGCCGGGGTGGCTTTTTCAAAACCGATGGCGCGGTAGTTGTTGTGCTCCAGGTAATACTGCTTGTTGAACGTGTCGAACGTCTCGGGCGAGAAGAAGTATTCCCCGCCGTAGGTTCCTTTGTTCAGGTACATCTGAAAGAGTTCGGCGATGCCCAGCGCGTTGGAAAACAACCCGGCATTGGAAGAATAACCTCCTACCACGGCCGAAGCCTCGTCATGCACGAAACCGTGTACCAGCGAGTGGCGGAATGCTTTGTCGTATTCGGTAGGCATGATCTGCGAGAGCGGGTAGCCTCCGCGGGTGAGCGGGTTGAACGTGGTGTATTCGGCGCCGAGTTTGGCGTATACGTTCTTGTCCACGTAGTCGTGGAAATTCTCGCCTGTTACGTTCTGAATAATGCGGGGAGCCAGTACGAATCCCAGACAGGAGTATTTCATCTTGTTAGGCTCGGTAAGCGGCAGGTCGCGGATTTCCTTGTACACGAAATCGTAGATCTTCTTCGAGGCCCAGAGGTTCTGGTCGATCTGTACGTTGAATTTTTTGGACGGTTTGTTGCGGATCAGCTTCTTTTTCAGGGCGTCGCTCCAGAACGGATGGTACGGCTGGAAACCGGCGATGTGGGAAAGCTGCGAGCGGAGCGTTACGTCCTTCTTGTTCGATTTCTCGAATTTGAGGCCCGGGAGGTATTTGGAAATGGGCGCATCGAGGTCGATCTTGCCTTGGTCGTACAGTTCCATGTAAACCGGCAGGGCGGCGCACACTTTCGTGTTGGAAGCCATATCGAAAAGGTCTTCATCCTTTACAGGTTCCTGTCCGGTGAACGTGTGGTAGCCGTAGCTGCGGTCGAGGATCACTTTCTGATCCTTGGCGATGATCAGCTGGCAGCCGGGGAACGCCCCGTTGGCGATGGAGTTGTAGATGATGGAATCCACCATGCGTTCCAGTTTGTTGGAGTTTATGCCGACTTCCTCGCCGATTGTGAATTTGAAGCGGATACCGCCTTTGATGTCCACGCTGGTGTTCATCGGGTACGGTTTGGTGTTGACCGGCAGTTTGCCGTCCACATCGAAGGCTCCGCAAACGGCCTGGGCCATCAGGTCGCGCGCCAGGGTGTTGTCTCCCTGGGAGAACAGAACAGCTTTGGCATCTTTAATGGCGGGCATATAGTCCATCACGTAAGGCATGCCGAATACCGTAAGTACCGTATTGGCGTGTTCCTTGGTCAGACGGTCCATGAAATGCTGGAGGTAGGTCGTTACCCCGTATTCCAACGTGTAGTTCTTTTTCGGGTCTACGATCTGCTGGGCCTTGCCCGGACGGGTAGAGAAACCGCCTATTTCGGCGATCACCAGATCATAGTTCTTCAGGCTGTCCAGGATATCGTCCGCCTTGGTGAGGGGATTTTTGAAATCGAACACATAGTAGTCTGCCTTGAAATACTTTTTGAAGCGATTGTAGAAAGTATCGCTTTGGCCGTTGCGCAGCGAAACGACAGCGATCTTGCTGTATTTTTCGGTGGGCAGGGGAAGGATGTTGTCCTTGTTCTGAAGGCCGGTGAGGGTCTTCTGGGTCATCTGGCGGATCAGCAGCTTGGAAGCCGGGGAATTGACGTCCGAAACGATGTTCCAGGCATTGGCCGGTTTGTATTTGTTGAGGCCTACGTAGTATTTGATAGCCAGGATGCGGCGTACGGATTCTTCGATCTGCTTTTTGCTGATCTGTCCTTTCTGGACAGCGGCGTAGATGGAATCGACCGCTTCTTTCGGGTCGCGCACCAGTTCCAGCACGTCGTTGCCGGCCTGTACGGCCATGCGGGCAGCCTGTCCCGGCGAATAGTATTTGGAAATGCCCTGCATCTCCATGCCGTCGGTGAATATCAGGCCTTTATAACCCCATTTGTCGCGCACCAGCTCTTTGATGGCTTTGGGCGAAAGGGAGGTTGGAAGGTTGCTGCCGGTGAGGGCCGGTACGTTCAGGTGGGCGGGCATGATACCCGTGGCGCCGTTCTCGACCAGTGTTTTGAAGGGAAGCAGCTCCACAGAGTTCAGACGGTCCAAGTCGTGCGAGATCAAGGGTAGGTCGGCGTGCGAGTCGACTGCCGTATCGCCGTGGCCGGGGAAATGCTTGGCCGTGCAGATGATGCCTCCGGCCTCCATTCCTTTGATGTAGGCGAGCCCTTTGGCCGCTACATCTTTCGGGTTTTCACCGAACGAACGGTAACCGATCACCGGGTTGAGGGAGTTGTTGTTCACGTCGACCGTCGGGGCCAGGTTGATGTGCAGTCCGGCGCGTTTGGCCTGACGGGCTACCTCAAGCCCCATTTTATAGATCAGCTCGTTGTCTTTCAAAGAGCCCAGGGCCATCTGGTACGGGAAATTGCTCACGTCGTCCAGGCGCATGCCCAGCCCCCATTCGCCGTCGATAGCGATAAGCATCGGGGTTTTGGAGACCTTTTGCAGACTGTTGGACAAGGCGACTGCTTCGGGCAGCGTGCTCTTGAAAAGTACGGCGCCGCCTACACCCAGTTTCTGGGCGTCATCCAGGGCTTTTACTACCGTAGTGGTATTGCTCGGACGCAGTTCCACGAAGATCATCTGTCCGACCTGTTCTTTCAGCGACAGTGTTTTGAATACAGAGTCCACCCAGGGACTGTTCATGTATTTGACGAATTCAGGATCCTTGTTCTGGGCCGACAGGGAGAAGAAACCCATCGCAAAGACCAATAACAACAATAACCTTTTCATTGAATGTTATGTTTTTGATTAATATTTATTTAAGTGTTTTTAGCGACTACCGGCGCCTGTAACGGCGGTTCTGTCGGGCGGATCGGGCCGTGCGTAGGACAGAAAAAGCAAGTAAAGGAACTAATAATTTTCCAATCCGGCAAGGGGCATCGGTGTGTTTTTTGCACTTTTAGGGACGATTCGTTACGAAAAGAAGAAGATGTGTACGCCGGACGGGGATGTAATTTTCAATTGATAGTTAAAAAACGCACAGGAGGTCTGTTTTTGATAAAACGGCTTCGCGGGACACGGTATATTTATTACATTTGTACGTTATTGCGGGAATGTGTAAAATCCGCGTACGGCAGACACCATTGATTAATTTTCAAACAACTACAAAATATGATATTAGTAGCAGATAGCGGCTCTACCAAAACGGACTGGGCCGCCATAGACGGCTCTGTACAGAGACTCCAGTCGATAGGGCTCAACCCTTTGTTCTTTACCGATGAAAGCCTTGAAACGACCATCTACGGCGCCTTGTCGGACGTGGATGCGGAAAAGGTGACGGGTGTTTATTTTTACGGGTCGGGATGTGGTCTGGAAGTGAACAAAGAGCGCTTGCGCAAGTGCTTCCGCAGTTTGTTCCCCAACATTATTGACGTGGAGGTGGATACCGACCTGGTGGGCGCTGCGATCGCCCTCTATGGAAAGGAAAAGGGGATTGCCTGTATCCTGGGAACCGGGGCCAATGCCGGTATCTACGATGGCAAGACGATCGTGAAGACCCCGCTTTCGCTGGGGTATATGCTCGGCGACAATGGCTCGGGGGCTGTACTCGGCATGCAGCTGATCAAACTGTACCTGCGCGGTATGCTGCCCAAGGAAGTGGTCGAAGAACTGGAAAACGAATACGGGGTGGAATACAAGAATATTATCGAGAGCGTGTACAAAAAAGAGCGCCCGAACAAATATTTCGCTTCGTTCTCTCCTTTCGTGTCCAAGCATAAGGATACGGAACCGATACACAGTATGTTGGTGGGCGAGTTCCGCGAATTTTTCGAATACTTCATCGTGCCGTTCTGCAAGGAGGGTAAGATGCCGGTGCGCATCATCGGTTCGGTGGGGTATTACTACCGCGACGTGATAGAATCCGTAGCCAACGAATATGGCATCCGGATAGACAAAATCGCCCTGAAACCTATCGACCTGCTGATAGAGCACCACAAAGGCGAGTAAAAATGGATTTTTCGGGAAACTAAAGAATAACACACAAAAATAAAGAGATGAAATACGTAACAGAATCGGAATCCAACCATAAAGACCTCGACAAAATGACCACGGAACAGCTCCTGCGCGGTATCAACCAGGAAGACAAGACCGTTCCGCTGGCGGTGGAAAAGGCCATTCCGGCTATCACCGAATTTGTGGAGAAGGCACTTCCCCGTATGAAGGAAGGCGGCCGCTTGTTCTATATCGGCGCCGGTACTTCGGGCCGTCTGGGCATTGTCGACGCTTCGGAAATACCTCCCACGTACGGAATGCCTGCCGGGGTGGTGATCGGTATCATGGCCGGCGGCGACAAGGCGATCCGCAATGCCGTGGAAGGGGCGGAAGACGATTTCGACCAGTCCTGGAGAGACCTTCAGGCGTTTGACATCACTCCGAACGATATCGTAGTGGGTATCGCCGCATCGGGCCGCACGCCGTATGTGATCGGCGGTCTGCGCGAAGCCCGCAAGTTCGGATGCCTCACCGGGGCGATCGCCTGCAATCCGGGCTCGCCTATCGCCGAAGAGGCCGAAGTGGCTATGGAGGCTGTAGTGGGGCCGGAATTTGTGACGGGAAGCACCCGTATGAAATCGGGCACGGCGCAGAAATTGATGCTCAATATGATCAGCACTTCGCTGATGATCCAGATGGGCTGTGTCGTGGGCAACCGCATGGTGGATATGCAGCTCACCAACGAAAAGCTGGTGGACCGCGGCACGAAGATGGTCCTTTTGGGCGCCCCCGCCCTGTCGTACGAAGAGGCCAATAAACTCCTGCTCCAAGAGGGTTCCGTGCGCAAGGCAGTAGCCTATTACCACAAGAACCTGAAGAAATAAACCAATACGACTACAACCCATGAAAGTTACAAGATTTTTCCTCACGGCTGCCGTTCTGTGCTCGGCCCTGTTTGCAGGGGCGCAGGATAAGCCGTCCAAGTACGAGATGCGGGCCGGATGGATGGCTTCCGTAGCCAATATCAACTGGCCGGCCAAAAAGGGCCTGACGCAGGAAGAACTGAAAAAAGGTTTCATCGTCTATCTCGATTCGCTGGCCGCGGTGAATGCCAATGCCGTGATCATGCAGATACGTCCTACGGGCGATTCGTTCTATCCGAGCGCCCTGGAGCCTTGGAGTATTTATCTGACGGGTGTACAGGGACAGGCTCCCGAGCCGCTGTGGGATCCGGTGGGTTTTATGGTGGAGGAAGCGCATAAACGCGGAATGGAATTCCACGCATGGCTGAACCCCTATCGTATCGCCCAGAACGACACCACGAAATTTGCCGGTACGCACGCCATCCAGGAACATCCGGAATGGTTCGTCACCTACGGCGGGCAGATGTATTTCGATCCGGGTAATCCCGGCAGCGCGAAATACACCAACGAGGTGGTCCGGGAACTGGTGAGCCGCTACGATGTGGACGGTATCCATTTCGACGATTATTTCTATCCGTACAAAGTCAGCGCCAAGGATGCCGAAGGAAAGAGCTATGTGGTGGATTTCCCCGACTCGCTTTCCTGGGAAATATACGGCAAGCCGTTCTTTAAGGACAAAGACGCCTGGCGCCGCAACAATGTGGATCAGCTGATCAAACAGCTTTCCCAGACGATCCGCGAAACGAAACCGTGGGTGAAATTCGGCATCAGTCCGTTCGGGGTATGGCGCAATAAATCGACCGACCCGGTGCGCGGTTCCGATACGCAGGCCGGTGTGGAGAACTACGACGACCTTTACGCCGATATCCTGCTGTGGAGCGAGAAAGGCTGGATCGATTACGTAACTCCGCAATTGTACTGGAAGATAGGCAAGAAGATCGTAGATTACCCAATCCTGCTCGACTGGTGGATTAAATACTCCAACGGCCGCCATTTGTACATCGGTCATTCGATGGGCAACGGGGCCGACGAGATCGAGCGCCAGATCGATATGCTCCGCGCCAAAGGCTACGAGCAGGCGCAGGGATCGTTCTATTGGAACGCCGCTTCCGTGCTCCGCAATGCCAAAGACCGGGAGAGCGGCCGCGAGATGAACCCGATGCTCAGGAACCTGAACAAATACCCGGCGCTCGTACCGCCGATGCCCTGGCACGATATGACCGCGCCTCTGGCCGCGAGCGGCCTTGCGGTGAGCGGCAGCCAGCCTATCGTCGAGGTATCCTGGACGCCGACTTATTCGGACAACCTGATGTATTTCCTGGTGTACAAGTTCGAAAAAGGACAGCCGGTGGATGTATCCGATCCTTCGGCCATCATCGCCAAGCTGCACTACGAAAACGACGGACGCATGACCTACTACGACAAACAGGACCGGAAAGGAGAGTTCACCTACGCGGTGACCGCCGTTTCCCGCAATAACGTCGAAAGCCCGGCCGTGGCCGAAACGGTGAAAGTGTCCAAATCCAAAGTCAAAGTAAAATAAGCGGGCAGGCCATGAACGCCGTAAAGAATACGCTCGTCGCCCTGCTCGCGGTATTTTCGCTGAGCCTGTGCGCACAGAACCTCCATCCGAAATACGAGATGAGGGCCGGATGGGTGGCCTCGGTCGGCAATATGGACTGGCCCAGTAAAAAAGGCCTTTCCGTCGAGCAGCAGAAAGCCGAGTACATCGCCTACCTTGACACGCTGGCCGCTATGAACGCTAACGCGATCGTAATGCACATACGCCCCACGGCGGATGCTTTCTATCCGTCGGATGTGGAGCCCTGGAGTCAGTTCCTCACCGGTGTGCAGGGACAGGCGCCGGATCCGCTGTACGATCCGGTGGCGTTTATGATCGAAGAAACGCATAAACGCGGAATGGAATTCCATGCCTGGCTGAACCCTTACCGGGTGTCGATGGCCGGGGATTCCACGCAGTTCGCGCCAACCCACGAATTCTGGAAGCACCGCGACTGGTTCGTCGAGTACGGAGGCAAATGGTATTTTGACCCGGGTATCCCCGAGTGCCGCGAATTCGCCAACAAAATGCTTCTTGACCTGGTGAAACGCTACGATGTGGACGCCATCCATTTCGACGATTATTTCTATCCCTACAAGGTGGCCGCCAAGGATGCCGAAGGGAAATCCTACATCGTCGAATTCCCCGATTCGGTTTCCTGGGGAAAATACGGCAAGCCGTTCTTCAAGGATCGGGATATGTGGCGCCGCCACAACGTGAACCTGCTCATCGAAGAATTCAGCCAGACCATCCGCGGGGCCAAACCGTGGGTGAAATTTGGCATCAGCCCGTTCTGCGTATGGCGCAACGCTTCGAAAGACCCGCGCGGGTCGGAGACGTTCGTCCAGCAGACGAACTACGACGATCTCTACGCCGACATCCTGCTGTGGATGGACAAAGGCTGGATCGATTATGTGACCCCGCAGCTGTACTATCCCACTACCAACAAGAACGCCAACTACGACAAGGTCCTTTCCTGGTGGTCGAACCTGACCCAGCCGGACAAGTTCCACCTGTATGTCGGGCTTTCGATGTGGAATGAAACCCCGGAACTTCAGTACGAGATCGCCGAGCAGCGCAAGATGCCGGATAAAGTGCAGGGCACTTTTTTCTGGAGCACCAAGGTGTTCATGCAGAATAAAAAAGGTCTCAACCAAGCGCTGAAAGCTGCCGAGTACAAATATCCGGCGCTTGTCCCCCCGATGCCCTGGCACGATATGACAGCGCCCGCCGCCGCGGAAAACCTTTCTGCTGTCGGTATGGCCTATCTGGTAAAACTCTCGTGGGATACCGCCTATTCGGACAACCTGATGAACTATCTGGTCTACCGGTTCGCCAAAGGACAGGCCGTAGACTTGAGCGATCCGTCCGCCATCATCGCCAAGATCCCTTACGGGAACGATAAGCAAAAGACCTATCTGGACGAGACCGCCGGCCCCGGGGAATACACCTATGCCGTGACGGCTCTTTCGCGCAACAATGTCGAGAGTGCTCCGGCGGAGATCGCAGTCAAAGTAAGCAAAACTAAAGTAACGAATAAAAAATAACGATTATGTCACAACAAGCACAGCCGGCCGAGGAGGCCATTGCCGTTACTATGACCAAACGCAAACCCTGGCAATGGGTTCCCACGGCTTATTTCTATCAGGCCATCCCCAATACGGTGATGCAGTCGCTGATCGTGTATTTCTACATCGCGATGAACGTCAACCCGAAAGTGTCGGGTATCGCCGTGAGCCTTTTGTACCTTCCGTGGTTTATCAAGCCTCTCTGGGGCCCTATCGTCGACATCCTGAAGACCAAGAAATGGTGGGCCATGTGGATGCAGATCATCGTAGGTGTCGGTTTTGCCGCTACGGCGCTATTGGTGCCGGCATTAGGGGCGGACTCGGGTAAGATATTCGCCTATACGCTGATACCTTTTGTCCTGATAGCCCTTTCGGCAGCCACCTATGACGTGGCCTCCGACGGTATGTATATGATCAACCTAAACCCCAACCAGCAGTCTATCTGGGTGGGGCTGCGTTCGACGGCCTTCCGTGTAGGATGGCTGTTGGTGGACGGCGGTATGCTTTGGCTGGTAGGTTATGTGGCCGGTGAAGGCGCTCTGCCGCTCAGTGACAAGATGCTCTGGGCCTGGCAGGTAACATTCTTCGTATTGGCGGGCATTACGTTCGTCACGGCGGTTTACAATTTCTGGGCATTCCCGCAGGACCCGCACCGCGCCGCACAGGATGGGGTGGATGTAAAGACTATCGGCGGTATCATGAAAGAGTTCGGCCGCTCGGTAGTGACTTTCATGGAAAAACCCAATATCGTATGGGGTATCCTGTTCCTGGTATTGTACCGAACCGGTGAAGCGCAGTTGTTGCAGATATTACCCTCGTTCTTTACCGATTCGGTCGAGAACGGAGGACTGCAGATCCCGATGGAGGCCCAGGGCCTGATCAAAGGGACAATAGGAGTGATAACCCTCATCATAGGCGGTATCGTCGGCGGTTTCGCGATCGCGAAAAAAGGGCTCCGGTTCTGGCTGCTGCCGATGATCCTGATCCTCAACCTGCCGAATATCGGCTATATCCTGCTCTCGATGAATCCGGGTATCGTACATGAACTGGGCACGATGGGCCTGGCCCTGGTGGGCATCGTAGTGGGTCTGGGTTATTTCGGATACGGGTTCTCGTTCACTTCGTACACGATGTACATGGTGTATATCTCCCGCGGCAAGTTCGCTACGTCGCACTATGCGATATGCTCGGGTCTGATGGCCCTTTCGCTCATCTGGCCCAAGGCCATCAGCGGATTTACCGTCACGGCGCTGGGTTACGAATGGTTCTTCTGGATGGTGGTCATCCTGGGTACGCTCCCTTCGGTACTGCTGTACCGCAAACTGGGCGTGGACAAAGGATTCGGAAAGGCCACGAAAGAATAACAGGGTAAAAAACCAGGACGACCGCCCGCATTGGCGGGCGGTCGTCCGCTTTTAAAACGATGGAAGTTATGGCAAAAAAAGAATACAAAGCGATAGGGCTCATGTCCGGAACCTCATTGGATGGACTGGACATGGTATATGTGGTATTCCGCGACAAGAACGGGAAATGGGAATACGAAATAGAAAAAGCGGATACCAAACCGTACAATCCCGAATGGAAAGAAAGCCTTAAAATGTCTTTCTACCAGTCCGGGGAGGCGCTTACGGCCCTCGATGCCGAATACGGCCGTTACCTGGGCCAAAAGGTCAAGGAATTCGTCCGCGAACAAGGCATTGCCGAAGTGGATTTCGTCGCTTCGCACGGCCATACGGTCTTCCACCGCCCCGATCTGGGCTACAACCTCCAGATAGGCAGCGGCGCCCATTTGTATGCCACGTGCGGCATCCCGGTGGTGTGCGATTTCCGGACGCTCGACGTGGCGTTCGGCGGGCAGGGAGCTCCCCTGGTGCCGATAGGCGACAAACTGCTTTTCTCGGAGTACGACTACTGCCTGAATATTGGCGGCTTTGCCAATGTTTCGTTCGACAACGAACAGGGCAAACGCATCGCCTACGACCTTTGCCCGGCCAATTACGTGCTCAACCGCCTGATGCGCACCAAAGGTCACGAATACGACAAGGACGGGGAGACGGCGCGTTCCGGAAAGGTAAATAAAGAACTTTTCGATGCGCTTAACGCTTTAGAATACTACCATCGCCAGCCGCCCAAGTCGCTCGCCCAGGAATGGGTCGACAAGAACGTGATGCCGCTGGTGGAAGGTTGCAAAGACGAATTCAAAAACCTCATAGCCACCCTGACCGAGCATTCCTCGTACCAGATCGCCCGCAATTTCCGCCCGGGCAGCAAAGTGCTGGTCACCGGCGGGGGAGCCTACAATGTGTATATGCTGGAGCGCGTAAAGGCCTATGCGGACATCGAGTTCATCAAGCCGGCCAAGAACATCATCGATTTCAAGGAAGCCCTTATCTTCGCTTTCCTGGGACTTCGGCGCGTGCTCAACCAGCCTAACTGCCTGGCCAGCGTGACCGGGGCGACCCACGATGTACTGTCGGGGGCGTGCTACGGGTTCAAGATAGAATAACTGAGATAGAACAGAGAAAGCAGGAGGAGTAATAAAATGTTATCAGCATCGTATCAGAGTTTTATAGACGACATCAAGAAGTCGGTCGATCCCAAGCGCATCTATACGGACCCGCTCCGTACGTTCGCTTACGGGACGGACGCCAGTTTCTACCGGTTCGTGCCCAAAGTGGTCGTCCGGGCATTCAACGAGGCGGAATTGCGCGATATCCTCGCCGCATCCGCCCGGCATAAAGTTCCCGTCACTTTCCGGGCGGCCGGGACCAGCCTTTCGGGGCAGGCCTCCACGGATTCCGTGCTGGTACTCGTGTCCGAAGGTTGGGAAAAATACGAAGTGCTGGACGGGGGTAAGATCATCCGCAGCCAGGCGGGCATCGTCGGCGCGCGGCTGAACCAGATCCTCAAGCCTTTCGGACGGAAGATAGGGCCCGACCCCGCATCGGTGGGCTCCGCCATGATAGGCGGTATCGTAGCCAACAACGCCAGCGGGATGAACGGGACCAACGAGAACTCTTACCGGACACTCCGCTCGATCCGCATCATCCTGGCGGACGGTACGGTGCTCGATACGGGTTCGCACGTCTCCCGGGAGGAATTCCTCCATACGCACCGCGATTTTATCGCCAAAATTATCGAGATACGCGATGCCATACGGGCCAATAAACCCTTGGCCGAACGTATCCTGAAAAAATACAGCATCAAGAACACGACGGGGCTTTCCATCGATCCGTTCGTCCATTTCGACGATCCGTTCGATATCATCACGCACCTGATGGTGGGTTCCGAAGGGACGCTGGCGTTCATTTCCGAAGTGGAAATGGATACCCTTCCCCTAATCCCCTACAAGGCCAGTGCGATGCTCTATTTCGGGAACATCGTCGACGCCTGCAAGGCCGTGCAGAACCTCAAGCCTCTGCCGGTCGATACGGCCGAACTGCTCGACCGCGGCGCCTTGCGCTCGGTGGAGAACAACGACGGCATCCCTGAATTCATAAAAGACCTTCCCGACGGGGCGACGGCCATCCTGCTGGAAACCAAGGCTTCGGATCAGGAAACACTCGAAAAGAACATCGAGCACGTCCGCGAGGCAGTCAGCTCGCTGGAAACGCTTTACCCCATCGAGTTCACGACCGACCCGAAAGTATATTCCAATTATTGGCGCATTCGTTCCGGGGTATTCCCGGCTGTGGGCGCTATGCGTCCCAACGGCACGTCCTGTCTGATCGAGGACATCGTGTTCCCGGTGGAAGTACTGCCTACGGCGGTCGCTGAATTGCAGACCTTACTGGCCGAACACGGGTACCAGGATGCGGTGATATACGGGCATTCCATCGAAGGGAACTTCCATTTCATCCTCAATCAGGATTTCGCTACGGAAAGCGAAGTAAAACGCTTCCAGAAGCTGTTGGACAGCGTGGTGGAATTCGTGGTAGACCGGTACGACGGGTCGCTCAAGGGAGAACACGGTACGGGCCGCAATATCGCGCCTTTTGTGCGCCATGAGTGGGGCGACGATGCGTACAACGTGATGGTCGAGGTCAAGAAACTGTTCGACCCCGACGGCCGGCTCAACGAGGGCGTGATCTTCAACGACGATCCCCTCTGCCATATCAAGAACCTCAAGACCCTTACCGAGACCGATCCCCATGTGGACAAGTGTATCGAATGCGGGTTTTGCGAGGTTAATTGCCTGACCAACGGCTTTACGCTTTCGGCCCGACAGCGCACGGTCATCCAGCGCGAAGTTTCCCGGCTGAAGAATACGGGGGAAAATCCCGAACTGTTGACCGAACTGGAAAAAGCGTTCCAATATTTTGGCAACGAAACCTGCGCCAAGGACGGCCTCTGCGCCACTTCGTGCCCGGTAAATATCGATACGGGTAAACTGATCCAGGATATCCGTGAGGCTGAGGCGTCGAATACGGCTAAAAAGATCGCCAAATGGGTGGCGGATCATTTTTCGACGGTAACCTCCTCCATGCGGGTAGGACTCAAGTTCGTCAACGGTGTGCACAGTGTGCTGGGTACTTCGCTGATGAGTTCCGTAGCCCGGGGCGCCCGCAAAATCACGTTCAACGCTTTGCCGCTCTGGACCCCGGCGATGCCCAAGGGTATTGACAAACCGGTACAGCCGCCTGTGAAAGCGTCCAATCCGGATAAGGTGGTTTATTTCCCCAGCTGTATCAACCAGGTGATGGGCGCCGCCAAAGGCGATCCCGACCAGGAACCGCTCCATCTGGTATTCACCCGTCTGCTGGCCAAATCCGGCTACGAGGTGATCTTCCCCAAAAACATGGGCAACCTGTGCTGCGGGACCATCTGGGAGAGTAAAGGATTTATCGCCGATGCAGACCGCAAAACGGCCGAATTGGAGGCCGCTTTGCTGGAAGCCTCGGAGAATGGCAAGTATCCGGTCATCTGCGACCAGAGCCCGTGCCTGTACCGGATGCTCAAGAAGATAAAAAGCGTGAAGATGTACGAGCCGGTGGAATTCATCGACAAGTATCTGATGGACCGCCTCGAATTTACCAAGGTGCCGGAAAAGGTCGCCATTCACGTAACCTGTTCCATGACAAAACTGGGCAAGGGCGATGTCCTGCGCCGGGTAGCGGAAGTCTGCGCCGAAAAAGTATTCGTCCCTGCCGAGGTGGGTTGCTGCGGCTTTGCCGGAGACCGGGGATTCACCTATCCGGAGATGAACGCTTTTGCCCTGCGCAAACTGAAAAAACAATTAGAGGCCGAAGGCATACGCAACGGGTATTCCAACTCCCGTACGTGTGAGATCGGACTGAATACCAACAGCGGTATTCCTTATCAGTCGCTCGTGTACCTGGTGGACCGCTGTACCAAACCGAAGAACAAATAGGATTCTCCCGTTAGTGAAAAAGCGCCGCGAATGCGGCGCTTTTTTTTGCATCGATTGTTCCCATGGATTGTTGGCCGTATATCTGGGGGAAGACCAGGGAAGCCCCGGAATAAATGTTAAAAAACGGCCCCGCTTTTGGGCGGGGCCGGACTTTGATGACGGAGCGGGAAATCCTAATGCCTGCTCTGTTTGGGCAAAAAGGAATTTACAGGCGGACCGTCACATTGTCTATACAAAAATAGGCCGGGTTGTTTAGGGCCGGGGTGCCGAGGAATTCATTGGTGTCGGAACTTTCCATGCTGAATCGCAGGGAATGGACTTTTCCCAGCGGGAGCAGGTTTACTTTCGACCATTCTTTGACGATCCCCGGTGCATCGGCCGTGCGGAAATCGGCCAGGTAGAATTCTACGCGGCCCACTTCGGTGCCGTCGGCTTTTACACCCGTTACGATGAGTTTACACCATGATTTGAGGGCGTAAGAGAAGGGCGCTGTCATCAGGGAACTTCCGTTTTCCATGTCGAGCACGGCGAAGGTGTTATTGTTCACCCACAGGTGGTCGAATACTTTTTCCGTATCCGCGGTTTCAAAAGCGATCTGGGCGTTGATGTAGCTCATACCCCCGCTGGTCGATTCGTAACATACCGCGAAGTATTCCGAGCCGCCGTAGCCGCCTTTCCCCGTTCCCGGGTCGGAATAGTAAACGCTCGAATGGTTGAGCACCCCGCTGGTGGTCATATCGTTGTAATTTGATCCCCAGAAGCCTCCCCCGATGCGGTGGTAATCGTAGCTGGCCGGTTGGTAAGCCCCTTTGTTGAGCGAAAAAACAAGGCCAGTAGCGGCGTCGGTGTACGGGGCGTAATTTGTATTCTTCCCGTCGACATTGTCCCCGAACGGAGAGTCGGCCAGGAATTTGCTTTGCCCACTCGATACGATGTCCTCGAAATCGGCGGTTTTCAGGGTATAATTCTGCATGGGAACATTCACTGCGATGTTTTTGGTGTAATAACTTCCGGCTGCCAGCGTGGCATTGGCCGGGAATTCCTGTTGCCCCCGGTCGGTTTCCACCCGGACAGTCGCCCCGGACAGAATAGCCGGCGCAGCGACCATGTAAACGGTTACTGATTCCCCGGCGGACAGCGTAAATCCGTCCTTGCAATTCAGCACGATGCTCGATGCGGGCCGGACGACTGCCATATTTCCCGTTTCGGCATCTACCTGGAAATCCCCTGCAATGGGCTGTGTCCCTGCGTCGAGCGCGATACGGTCTATCCGCAGCGGGCTTGAGGTAGCATTGGTCACCTCGTATTTGAGCAGGGCGAAAAGGTGCTGGAAATCGAATTGAAGCGATGCGGACATTTCGTCGTTGTTGGCCGTGCCGTCGGGCAGGGTAAGGGTAGTCGATGCGTAGAGTATATCCATCCCCGGAAGATGCCCGAAGTCGCTTTTTCCGGGCTGCGTCTGTTCATTGGGCAGCGAGAAGGGGAATTTTTTATTCCAGCCGCTATAGTTTACAAATGGTTTTTCTTCGCTGTGCGGATAGTACGCATAGAAATTACGGGTGTTTTCCGGATAGGAACTGCTCACCTTCCAGTGGAAGCCGAAGAATTCGTAGTCTCCGTCTGCATGTCCTTCAGGGGCCTGGAATTTGGCGGCGGCCCCGTCTGCCTGATGGGCCGCCAGGGCGAAATTGATCAGTTCTTTGCGTTTGGTCAGGTATTTCCCGGGATTTCCGTCCCTTTCTTTCCGGTAACTGGCGCTTACGCCCTCGGCATAGACGGCAATGCTGTCATTGAGTTTCCAGGACAGCGAATGGTCGTTTTCCAGCGAAGTACGGCTGGCGGGGAATTGTTGTCCCGAAACCGAAAGGTCGAGGGCGATGTAGCGGTCGGTCCCGTCTTCCGGCAGGCCTGTGCGGTCTCCGTTTTCCTGTTTGCTGCAACTGGCGGCGAGCAGTCCCGCCACTATGGCGAGTCCTGCGAGGGAAAGTTTCGTTTTCATTTCTTTCTCCCGGTTAAAAACCGCCTCCCGGGTTCCATGGGTTCGTACCACCTGTGGCGGCGAAGCCCTGTTCTACGGCTACCTCCACGATAGTGATGGAAGGGGCCTGGTAAATTTCTTTGTGAGATGTGTTTTTTTCCATATCTGTTTGGTTTAAAGTGAATTGATTTTTAAAAATCCAAACAGAAGAAAAGACGGCGGCGGGAAAAATGCACCAATAGCCACTGGAAAATGTCCGTGCAAAAACAGGCGTGAAAAAATATCCGCAGATCCGGCTCGTTCTCCGCAAGCGTCAAATCTTCTGATTATGCAGTGGCAGGTCTTCTGACTTACTCCTGTCCGACACCTTCCCAGCCCCGAAGGCCAGTGGTTATAAAGAATCGGACAACATATCTCCTTGCGGAGAAAAGAGTTTACAGCAGCGGGAACTGTTGCCGATTTGCACGGCATTCCCTTTTCATTCCGTGGCCAGGATATGACCAGCGGAAACCATTGCGGGGTAAAAGTAAGGAGATTTTTTTGATTGGGGAAAAATGCAGCGGATAAAAAGGGGAAAACTGATATTAACAGTATAAAAATCATGGGGTTAAATAAAAATCCGGCCCTGTCGGAAGACAGGGCCGGATCGATCCGAACGTTCGGATATTGTTTATTTAGCCTCGGCCTGTTTCCTGCCCATTTCCTGCATGGAGGAAAGGTAGAACGAAAGGCTGGCCGTACCGTCCATAGTCGGCTCGTTGGTCGAGTAGTCGCCATAGTCGTCGTGGTACACGCACATGCTTGTCTGGAACGGAGCATATACGTCTTCTTTGGACAGGCGAACACCGATCTGCTGGTTGTAGATGCTCAGATATACCGGGCCGTCCACCAGTCCGCCGGGCGTGGCAGCCAGTTTCTTGCCGCCGTCGCGGTACGAAGTATGCGGATCGTCCGGATAATCTCCCCACGAAGGCATTCCGACAATCATCGAAGTCCCCCACGGGTTGCAACCGAACAGCCAGTCGCGCAGCGAAGCTTCCATTTCGGCGAATTCTTTCGAGCCGGTAAGCTGCTCGTACAGGCGGCACTGGGTGATGGCGGCTACCACGAGATTGTTGGAGCACCAGATGAACGGAACGCCGTTGAGGAACGGGTTGGTTTCTCCGCGTTTCAGGATGCCTTCGAGGCCTTTCTTCATGTAAGCGATGACCGTGTCGCGCTCAGCGCCTTTGGCGTTCTGTGCCACAAAGTAATGGCCCAGGTTCACGAACGGATACCACTGGTAATGGTTGGCCGTATCGGCCCCCATCCAAGGAGTTACAGGCTCCATGCCTGCGTATTTGATCGCATCGGCCAAATATTCGCCTCCCTGGCCCAGGTAATCGAGCTGGATGGCGGCCAGTTCCATATCGTCCGCCCAGCTGTCCTCGGCGTAGATATATGGGGATACAACGCTGGCTGTCTGCTGAGCGCCCGGTTTGGTCTGGGCGAATTCGTAGGCATCCTTGGCTTTCTCTTGGAGTTTGGCGGCGTATTCGGGATCGTATTCACGCATAATCTGAGCACCCAAAGCAAAGGTCGAAGCGAACTTGCCTGCCGTGCTGGATACGCCGGTGGTGTTGTTCATGAACTTGCCCCGTACCTGAGGTACGCCCGTCACCTGATATACAGGGCGGTCGGGAGTCTTACGGCCGTAGCGGGCCGGGTCGTTGGCCGGATAGCGGAAACCGATATGGTCGCGGTCATCGGCGATCTGGTTGAACATCACGTTCTTTTCCGGGTTCATTTTAAGCGCCCAGTCCAGACCCCAGCGGATCTCATCGATAATGTCGGGAATCCCGTTGGCACCCGGCATACCGTTGGCATCGTACTGGTCGCCGAAAGCGCCCGGGTTATTCTGGTAAGCGAACATCATCTGGAAGATCGCGTTGAGCGAAGTGGTGGAGTACTGCAGGTAATCGGTGGCATCGTGCCAGCCGCCCACTACGTCCACATGCTTGCCGTCCATGCGCCGGATGTCGGATACGATGAAACCGTCGTCCAGATGGCAGGAATCCTGAGTATACGGGTTCCATCCGCAACGCTGCTGACGCATATAGTTCAGCAGGAAGTCGGCCGTCCCGTCGTATACGTTGGTGCCGATCTTGAAATAGGGGGATTTCACGCCGCCGGCTTCAATGTAGTAAGTACCTGGGGTTTGGAAGGCGGAGAAGTTCAGGCGAACCGTGTTGTTGAACTGTTCCCAGGCGCCAAAATCCTTTTCGACCTTGAATTTTCCCGCGGTTTTGCCCGTGGCGGAATCTTTTACCTCAAAATTCTTGATTTCGATGAATTTTTTAGCGTATGCCGAATCCTGGATCAGGAATACGGCTACTTTGTCGGATTGGGGAAGGTATCCCAACTGGTTGATGCGGATCCAGCCGGTCACCTTCGGGCCGCCGCAGGCGGCCAGTAATATCCCGCATAGCAGGACGGTGGCAAATAATGCTTTTTTCATTGTTTGTCGATAGTATTATAAAGTGGTTATTTCTTTTTTAATTTGATTTGGTCGGTGATGGGAACGAACTCGTACCCGCGGGATTGGAGTTCGGTGATCAGTTCGTCGAGCCGGTCGTAGAATTTGTCTGTGCGCCGGGGGTCTACCCCGAAGTGTACCATCAGCATAAATCCGTTCAGACCGTCCGGCTGATCCTGTTCGTATTTCAGGATACGGTCGTAGATGGTCTGGCTGGAGAGGTAATTTTTGGCGTCGGGCGTCGTATAGTCGGCATTGGAGCTGGTGCCCGGGGAAAAGTTGACCAGCTGTACGCCCAGTTCGTTCGCCCAGACAGCGGTCTGCGCGTTGTAATATTCGTACGGGGGTATCATGAACGGAGCATTTTTGAGCTTGATGCCGAACTTGGCCATTTCGCCGTAGTTGTCCATAATATCTTTATATACCTGTATCTTGTCTACCAGCAGGCTGTCCCGTTTTTCCCAGGCGCACCATAAAAGATGTTTGTCCGAGTGGGGGCCCAGGTAATGCCCGTCTTTTTTCAGGGCCTTTACCATAGGGGCACACGCGGGTATGCGGTAAAAATTACCCGTAAAAAAGAACGCCCCTTTGATATTGTGTTTTTTGAGGGTGGACTTGATCGTTTCGTAGCCGTCCACGAATCCGTCGGACGTAAAGACCAGCGTGATCTTTTTCTGAGAACGGTCCGCCCGGTTGATTCCGCCTTCCACCCATGTCATGGCATCGGCATTCTCTACTTTGGACTTTTGCGCCCAAAGGCCCAGAGGAAGCAGGAGTAACAGAAGAAAAATTTTTTTCATACGGATGAAAGACTTAGAGTTTTATGAATATTTTTTTCACGTATAGGATCCGTGCGATCAGCCAGAACAAAACGATGTAGAAAATGGCGAAGAACAGCGAGGCCAACCGCAGATCGTCCGTAAAGATCGAACCAAGCGGAATGAAAATGGTTTTGAACAAAAACGGCTGCATGGAGATCATGCCCCCGTCGTACGGTACTTTTATCATCGCGAGCGTCTTGGCCACCAATCCCGCCAATACGAAGATGAACAGCGGGTTCATCCCGAATACGAGTGCCGGGTTAGTCCACCGGTCTTTGTGTTTTACATCTATAATATAGATGAACATGCCCAGCAGGATGGACGCCCAGCCGCAGGAAAAGAGCACGTACGAACTGGTCCACATCGGTTTGTTGATGGGGAATGCGTAATCCCACGCTAAAGCGATCATTACCCCGATAGCGCCCCAGAACATCAATTGCTGGCTCACTTTCAGTTTGTCCTGGTTCATGGCGATGCAACGGCCGGCCATATAACCCAGGATGATGTTCACCATCGACGGCAGGGTGGAGAGCAGGCCTTCAGGATCGAATACTTCCCCGTATCCTTTATACATATGTGCGGCGCCCAGTACCCAAAGGTCGAAACGCTGGGCGGCATTGCCGGTGAGTTCCATAAAGCCCTCGCCGGTATAGAAGATATGCAACAACCCCCAATAACCCAGCAGGATGACTGCCGCGGCGATCAGAATGTATTTTACTTTTTTAAGTCCGAGGATAAGCAGCCCGGTCAGGCCGTAGGCCAACCCGATGCGGGGCAGCACGCCCATGATGCGGATCGTCTCCAGGTTTTTCATCGAGGGGAAAGAAAACTCGATGCCCAGGAAACTATGCGGCGCCATTTCTATCGGGATGTTAAAGAAAGGGTACCAGGCCAAAAGGAATCCCACCAGATAGATCATCACGGCACGGACGATCACCTTTTTTCCCAGGCCGCCGGCGAATTTATGATCGGCTTTACTGAATACGAACCACATGGAAGCCCCTACGATGAACATGAAGAAGGGGAACACCAGGTCGGTGGGTGTACACCCGCTCCAGGGAGCATGTTTTAACGGAGGGTAGATAGCGCCCCACGTGCCGGGATTGTTTACCATGATCATCATTGCGACGGTGAGCCCCCGCAGTACGTCGATGGACTTTATGCGCTCTTTCTTTTCCATTTTTTTCTCGGTAGGATATATTAGGAATTCCGTATGAGTGTCCGGGGGACACTCCGGGCAAATTTAGTTCTTTTATTGCAATAAATATCTGCACAAATGGAAATACTTGTGTGAAAATCCTGCCCGACCCTGTCGGATTGATATAAATATCTTCAAATGCGTGGGTAACTTAAAAAATCGTAAATTAGGCCGGGGAAAATCCTGCCGATTATGAAAGATGTTACTGTTTTGTCTTCCAATCCTTTGTGGATCGAGGCCCTGAGAGAGTTTTTCGGGGAGATACCCGATTTCTCCGTGTCCGAGTCTTTTCCGGATTTTTCCCAGTGGCTGTCCGTCAGCCGGCCTCAGGCAGATGTTCTCTTCATCGATGACAGGATAGTATCCCGTGCGGATTTTCTCCCCCTGCTAAAGACCTCGATAGAGAACATTCCTCCGGTAGTCGTTATATCGGCCGATGGGGAATATGCCGCTAAAAGCTATGAAGTCCCGGTAGTATTCGATTATCTGGTGATGCCATGCAGTCCTGAGCGGTTTTTCCTTTGCCTGGAGCGCTTGAAGAGGCAGTTTTCGATTCATTATAGAAACTCTGTTCCCCATTCCCAAAAGGAGTACACCTTTATAAAGGCAAACAAAAAATATCTTCGGCTGCCGTTTGAGGATATCTATTATGTAGAAAGCGTAAAGGACTATATTAAAATCGTCTGCGAAAAGAAAAGTTACCTCGTCTATAATACGCTTGGGAATTTTACCGCGTCCCTGCCTGCCGAGCGGTTTGTACGAATACACCGTTCCTATATGGTGGCCATTGATAAGATAGACTGGTTCGACGGTAATCAGGTCGAGATAATGGGCGTCAGGCTTCCTATCACCCGGAAATATTTTGCTGAGAGTCCGCTTAAAAATTTCAGATAAGTTTTATAGGGCAATATATTTGTCAAATATGCCTTGTTTTTAGGGATTCATTTGTACACTGTCTTGTATTATTTTGGTTTTCAATTGTTTTTGTGTTTTGCTTTCCCTTTTGCCCCGTTTTGTATGTCATTGCAACAACCATTTAACGATTTTAACATTTTAAAAAAGGAATGGGGGGATACTTTAACGATGGTACAATAGTTAATTATTGTATTTAAAATGTTAATATTGATTTTTTGTCGAAAAAATACTTAAATTTTTAAGCACTGCGATCCTTATGGTGTATTAATTACATTTTAAGATGTATCTTTGCTCAGATGGTATTCTGTAAAGTGTTCATGGTTTGTTCAGAATATAGTCTGGTGTGTATTTTAACATAAGTATAACACAATGAGAGGTTTGAAAGGTTTGTTCTTGTTTATTCTCTCGCTTGTTTCTTTGTGCCTCGGCGCACAGATACAAGTTGGTGATACGTTGCGCGTAGCGGTGTTTACCGACCTGCACATATCTCCCGGGACACCTGCGGATGAAAATCTGACGCAGGCGGTCGAGCGTGTGAACAAGTCGGGCTATTCTTTTGTTATTGTGGATGGAGACGTGTCCAACGTGGGTTCGGATGCCGAGCTCGAAAATGTATACAATAAGTTAGAGGCGTTGAAGATGCCTTATTTCTTTGTGCCGGGCAATCATGAGACCAACTGGTCGGAGAGCGCCTGCCAAACTATTATCAAACTTTGGAAGAACGACCGTTTTGTAGTCGAAGCGGGAGATTATATTTTTATAGGTTATTCTACCGGCCCTTACATGAAAATGGGAGACGGGGCTGTTAAGAAAGAAGATATCATTTGGCTGGATCAGGAACTTTCCAAGAGGTATAGGCCGGGAAAGAAAGTGGTATCGGTTGCCCACTATCCTTTGGGCGAGGGCCTTTCCAACTACAAGGATGTAGTTAACATTCTCAAGAAATACAATACAATTCTACATATAAATGGACACCATCATGTATTCCAGCTCAGGAATTATGATGGAATTCCCGGTTTTATGGCTACCACGATGTTGGGTAAGCCGGCAGATAACGGGGTCTACAATTCTGTAGTTTTCACTGCGGATTCCATCCGTATCGCTAAGCATCAGGAAAAGAACGGTTATGCGGAAGAACTCGGCTGGGTTATCCCTCAGGTGGGCGACCGTTCTGGCGTCGGCGAGATTTTCGACGGCGTTTACCACGAGCCGCAGAGCGATCCGGTAAAAGTTCCTTTTTCTTACCAGGATTCCGCTTCCGTATATACGGGAGTTTGCTTCCCCTCGGACCATACGATCGTGTACGGGACTTCCGAAGGGCAGCTCAAATGCCTCGACATAAAGACCAAAAAGATCCTTTGGGCTACCGAAAAGGGCAGCACGATCTACTCCACTCCGTTTATGGGCGCCGGAGTGGTGGTGTCGGCCAATTCGGACGGCGAAGTGGCCGGTTATAACCGCAAGAACGGGAAGAAATTGTGGAGCTTTAATATGGGCTCTGCGGTACCCGGAGATGGAGTAGCCGATGAAAAAGGATACGGATATATAGGCGGCAGCTTCGGTGAATTTGTCAAATTCAACTGCAAGAACGGCCGTATAGAATGGAAAAAGAAAATTGGCGACGGTCTTTTCCAGGGCCGTCCCACTATAGCCGGAGATAAGATTTTGGCCGGCTGCTGGGATAAATACCTCTACTGCATTGATGCCAATACAGGCGATGTGGTGTGGAAATGGACCAACGGCAGCGCCCAGAAGCTTTACTCTCCCGGCAACGTAGTTCCGGTGGTAAGTCATGGAAAAGTGATCATTGTCGCACCCGACAACAGAATGACGGCGATAAATCTTGCCAACGGAGAACAACTTTGGAGAACAAACCTTAATAAGGTACGCGAATCTCTTTGTCTGTCAAAGGACGGGGAGAGAGTGTACGCAAAAACCATGAATGATGTGCTTATTTGCGCATCCGCTGTTTCGGACGATTTCGAGCAAGTCTGGGCTTCGGATTGCAAATACGGCTACGAACACACTCCGTGTCCGCCTGCCGAGATGGAAAACGGGATCGTTTTCCTGACCAACAGACGCGGACAGGTATTTGCGGTGGACGGTAAGACCGGGGCCGTAAAATGGACGTTCGATGCGGGTAATTCCGCCGCGAACAAGATAGTGGAAGGACCTGATGGAAGAGCGTGGATAACTCTGATAGAGGGACGGATACTATCAATAGATCCAATGGAAATATTATAATGAAAATCAACACTTTCCAAATTATTTAAGTTAAAAACTTACACTAATGAAGCGTTTAATATTATTGATCTTTTGTCTGTTCTCAATAGTTTCTTGGGGACAGGCAATCAAGGGAAAGGTTATCGACGCGCAGACGAAGGAGACCATTCCCGGAGCGAATATCGCTGTACCCGGTGTAAAAGGTGTTGGAACGTCGACGAACTTCGACGGTGACTTCACTCTTACCCTACCCGCAGGGAAGACACAGATTCAAGTGTCTTTCGTGGGGTACAAAACCAAGGTGGTAAACGTTCAGCCAGGAGCTACTGTAACAGTACAGCTCAACCAGGATGCAGAAATGCTGCAAGACGTGGTTGTGATCGGTTACGGTTCTCAGAAGAAGGAAAACCTTTCCGCTTCTGTAGCAACAGTAGACGTAGCGAAGGCCGTGGACAGCCGTCCTATTCCTGACATCGGTCGTGCCCTTCAGGGAACTACCCCGGGACTTAACGTTACTGTCGCCAATGGTGAGCTTGGTAGCGATCCTAAGTTCCGTATCCGTGGACAGATTTCCTCCATCAACAGTGCCAGCGACCCGCTGATCCTGGTGGACAACGTGCCAATCCCGACCATTACCTTGCTTAACCCTGATGACGTAGAATCGATCTCCATCCTGAAGGATGCTGCTTCTGCCTCTATCTACGGTACCAAAGCAGCTAATGGTGTTATTCTTATCAAGACCAAGAACGGCTCCGAGAAACCGTCTGGTTCGGTAAGCGTAACTTACCAGGGATCTGTCGCTTTCAGAAAGCCGACTTCGATGCCTAAACTGGGTGCAATAGAATCCTATGAGTACTTCTACAACTATACGTTGAGCCGTCGTAATATGACTGACGGAGGCATTGACCAGACGAACTCCCTTACAGGTTTCTATTGGTATATGACCCTTGACGACCTCGAACGGGCAAAATGGTGGCAGGATACCTATGGTGGCATGAATACGCTGGAACCCATGGTTTATGGACGTGACTGGGAAACCCGCGCTCCGCGTGGATTCTCGGAACGTAATATCGCATACAGAACGTATGATGTATACGAGTCCATTTATAAGGATTCGGCCCCGACGATCAAGCAGAACATCTCTATCTCCGGAAACACCGGAAATACGACCTATAACATCGGTCTGGGTTACACCAACCAGATAGGTTTCCTGGATGTATCGAAGGATAACTTCTCGGTTTACAATATTTCTATATCTCTTACCACGAAGGTCAACAAATTCTTCACGGCCCGTGCTTCTATGAGATATGCCAAGAGCGAAAAGAAATATCCTAACAACCAGGATGGTACCACCTACGACGCACTGTGGTATGCACTCCGTTGGAGCCAGTATTACCCGCAGGGTGCTAAATGGTACGGATACGATACCCGTGACGCACGTTCCGAAATAGAACAGTCCGGTATCCTGACCGACACCAAACAGAACCTTACCGCTAATATCGGTGGTACTTTGAACCTTCTGAAAGGATGGTCTGCAGATATCGACCTTACTTATATGTCGGACAACCGTTTCGAGTACTATCCGGGATACTGGAGAAGCTATATCGACACTTGGTCTGCAGCTACTGTGCCAATCACTGACGAAAACGGTGCTGCTATCTATCGTAACAAATACGGTGAGATCGTGCCGGCTGGTACGGAAGGCGCTACCCAGGAAAAGGGTTGGAACTACCGTATGGTTACCACTAAGGGTACGGGATCGGACCGCGTAAGCGAAACGTCCAAGCACTCCGACCGTGTGGAAATGACGGCTAAGACTGCCTATAAGAATACATGGGGAGACCATGACTTCCAGGCTATGGTCGGTATCAACACATCGAGCTACAGATTCTACTCCAACTCTTCGACCAAATACGGTCTGATCTATCCGGAGCGTCCTTACTTCAACTTGGCAGAGGGCAACATGACCGCTTCCGGAAGCCGTACTTGGAACTCTTCGGTAGGTTACTTCGCCCGTTTGGACTACGTTTGGAAAAACAGATGGATCATCCAGCTCAACGGACGTTACGATGCTACTTCGAAATATCCGAAAGATATGAGATGGAAATTCTTCCCATCCGGATCTCTGGCCTACATCATGTCTGAAGAAAACTTCTTCCAGGGCATCAAAGATGTAGTATCGTTCCTTAAATTCCGTGCCAGCTATGGTACGTTGGGTAACGAAGCTATCGGTTCCGGTTACTACATCCCGACTTTGACCAAATATACTTCCGGCACGAACGCTCCTTGGGGCGACTATGACGGCTCTGTGGTATACCAGACTTATAGCAGCCCGTCCGTTGTCCGCAGCGATGTCACGTGGGAAAGAATTTCTACCCTGGGCTTCGGTCTTGATGCTCGCTTCTGGAAGAATAAAGTCGGCCTTTCGTTCGACTGGTACAATAAGAAAACTACCGATATGTTCGTTCCCGGCGAATCGATGCCTGCTACTTTCGGTGCTGATTCCCCGAGAGGAAACAACGGTACGATGCGCACTAACGGTTTTGAATTGTCGGTGGATTTCAACCACACCTTCAAGAACGGTCTGAACATGTCTGTTACGGCAGGTGTATCTGACGCCAAAACGAAGATCCTTAAGTATGTGGATGCAGAAACCCACACGTTTAATGGTCTGGTTAGCAGCGGCAACTGGTATAGCGGCCAGACCTACGGAGAAATCTGGGGTTACAGATATGACCGCCTGTATCAGCTGAACGATTTCGTAGAGATCGCGAACTACAACGGTAAGAGCATCCCCAGCGGAGAATCTGCTGTATGGTACTACAACAAGGCTTACAGACTGAAACCCGGTTACAACTACCAGAACGGTCTGGAGACTGCCACTCCCGGTCAGATCAAGTACAAGGACCTTAACGGCGATGGTGCTATCAACGGCGGGCAGGGAACTACTGAAGATCCGGGCGACCGCGAGGTGATCGGTAACCTGATGCCCAGATGGGAATACAGCTTCCGCGTAGACTTGAACTGGAAAGGATTCGACTTGGCTCTGTTCTTCCAGGGTATCGGAAAACGCGATGCTTGGTCCCGCGGACCGCTGGTATCGCCGGCTCCTGAGCTTGGTAACGGTGCTTCTGCCAAGATCATCACCAACAGATGGACTGCAGAGAACCCCAATGCCTACTGGCCGAACTCAACTGCAATGAGCCGCGAGGATTACACCAACGGCAACTGGCAGCAGAACGACAAGTATCTGCTGAACATGGCCTACCTGCGCCTCAAACAGCTCACGATCGGATACACTATCCCTCAGCGCCTGACCAAAAAGGTAAGCATCAACAGGCTTCGCGCATACTTCACGGTTGAAAACCTCTTCACGATCGACAATCTGAAGGTGGATATCGACCCTGAACTCAATACCGGTAATATGTCGGCTGGTTCGGGCTATGCAATAGGACAGCTCGGTGTTACTACACCGCTGCCGAAATACTATACCATCGGACTTCAGCTCACACTATAATATAATCTTATAGGAATATTATGAAAAAGAAATACTTTTTACCGATAGTACTTATTGCAATCCTGTTCACAGGTTGTACTAAGGAATTCCTCGACAGAACGCCGTTGGATACTGTCGACGACTCTAACTTCTGGACAAGCGAGTCCAACCTGCGCTTGCACTCCATATATTACTACAGAGCTTATTTCTTCGGTTATGGTAGCGGCTGGGACGTATTTTGCCCTGCAAACCGCAGCTGCTTCAACACGGATGTCCAGATCGGATCTTCGGGACTTCCCGGTGGTTTGAGCGCTGGCGACTATTCCGGAGGTAACTCTTCCCGTAGCTATACCGGCGCTTCGTATTTGAACGAAGAAAGCTGGGGTAATGCCTACATCTGGATCCGCCGCGCCAATATTTTTATTGACCGCGTTGAAAATAACTCTAAAGGCGTTATTTCCGATGAGGCTTACAAGCATTGGCTGGGCGTAGCCCGCTTCCTCCGTGCTTTCCGTTATGCCGACCTCGTTTGGGGATTTGGCAACGTGCCTTATTTCGATAAGGCCGAAGACAGCATGGATATCCTTTGCAAGGACCGCGACAATATCTATGCCGTAGGAGATACTCCGGGTATCATCGATAATATAATCGATGACTTCCAGTACGGTGTCGATAACTGCCGCGCCGATGACGGAGGCAATAACCTTATCAACAAGTACATCATTGCTACCGCAGGTGCCCGTTGGATGTTCTGGATCGGTTGCTATCAGAAATATGGCCCTGCCACTTATTTCGGAGGCAATCAGGAATATGCCAAGAAATGCCTTGCAAAAGCCGTAGAATGGGCCAATGTAGTAAAAACTTCGGGTAAATATTCCATCCAAACGGACTATCGTACCGAATACACCAGCGATAACCTGAGTGCAAACAAGGGTATCATCATGGCCCGTTTCTACAGCTCTGCTCAGATCAAACACTCCATGACGACTTACCGTGGAAACTTCGTTTCCGACGGTCAGAACTCCGGTGGTGGTGGTGGTACTCCGAACGCACACTACATGCGTAACGTAGTACTGTTCTGGGACGGCAAACTTCAGCCGAGCGAAACGACGGTTATTGCTGATGCCGGTAACCCCGACAACTATGGCAAACTGTACACGATGCTGGACAATGCCTTGGTTATAAACAAGGATCCCCGTCTGGAAGCCCAGATACACTCTATTCGTACGATGACGGCCGGCAGCTATATCGGAGCAGAGACTTTTGCTTACACCAAGCTGTCCAATACCCGCTATTATGTACGGGCTCTTTTCCCGCGTCAGTATGCGGATTATCTGCTGGAAAGCTCTAATACCATTACTGAACTGGGTGCACCTTACAACATTACCAATGCGCCTGTATACCGTTATTCCGACCTGCTTCTTACCTGGATCGCTGCTAAAGCGGAACTGGCAGACGGCGGTCTTGGCGGCCCGGCTGTAACCCAGCAGGATCTTGACGAATCTATCAACGTAGTTCGCAACAGACCGCTGGCTACCGGTGTGAAGAACCCGGCCCTGACCCCGCAGAAGCTGCCTGCTCTTACTTTGGGCAGCTATCCGACCGATCCTACCCGGGATCCGGATGTTTCTCCGTTGCTTTGGGAGATTCGTCGCGAGCGTACGGTAGAATGCTTCTCCGACTGGGTTCGCAACAAAGACCTGCGTGCTTTCGGTAAATTCCTTCCTTATATGGAGCGTTTCGACACTTACCCTGGTAAGTATTGCAACGAACCGAATGATCCTTCGACGGGATATACCGGTCTGTATAACGGCGGTACTCCGGGCACTGGCTGGGGCGAACAGGACAACAGCGGTGTATACTACTATAGAGACACCCCTGAAGGAAACCTGCTTCAGTGCGGCGCTTACTTTGAACTGGATGCCCTGTACAACAAATGGAAAGCTTCTTATGAATACCTGAAGAACAATCCTGCTGAACAGACCAATCCGGCTAAGGTAGGAGAGGAATTGCAGAACCTGCTTTCCCTGCAGGCATTCATTGACCTGGCCCCCAGACTTTGGTGCGTAACCAAAGATGGTGAGCAGCGTATCTGGAAGAACTATAAGCTCTACAGACAAGATGACTATAGCGGTTGGGAATGGAAAACCAAGGCAGATGTGGGTGATGCTAACTACGATATCGTAGTTCCTGAAGCTACGGTATTGGCTTCCATGCAGAGAATGCGCGGATGGCTGATCACTGTTCAACACTCTCTGAGCCTGATGTCTGCTGCTACCAACCAGCGTTCCTGGCTCTCGTGCGTTCCTATCAGCCAGATCATCTACTACAAGAACAAAGGCTATACCCTTACCCAGAACCCTGGATATTCGGTTGAAATCTAATTCTTGAAATAGATTTGAATATTGCCGGCGGCCTGAAAAGGCCGCCGGTTTTTTTATGGGTAATTTTTCTCTGTCTTTTACGGTATTTGTTTTTCTAAAAAGTTCGTTTTTTGCGTAACCGCATCCCCAGACGAGCAGTAACGAGTAGTACGATTGTGCGTAAATCCAGTTATGACTATAGGAGCGGCCCATATGGTTAATTAAATATTGGATTGTGATATGCCTCGACGAAGTTACAGAGTGTTGTTTTTACTGCCATGATGGTCTTTGTCATGGCCTTTTCCATCTCCCTTTATAATATTGCCGATAATTCCGGGAAATTGAAGCGGACTATGCTTTGGAGTACATTAGAAAGTATGTGGCTCCCTTATTTCGTGGCCGTATTGTATGAGTTGACTATTGCGAAACTCCTCGCGGTTAAATTAGCTTTCCGGTTTGTCGATCCGTGTGGGAGGCCGCTTTTTAAGATATTGGCAATGGCGATAACGATGGTGACGACCATGTGCTCGACCATGAGTTTGTTCATAACATTTATGGTATATGGAATCGACGGGGAATTGCCTCTCAGATGGCTTTCCTCACTTGCTAAAAACTATCTGTTTGCCTTGTGCCTGCAACTACTTATCGCCGGGGCACTGGTGCGGTTTTTGTTCCGTGCGATTTTTTCGAAAAATAAGATCGCAGCGGCTCCAAAGTGCGTGAAGGAAAAATAAAAAAAGCCCTGCAAATCTATTATTGCAAGGCCATTGTACCCGGAGCGGGGGTCGAACCCGCACACCCTTGCGGGCGCTGGATTTTGAGTCCAGTGCGTCTACCGATTCCGCCATCCGGGCTAAAGCACTGCAAATATAAGGCGTTTTTTTTCCCTACAAAACATTTCCTTGATATGAACCTCAAAAAAACCGTTTCTTGGCCCCCTGTGTAGATTATAATCCATAAATTAGCGCTCAGAAAAAAACAATTAACACGTATATTATGAAAGAGAAAACATTTTTCGGGCAACCGATGGGGCTTCTTTCTGTGTTCTCCACCGGAATCTGCGAACGGTTCAGCTTTTACACCATGCGGGCTATGCTGTTCCTGTTTCTTACGGCGGCATTTGCTACGGGAGGGTTCGGGATGGACAGGCTCCAGGCGATGTCCATATACGGAATATACCTCGGAATGGTTTATGTCACCCCGATTATCGGCGGTATTCTGGCTGATAAAGTATTGGGGCAGAAAATATGTACCTACATTGGGGCTTTGCTGATGGTGTTCGGCCAGCTCTCGCTGGCTATCAGTGCTATGTTCTATGCCGAAACAGAATTCTCTCCGGAAACGATGGCTCTGAAGAAATACCTGCTGTATGCCGGACTGGGGCTGTTGATAATGGGTAACGGTTTTTTCAAGCCTAACGTAACGGCTATGGTAGGGGCGGTGTACCCCCAGAACGATGCGCGACGCGATGTGGGATTCACCATATTTTACATGGGTATCAATATAGGCGCTGTTATCGCGCCGTTTGCTTCGGGATTTTTCGGAGAAGAGATTGGTTGGAAATACGGTTTCCTGGCAGCGGTCGTCGGTATGTTTATTTGCCTTATCGTATTCTATGTTTCCCGGACCACTACGGCCGGAATCGGACTACCCCCCAAACATCCTGCCGGAGAGATGCAATTGATCCGTAAAGACTGGTTTACGATAGGATATTGGACGCTTGGGGTTTTGGCCGTGATCCTGCTGATCATATTTATGATCCTGTATGTGCCCGAAAATATCATGAGTATCGTGTATTGGGTGCTGGGGCTCGGAATAGCCGTTTATATATTCTCCAGTGTGATAAAAGGTACCAGCGGAGGGACCCAATGGAGCCGGGTAGCGGTAATATTCGCCTTGGCAGTATTCAACATTATATTCTTTGCCGGGTTCGAACAGGCCGGTACTACCTTTACCGAATTCGCGAATATCCGGACGGACCGCGGATTTATTCCGGCTTCTCTTTTCCAGAGTATCAATCCGCTTTTCGTGATCCTTTTAGGGCCTGTATTTTCGATTCTGTGGACTTTCCTGGATAAGGTGAAGTCCAATCCCAATACGCCGATGAAATTCGCTATATCGCTTCTTTTGCTGGCGGGCAGCTTTTTCATCATGTCCTATGCGTATAACCTGACCATCGGGCCGGACGGGGAAATCGTCAAGGTCTCCGCAGTTTGGTTGCTGGGGGTATATTGCATACAGACTTGTGCGGAATTGTGCATGTCGCCGGTAGGCTTGTCCATGGTGACCAAACTTTCGCCCGCCGGGATCGTCAATGTACTGATGGGCCTTTGGATGGGTTCTATCGCTATCGGGAACTTCATGGCCCAGCAGATGGAAAAGGTAGCCCAGGCTATCGCTCCATCCATGCAGTCGTTCGAATTTATCGCCTGGCAGTCTTTGGCCGCCGGTGTTTTGCTGCTGCTGCTTTCTCCGCTGCTTTTCCGGGCGATGAAAGGGGTTCGGTGATCGATCAAATTATAATAAAAAGGCGGCCTCTATCAAGGCCGCCTTTTTATTTATTTAAAGAGAACGATCAGTCGTTGTTGTCCGAAGGGAGTTTGTCGTCTTCATCTTCTTCGTCCTCCGCCTCATCTTCATCCTGCTCATCGTCGCGGTCAGAATCCTCGTCGTCGTCCTCTGCTTTTTCTTCGTAATCTTCATCTTCTTCGTCATCTCCTTCGATCTCCGGGGCGGCGGCATCCGTATCTACATCTTCGTCCATTTCAAAATTCTCAAGGCCTACGCTGAGATATTTGCCGATTTTAATCAGATAGATAGTATCCTCCGTCTCGACCTGTATGGCCTCGATAGTCTCGTTCTTGTGGTTTTTGAACACTATAATATCGTCCTCGTAATACCCGTCCGGGTATTTCTCCTTCACCAGAGCCATGATTTCAGGCGTCATCTTTTTCGAGTCGATGATAAGTCTCTTCATAGTTCTTCTACAAATGGTTATACAGTGTATATATGATTCTTTAGAGCGCGCAATTTAGGAATACTCGTTCAATATGCCATATTTGTACGGGAAATTTTTCATCCGATAAAAGTATGGAAATCAATCAAGAACCAAAAGAAAGGGAAAAATAATTTTCTTTCCGGCCGGATGCGGGGCGGAATCATGCGTAAGATCGTGTAAAAATGAAACGGTTTTGCCGGAATTAGAACCATTTTCGGCGCCGGAGCAACCAGATACCTCCCACCGAAAGCACGACAGAGGCGATAATGATACCGGCTAATCCCCAGTCGTTGTATTCCAGGGAATTGGGTACGTTCATCCCGAAGAACGACGCGATCATCGTCGGAATCATCAATACGATGGATACCGAGGTGAGCTGTTTCATGATGTCGTTCACGTTGTTGGAAATGACCGAAGCATAGGCATCCATCATGCCCGAGAGGATGCCGGAATAGATATTGGTGGACTCCTGGGCCTGGCGGAGCTCGATCTCGGCGTCTTCGAGCAGGTCTTCATCGAAATACTCCCGGTCGTTCTTCAGGTTTTTAAGCCGCTGGAGGAGGATTAGGTTGCCGTTTATGGAGGTAATGAAGAATACGAAACAATTTTCTATGTGCAGCAGTGACTGGAGTTCGCTGTTCTTGACCGAGCGTTCCAGTTTCTTTTCCGCCCGTTTGACCTCGATATTGAGTTGCTTGAGGTATTTCAGAAACCAGACCGAAGAGGAAAGTAACAGGCGCAGGACGAGGTTGTAGCTGTTTGTAAAACCCCTGTTTTTGCGTTGGTTGTAGCTGATCAGGTCGGCGATCATGTCGTTCTGATGGTAACACAGGGTGACGATCACATCTCCCCGGAGGATGATACCTAACGGGACTGTGGAGAACGGTACGCCCCGGTTGGCCGTGTCGCGTACCGGAATACGGATAATAATGATCTTCCAGTCGTCCTCCAGTTCTACGCGGGGGCGTTCATCCGGGTCTTCGATGTCGTTGAGGAAAGACTGTGGGACGTGAAGTTCGTCGGTCAGGTAATTGAGTTCCTCCAAGGTGGGGCACTCGATGTTGATCCAGCAGTCCGGCTGCCAGTGGTCCATGATGACCAGACCGTTTTCGCCGTTGATAAATGTGCGCATGGTACAAGAACTTTTTAAGGGCAAAGCCTGTACTTAGCGCCGTAAGTCAGACTCTGTCCGGGGTTAAATAACTTTCCGGATGATAGTCGTCCATTTTAGTTGTTTTTTTTAAGCGAATCTCCCGGCCGGATGAACCGGCATTGAGAATTCCGTTTTCGTGGTGCAAAGTTAATCAAAAAAACGGTTCCCTGTTATTTTCAGGGGCAAAGAGGTGAAATAAATCGGAAAGGTTATTTATAAAAACGCCCCGCTGTTCCGGGCAGGGAAAGCGGGGCGTATTATGGGATTGTTTTTATCAGTAGGCGCGTTCTGTCCGCCCTTCGATAAAGTCTGTCTCTTATACACATCTGACGCTGCCGACGATACTCCTTGTGTAG